>NZ_JBDJAV010000013.1:0-194512 GCF_039649625.1 Plantactinospora sp. ZYX-F-223 | reverse complement strand
CTCTGGAGGCCGGCTCGGCGGACGTAGTGTCCGTTGATTCCAGGGTGTACGTGAATCAGACACGATCGCAGGGCGACGCGTTGATTCCGGTCAGAGCAGAGCTGGACCGGATGCATTCATTCCAGGTCAGATCCGGCATTCTGTGTCACCGAGCCGAGATGTGAATCGGTCGCTATCGACGCGAACGCGAAGCAAACGTCCAGTCACTGGGCGTTTTGATCATGCTTGGGAGCTGTTAGTCGGATTCTGTGCGGCGAACGCCGGGTCAGCGGAGCGACCAGGTCGTCACATCAGCACCCAATTGCCAGATTGAAGACGAACCAATTCGCCGGGATTGTCCCACGAAATGTGTCTGATTCACCAAAGCCATGGATCGTCGGACTATCGGCACCTGGGGCAACATCCGCACCGAAAAGCTCGGCCCCAACCGGTACTGCGCCCGAACCCGATTTCGCGATCACGACGGCAAGACCCGCGACGTCGAGGCCACCGACACCACCGGCCCGGCCGCCATACGGGCGCTGAAGGTCGCACTTCGCGACCGTGTTACCCCCAACGATGACGAGATCACCCGGGAGAGCCACGTCAGCACGCTTGCCGCTCTGTGGCTGGACGAAATCATTGCGGAGGAACGCGTCACGCCGCAGACGATCAGCAGGTACGAGATCAGCGTGCGCGTCTCCATCGTGCCAAGCCTTGGCAACCTGCGCATCCGAGAGGCCGGCGCGGGCCGCATCGACAAGTTCCTCCGTAAGGTCGCCGAGGACCGCCCGTCAGCCGCCAGGAGTGCAAAGGTCGTCCTCGGCCAAATGTTCGCCTTGGCCGTACGCCGTGGCGCGCTGACGACCAACCCCATACGCGAGACCGGTCGACTACGTAACCCGCAACGTAAGGTGGTCGCCCTAGAAACGGAGCAACTGGACGGCGTTCGCTCGGCAATCCGAAAATGGCAAGAGCCCACACCAGGGAAGTCCGGACCTCGCCCCACCACTGACTTGGCCGACATCGTTGACCTCATGCTCGCCACCGGCGCCCGCATCGGCGAAATCCTGGCACTCCGGTGGGAAGACCTGGACCTCACCACCGAACACCCGACCCTGACCATCTCCGGCACCATAGTCTACCTCAAGCGCAAGGGCTTCTTCCGGCAGGACTGGACGAAGTCCGACGCGGGTCACCGGGCAATGGTCCTGCCTCGGTTCGCGGTCGGGATGCTGATGGCCCGCAAGATCACCGCCGCTGACAACCCCCACGACGCGATCTTCGCCTCCCGGCGTGGGACCTGGCTGTCCCCGCAAAACGTTCGCCGCCAGTGGCGCCAAGCCCGCGCCGACACCGGCCTCGAATGGGTGACACCGCACACCTTCCGCAAGACCGTCGCCACCCTCATCGACAAGGAGGCCGACGCCGACCGCGCCGCCGCCCAGCTCGGCCACAAAACCAAGGAGATCACCAAGAAGCACTACATCGTCAAGCCCACCCTCGCCCCGGACAGCTCCAACATCCTTGAACAGCTCGGTGCCAAACTGGTCACAACCGACCCCGAGCGTCGCGATCATGGGCCAACCCGGGCCACGTAGACGCGGGCAGACGGGGACCGCCGCCCGACATGACCCGCCATGTCGAACCTGATCGCCTACGGACGTTATCGAGGGGTTTTCGGGGGACGATTCAAAACTACATAGACAAACATGATGCCCTGCCCAGCGTTTCGGCTGGTCAGGGCCTCACCTTGGAGCCGCCTGACGGAATCGAACCGTCGACCTACGCATTACGAGTGCGTCGCTCTGACCGACTGAGCTAAGGCGGCAACGCCGGCAAGTGTACGACACCCGGCGTCGACCATGCTCGGGGGTTTCCCGGCGGTGTGCCCCGGCAGACAATCGTGGCACCCGCCAAACCCGCCCCGGCCGGCCGAGGCGCTCCGCCGGATCCGGGCCGGGAGCCGCCGCGCACCGCCCCGAACGGTCGGCAGGCGGACAGTGCGCTAACGGGCGCCCCGACTAGGCTTCCATCGATGACCGATCATCAGGCGCCGCCGATCCCGGCGCAGCCGGCGGCCCCACCCCGACCCGGCAGCCTCGATCCGCGCGAACTCGGTTTCACCCCGCAGCGCCCGGTGCCCTGGCTGGCGCCGCTGCTGCTGATCAGCACCGGGCTGCGTACCCTGCTGGCCCTGCTCTTCGGTGCGTACCTGGACAAGCGGGAGTTGCAGAACTCGCTGCCCGGCACGGTCACCCGGCAGGTCAGCCCGGACGGCGACCTGTGGCTGGACTTCGTGGCCGACCTCGGCGACGGGTTCAACGCCACCTACTCGGTCGCCTACCTGCTCACCCGCCCGGAACTGGAGGTGGACGGGCACCGGCTGCCGCGCGGCCAGATGCTGCTGATGGGTGGCGACCAGGTCTATCCGACGGCCAGCGGCGAGGCGTACGAGAACCGGTGCAAGGGGCCCTACCAGGCGGCCATGCCGCAGCCGCCGGCCGACGGCCCGGCTCCGGTGCTCTACGCCGTCCCCGGCAACCACGACTGGTACGACGGCCTCACCGCCTTCCTGCGGCTCTTCGTCCGCTCCCGGGACGACAACGTCGGTGGCTGGCGTACCCCGCAGAGCCGGTCGTACTTCGCCGTCGAACTGCCGGCCGGCTGGTGGCTGTTCGGGCTGGACGGGCAGTCCGGGGTCTACCTCGACGACCCGCAACTGCGCTACTTCGAGGAGGCGGCGAAGAAGCTCACCGCCGGGTCGAAGGTGATCATCGCGGTGCCGGAACCGAGCTGGGTCAAGGCCGTCGACAAGCCCCACGAGTACGACACCATCGACTACTTCATCCGTACCGTGGTCGCGCCGACCGGCGCCCGGGTGCGGCTGCTGCTCTCCGGCGACCTGCACCACTACGCCCGGTACACCGGACCGGACCGCGACCTGGTCACCTGCGGTGGCGGCGGCGCCTACCTCTATCCCACCCACAAGCTGCCAGCCCGCATCGAGGTGCCGCCGAAGGACACCCTGGTCCGGCGGGCCAGCACCAGCCAGTCGTACGAGCTGGCCGGCCGCTATCCGGACGCGGCCCGGTCCCGGCGGTACGGCTGGGGCATCTTCGGCCGGCTGCCGCTGCGCAACCCGGGCTTCACCACCCTGCTCGGCGGCCTGCACACCCTGCTGATGCTGGCCATGGCCGGGGTGGTGGCCCCGCGCTCCGAGGCGGCGGCCCAGCGGCTGTTCAGCATCCCGTTGGCCGTCATGCTGATCGTCACCCTGGTCGGCGCGCTCTTCTTCGCCAAGCCGCCCAGCGCCAGCGGCAAACGGCACGCCCGGCACTGGATCCTCGGGCTCTGTCACGGCTTCGCGCACGTCGGGCTGGCCGCCGCCGGCACCTGGCTCTGGCTCCAGCTCTTCTTCCACGCGTGGCCGTGGCCGCTGCCGGTGGTCGCGGCGGCGGTGGTCTACGGGCCGATCGCCGGGCTGGTGGCCAGCCAGCTCACCGCGCTCTATCTGCTGGTGGCCGGCTCGTTCGGGGTCAACCTCAACGAGCTCTTCGCCGGCCAGGGCATCGAGGACGCGAAGAGCTTCCTCCGGCTGCACATCGCCGCCGACGGCACGCTCACCGGCTATCCGGTCGCGGTGGACAGGATCTGCCGGCGCTGGCGGGCCGAGCCGGACGGCGCCCCGGACGCCGCCTGGCTGACGCCGAGCCAGCCACTGGCGTTCCGGCTCGCCGAACCGCCGTTCACGCTCCGCTGACCCGCCCCGCGCCGCCCGGCCGCCCGGGAGTCAGCCGGCGTAGTGCTCGTCGTGGGCCTTGCGCGGGCCGCAGACCGAGGCGCGGCTGCACGAGCAGCGGGAGCCGTCGGCGTCCATCCGGACCACCACCGAGTCGCGCGGCACGCTGTGCGCGACCACCCGACCGGAACCCTCCGGAGTGGAGACCCGGGACCCGACCGCCGGTGCCGACGCCTGGAACTGCTGATAGAGCGGATGTTCGTACTTCAGACAGCACATCAGCCGCCCGCAGGCGCCGGAGATGCGCAGCGGGTTGAGCGGCAACTCCTGGTCCTTGGCCATTCGGATGGTCACCGGCTCGAAGTCGGTCAGGAAGGTGGCGCAGCAGAGGTCCCGCCCGCAGGAGCCGATGCCGCCCTGCACCCGGGCCGAGTCCCGGGCGGAGAGCTGGCGCAGCTCGACCCGGCAGTGCAGGGTGGCGCCCAGGTCGCGGACCAGCGACCGGAAGTCGACCCGGTGCGGCGCGGTGAAGTAGATGGTGGTCCGGGACCCGTTCGACCCCCCGTTCGGCGGCGACTCGATGATGTGGTCGACGGCGACCACCTTCATCGGCAGCCCGTGCTCCCGGATCAGCCGCTTAGCGGCGACCTTCGCCTCGGCCTTCCGTTTGCGTAGCATCTCGTCGCGGCGCAGGTCCTCCTCGCCGGCCAGGCCGGCCAGCCGGGGAAAGCCGCTGGTGTCGTCCGACACCCACTGCGCGGCCCAGACGCATTCCGCCACCTCGGTCCCCTCGTCGGTGGGGACCAGCACCCGGTCGCCGACCGCCGGCCGCAGCTCACCCGGGTCGAGGTAGTAGAGGCGGCCGTAACGGTTGAAACTGACCGCGCACAGCATGCCCATGCGCTCACCCTACGACGGATCGCAGCGTCCGCCGAACCTCGTCCGGAGCCCGACCGGTCAGCGGCCGGCTCGGGCCGCTCGGCCGCACCCGGAGATCAGAGCACGATCCGGCCGCCGTCGGGGCGTACCACGGGGACCTCCGGGGAACGGTGGTCGAGGAGGTCCAGCTCGGCTGCCCAGCGCTGCGGCAGCACCTCCGCCTGGTCGTACGCCTCGGCGACCGTGGCCAGGATCCGGGCGCCGATCTCGGCGGCGGCCGACTCGACCGGCAGCCCTCCGGGCGTCACGCCGGACGGCGCCGACCCGAACCCGCCGCCCCGGACCGTCAGTACGGCGACCGCCTCCGCCGAGCCGAGCACGTCGGCGAGGGTGCGGGCCAGCGCGTACCGGGTGTCGGCGATCCACCCGGCGACCGCCTCGGCGTACGCCGCCGTTGCGTCCGCCCGGCCCGCCAGGTCGGTCAGGTGACCCGCCAGCCCAGTGCGGTGTGCCGCGTACGCCTCGGCGGCCGGGCCCTGCCACGAGCCGCCGTCGGCCAGTACCGCCCCGGCCTCGCGGTAGGCCCGGCGCAGTTCCCCGCTCACCTCACCGGCGGCGGCCAGCTCCCCCGGCCGCAGCCCGAGCACCGCCCGCACGGCGTCGCCGGGCAACACCCGGAGCCGGCGCAGCAGCGGCCAGATCCGGTGCCCGTCCGGCGCACCGGCGGCGGCGAGGAGGTCGTCGACCCGCCCGGACAGCGTGACGGCGGGCTCGGTGAGCTGGTCGAGGACATCCATCACGCCTCCTCCGGCCGCCGACGGTAGGCCGCCGCGTCGCTGTCGGCGTACGCCGTCTCGGCGATCCGCAGTGCGGAGCCGGTGTCGGTCAGCCGCTCGGCCGTGGCCAGCAGTTCCCGGGCCCGGTCGTCGAGCGCGGCCGCCCACTGCCGGTGCAGCAGTCCACCGACCTCGCCGAGCCGCCCCGGGCCGTCGGCACCGAAGGCACTGCCGGACGGCCCGGCGTACGGCAGCCGCCGGGCGAGGTCGGCGAGGCGGCCACCCGCGCCGTCGAGCCGGCCGGCGAGGTCCCGAAGGCCGTCCACTCAGGCCTCCGTCAGTCGGCGGTACTCGCCGAACGTCTCGGTGTAGAGCTTCTCCCGGGCCCACCGGGCGGCGTCGTCGGCGGCCGTGATGGCGGCCCGGACCGACCGGGCCACCTCCGGCCCGGTACGCACCTGCGGCGGTCCCAGGAACCGCACGTCGTTGACCGACCCGTCGGCGGTGACGATCAGCTCGACCAGCCCGTCCGGGGAGCGGACGGTGACCCGGACCCGCCGGATCGCCTCGTCGAACTCGGCCCGCAGCGCCTCGATGCGCCGATAGCGCTCGATCGCCTCCTCGACCCAGGACTGGTCGATCTCCCGCGCCACCGGCAGGTCCTCCCGCTTTCCGATGCCCGCTTCCCCGATTGCCCGATGCCCGCTTCCCCGATTGCGCGATGCCCGCTTCCCCGATTGCGCGCTTCCCGATGCCGCCGGGCGCCACCCCGCACCGGGCCGGGCGGGGCCGGGCCGGGCGGGGCGGGTCGTCGTCGGCCTCGCCGGGGCGAAGCCGCGCACATCGGCTCACCGAACGTGTCACCTTCGCTGCGTTACGGCACCGAACCGTACCGGGCGAGCCGCCCGAAGGGAACCCTTCGCCCCAAGATCTCCCTGATCAGGACGGAACTCCCGGGCAGTCGGCGAATCGGCCGCCGGCCGGGACGGGCCGGTCAGCCGCGCCAGAGGGCGAGCATCATCGCCTCGACGGCGATCCGCGGCTTGACGTTGGTCTCGATCGCCGTACGGCAGCCGAGCACCGCCTCCAGCCGGCGCAGGGTGCCCTCGGCGGTCCACTTCCCGGCGGCCGAGCTGGCCATCCCGGCGACGTCGGTGTGCACCGGCTCGACCGGGGCACGCAGCGAGAGGGTGAGCACGTCCCGGTAGAAGCCGGCCAGGTCGACCAGGGCCCGGTCCAGCGCGTCCCGCTGGGCGCGGGTGGCCCGGGACTTCTGCCGGCGTTCGAGGTCCTTGAGCTGCCCGGCGGCGCCCCGGATCGCGCTTGACGCGCCCCGCCCGGTGCCGCCGGCGCCGAGCGCGGTCTCCAGCGCGGCCCGCTCGGCCGCGTCGGCCTCGACCACCGCCGACGCCGCCTCGGCCTCGGCCGCCTCGATCAGCGCCGAGGCGGCGTCGAAGCAGGCGCCGACGCCGGTCAGTTTGCGCGGCAGGGCCAGCACGGCCTCCCGCCGCTTGCGCGCTTCCGGGTCCCGGGCCAGCCTGCGGGCCCGGCCGACGTGCCCCTGGGCCGCCGCTGCCGCCCACGCCGCCACGTCGGGCGCGATGCCGTCCCGGTCCCGGAGTACGGCCGCCACCGCCTCGGCCGGCGGCTGGCGCAGCGCCACCACCCGGCACCGGGAGCGGATGGTCACCGAGATGTCGTCCGGGTGCGTGGACGGGGTGCAGAGCAGGAAGACGGTACGCGGCGGCGGCTCCTCGATCGCCTTGAGCAGCGCGTTGCCGGCCGCCTCGGTGAGCCGGTCCGCATCCTCGATGACGAGTACCTGCCAGCGTCCCCCGCTCGGCGTGCTGGCCGCCCGCAGCACCAGGGCCCGCATCTCGCCGACCCCGATGGAGAGTCCCTCCGGCACCACGAACCGTACGTCGGCATGGGTCCCGGTGAGCGTCGTGTGGCAGCCGGCGCACTCGCCGCAGCCGGTGCCCCGCAGACACTGCAGCGCCGCCGCGAACGCCCGGGCCGCGACCGACCGCCCGGAACCGGGTGGTCCGGTGAAGATCCAGGCGTGCGTCATCGCGCTGCCGGCACCGGCCGCGTCCGGGGTACCGCCGGCCGGGTCGACCCCGCCGGCCGGGCCCGTGCCATCGGCGGCGACACTCTCCGCGACCGCGGCGGCCCGGATCGTCTCCGCGCCGGCAGCGGCCCGGCGGAGCAGGTCGACCGCCTCGGGCTGGCCCACCAGATCGGCGAAGACCTCGGGCATCAGGGTCACCGTTCGAGTTCGACGCCGCCCGTCGCACCGCCGGTGCGGTGCGGCGCGGTGCGGCCCGGCACGCCGTCGTCGACCGGCTGCCCAGGCCGGCCCACCAACCGGACCGGAGCGGCGGCCGCACCCTCCTGATCGGCCGGCCGGCCGGTGGCGGCGTCCTCGCTCGCCCGGGTGGCCCCGTCGCCGTGCCCCCGGGTGGCCCCGTCACCGTGCCCGGTGGCCCCGTCGCTGTCGGCCCCGGTGGCCCCGTCGCCGTGCGCCCGGGGTGCTCCGGCCGCCCGCTGCCGTTCCGCGACCGCCTCGGCGGCGACCGAGGGATCCGCCCCGGCCCCGGGCTCCGCCTCGGCCCGCGATTCCACCAGCGCCCGCAGCTCGGCTTCGGATAACTCCGGTCGCGCCGAGGTGTCCGGCGGGCTCGCCGGTTCCGGATGGCCGGCCGCGTCCGGGTCGGCGAGCATCCCAGTGACCCGCTCGGCCACCGCCGCCGCGAGTTCGTCGACCGGCCGGGAGGCGTCGAGCACCAGGTAGCGCTTGGGGTCGGCGGCGGCCAGGTCGAGGAAGGCGTACCGGACCCGGTCGTGGAACTCGATCGACTCGCCCTCCAGCCGGTCCGGGTCGCCGCCCCGGGCGTCGACCCGGGCCAGGCCGGTCCGGGGTTCGATGTCGAGCAGTACCACCAGGTCGGGCTTGAGGCCGCCGGTGGCCCAGGAGGAGAGCCAGGAGACCTCCTCGACCGGCAGGGTCCGGCCGGCGCCCTGGTAGGCGAGGGACGAGTCGACGTACCGGTCGCTGATCACCACGGCGCCGCGGGCCAGCGCCGGGCGGACCACCGTGGCGACGTGGTGGGCCCGGTCGGCGGCGTAGAGCAGCGCCTCCGCCCGCGGGGCGAGCGCGTCCGGGCCGGTGGTGCGGCCGAGCACCAGGCCGCGGATCTGCTCCCCGACTCCGGTCGCGCCCGGCTCCCGGGTCACCACCACCTCGTGGTGCTGCCGGCGCAGCACCTCGGCCAGCTTGTTCGCCTGGGTCGACTTGCCCGCGCCCTCACCGCCCTCGAACACCACGAAGGCTCCGGTCGCGGCGAACGGCTCGGCCGGGAAGAGCGGACGCCCCCGGATCGAGCCCCAGAGGTCGGACAGCACCGGTACGCCCGGCTTGTCGTCCATCTGGCGGAACGCCTTGATCCCGGTGAGGATGCCGGCCGCCCCGGCGACCAGCAGCAGCAGTCGGGTCGAGGAGACCGAGATGCCCAGGTCGGCGATGCGTAGTTGCCGGGAGCCGCCGACGCCGACCAGCAGGCTGCTCACCGAGATGGCCAGGATCAGCACCAGCCTGGTCCCGGTCTGCACCACGGCGAAGACCCGGCCGCGTACCTCGTCGGCGATCTCCCCACCGAGCAGGGTGGTACCGGCCAGGAAGGCCATTCCGGCACCCGCGCCGACCAGCACCGCGCCGAGGATCGCCATGGAGAGGTGGATGGAGCCGGCGAGTACCAGCACCGAGGCGCTGGCCAGCACGATGCTCATGCCGAACCAGCGCCGCCGGGACATCTCCCGGACGATCATCGGCCCGAGCCCGATGCCGAGCGACAGGCCGAGGAAGATTGAGCCGAAGAGCAGGTAGAACGCCGCGTCACCGGCGGCCAGCGACTTGGTGAAGAAGTTCGCCGTACCGATCACCACGCCGCCGCCGGCAAAGGCGCCGAAGATGCCCAGCACCAGGCCACGGACCAGCGGGGTCCTCCCGATGAACCGCCAGCCGTCGACGAACTGGCGCAGCACGCTCTGCTCGACCTTCTCGATGCTCTCCCGGCGACCGCTGCGACCGCTGATCTCGCGGATGCCGAAGAACACCACCAGCGCGGTGGCCAGCCGGCTCAGCGAGTTGAAGTAGAGAGCCAACTGGGTCGGGTCGGCCCAGCCGGGCGGCGGGCCGCCGGAGGCCGCCCGGATGCTCCGGTCCAGTACGGCGATGCTGACCGCGGCGAGCACCGGGGTGAGCCCGTACGTGGTGATCAGCGTGAGCTGGTTGGCCATCTCCAGCCGGGACCGGGGGATCAGGTTCGGGACCGCGGCCTCCTTCGCCGGGATCCAGATCAGCGTGATCGCCTCGATCAGGAAGGTGGCGATCGCCGCCCAGCCGACCACCAGGCCACCGCCGACGTCCAGCAGGGCGGCCAGCGGGATAGAGGCGAAGAGCACGAACCGGAGCAGGTCGCAGATGACCATCGTGTAGCGCCGGTCGAACCGGTCGGCGAGCACCCCGGCGATCGGGCCGAGCAGCAGGGCCGGCAGCAGCCGGACCGCGATCACGGCGCCGAACGCGAGACCCTTGGCGGTGTCCCCGGTGACCTGGCTGGACGCGAAGATCGAGGTGGCCAGCAGGCCGAGCCAGTCACCGAACGAGGCGGCGCCGAGCACCAGCCAGAGCCGGCGGAACGGCCGGATCCGCATGACCGAGCGGAGCGCCTGGTAGCCGGTCCGGTCGACCGGGCTGGCGGCAGATGCCGGCGTGGGCGTGTTCGGCGGCGACTGCGCTGTGCGCTCCGCGCTCCTGTCGTTGTCGTCGATGGCCGTACCCCTCCACGCCCCGGCCCATGGCTGGGCTCCCCCGAGCACACTCTAATCGCGGTACGGATCCGCCCCGACCCCGACATTCCCCGGAACCGGGGCCTAGGGGGCGCATCGTGGATCTCCCCGGCAAGCGGCGTCGGGCGGCTACGGGTCGCCCCGGACGCCACGCCCGGATATGCGAGACAGTTTCGCATTATCGTTTTGCGCGTTAGCGTGCTCAAATGGCCACCGAACGCGACCTCCTGCGTCAACGCCTCGACCGGGCGACCGCGCACCTCGAACCGCCCTTCGCCGCGGTCGACCTCGACGCGTTCGACGCCAACGCCAGCGCTCTGGCCGACCGGGCCGGCGGCAAGCCGCTCCGGATCGCCAGCAAGTCGCTGCGCTGCCGGGCCCTGCTCGGCCGGGCCCTGGCCGGACCCGGCTGGGGCGGCGTGATGGCGTACACGCTGGCCGAGGCGATCTGGCTGGTCCGCAGCGGCGTGACCGACGACGCGCTGGTCGGCTACCCGACCACCGACCGGCAGGCATTGGCCCAGCTCGCCGCCGACCCGGAACTGGCCGCCAAGATCTGTCTGATGGTGGACAACCCCGGCCAACTCGACCTGGTCGACGCGGTCGCCACTGCCGGTTCCCGCGCGGAGATCCGGACCTGCCTCGATCTGGACGCGTCCTGGCGCCCGATGGCCGACGCCTTCGGCGGCCGGCTGCACGTCGGCATCCGCCGCTCACCGGTGCACTCGGCCGACGAGGCCGGCACGCTGGCCGGCACCATCGCGCAGCGGCCGGGCTTCCGGCTGGTCGGTCTGATGGCGTACGAGGCGCAGATCGCCGGGCTCGGCGACGCACCGCCCCGGCAGGCGGTTCGCGGTGCCACCATCCGGCTACTGCAACGGCGGTCGTACCGGGAACTGGTGGACCGGCGCGCGGCGGCG
Organism: Plantactinospora sp. ZYX-F-223; assembly: GCF_039649625.1. Lineage (NCBI taxonomy): Bacteria > Bacillati > Actinomycetota > Actinomycetes > Micromonosporales > Micromonosporaceae > Plantactinospora > Plantactinospora sp. ZYX-F-223. The sequence continues at coordinate 183,365 of NZ_JBDJAV010000013.1, read as the reverse complement.
GTCGCGGCGGTACGCGACCACGCCGACCTGGAGTTCGTCAACGGTGGCGGCACCGGCAGCGTCGCGCTGACCGCGGCGGACCCGGCGGTAACCGAGATCACCGCCGGGTCGGGCCTGTACGGGCCGACGCTGTTCGACGCCTACCAGAGCTGGCGGCCCCGACCGGCGGCGTTCTTCGCGCTGCCGGTGGTCCGCCGTCCCGCCGCCAGGGTGGTGACCCTGCTCGGCGGTGGGTGGGTGGCGTCCGGGCCGGCCGACCGGACCCGGCTGCCCACCCCGTGGCTGCCGCCGGGTCTGCGGCTGACCGGCACCGAGGGCGCCGGGGAGGTGCAGACCCCGGTGACCGGTGCCGCCGCCGAGTCGCTGCGGCTCGGCGACCGGGTCTGGTTCCGGCATGCCAAGGCCGGCGAGCTGGCGGAACACGTCGGCGAGCTGCACCTGGTGGAGTCGGACCGGGTCGTGGGCACGGTGCCGACCTATCGCGGCGAGGGCCGGGCCTTTCTCTGAGCGCGCACCGGCCGGCCGCGGGACTGGTGGACCGGTGGCCGGCTAGCCGGCCGAGGGAGCGGCGTCGACGTGCCGGTGCAGGTATTCCCGGATCAGCGCGGTCGCCTCGGTCAGCACCTTCTCGTCGCCCTCCGGATCGCGCCGGAAGGCCAGCTTGATCAACGCGTCGGCCGCCTCGACCGCGATCTCCAGCGCGAAGCGCAGCCGGGGCGCGTCGGTGGTGCCGAACTGCTCGACCAGCACCCGGGCCAACTGCTCGGCGATGACGCCGTTGTTGTCCCGGTCCTCGTCCAGCAGGTGCACGTCGACGACGTCGCCGAAGTGCAGGGTACGGAAGCCGGGCACCCTCCGGTGCATCGTGATGTACTCGTCGATCGCGGCGTCGACCCCGTCCCACCAGTGGGTCAGGTCGCCCCGGGAGAACCGGTCGCTGAGCCGCTCCAGGTACGCCTCCATGTTGCGCAGGGTCAGTGCCTGCACGATCGCTCGCTTGTCGGGAAAGAACTGGTACACCGACCCGATGGCCACTCCGGCGCGCTCGGCGAGCAGGGTCGTGGTCAGCCCCTCGTAGCCGACCTCGTCGACTATCTCGGCACAGGCGTCGAGCATGCGCTGGACCCGGGCGACGCTGCGGCCCTGCACCGGTACGCGGCGCAGTGGACCGGATGTGGCGGTTGACGTGGACACTCGTCGCCACTCCCTTTCGACGGGGTGAAGGTTACTAGGCGTCACGGTTTCGAAACGCTATCCGGACTAACGAGCCGAACGGATATCGGTATTTACTCGCCGTGACGATCCTGATTTACTCGCCCTGGTACACCTTGACGCGAGTCTAATTCATGTTTGTCCATCGGCGACCTGGTCAGAGCCAGGGGAGGTCAGATGAGCGGGCGTACTGCACCACCCGGAGTCACCTCCTCATGGTCCAACTGGGCCGGCAACCAGCGCGTCATCGGCGACGCGTTGCGACCGTCGACCGTGGACGAGGTCGTCGCCACGGTCCGGGCCGCCCGGGCCACCGGCCGGCGGATCAAGCCGGTCGGCAGCGGCCACTCGTTCACCGCGATCGCCCGGGCCGACGACCAGCGGGTCGATCTCACCGCGCTGACCGGACCGGTCCGGGTCGATTCCGGGCGTCGGCTGATCACCGTACCGGCTGGGATCACCCTGCACGCGCTCAACGAGGTGCTCGCCGGACACGATTTGGCGCTGGCCAATCTCGGCGACATCGACGCGCAGACGCTGGCCGGGGCGATCTCCACCGGTACCCACGGCACCGGCGCCGGCTACGGCTGCCTCTCCACCTTCGTCGCCGGACTGACCCTGGTCACCGGGACCGGTGAGCTGCTGGAGTGCTCCGCCGACCGGAACGCCGACGTCTTCGCGGCGGCCCGGGTCGGGCTCGGCGCCCTCGGGGTGATCACCGAGGTGACCCTGAACTGCGTGGACGCCTTCGTGCTCCGCGCCGACGAGCGCCCGGCACCGCTCGTCGAGGTGCTCGCCGAGCTGCCCGAACTGGTCGGCGGGAACGACCACTTCGAGTTCTACTGGTTCCCGTACACCGACCGGGTGCAGGTGAAGGTCAACAACCGGGTACCCGCCGACGACCGGCCGCTGCCCCGGTTCCGGAGCTGGCTGGACGACGACTTCCTGGCCAACTCCGTCTTCGCCGGAGCCTGCCGGCTCGGCCGGGCCGCCCCGGCCCTGGTACCGACGATCTCCGCCGTCTCCGCCCGGGCGCTCACCGCGCGCAGCTACACCGCCCGCTCCGACCGGGTCTTCTGCACCCCGCGCCGGGTGCGGTTCGAGGAGATGGAGTACGCCCTGCCCCGGGCCGCCCTGCCGGAGGCGCTGGCCGGGCTGCGCCGGGTGATCGACGAGCTGCCGTTCCGGGTGCTCTTCCCGGTCGAGGTCCGGTTCACCGCCCCGGACGACATCTGGCTCTCGCACGGCCACGGGCGCGAGTCGGCGTACGTGGCGATCCACCAGTACGCCGGCATGCCGGCCGAGCCGTACTTCCGGGCCTTCGAGCGGATCGCCGCCGAACTGGGCGGCCGGCCGCACTGGGGCAAGCTGCACTACCGGGACGCCGAGTCGCTGCGCCCGGCGTACCCCCGGTTCGCCGACTTCCTGGCCGTGCGGGACCGGCTCGACCCGGACCGGGTCTTCGCGAACTCCTACACCGAGCAGGTGCTCGGGGCCTGACCCGGCCGGAAATCGTTCGGCCCCCGGACCGGACGATGCCTCATACCGGCCCGGCGGCGTGCTCAACCCTCCGTCGGCTCGGCGGAGGTCGCCGCCTTCGGCGGGGCGGCCTTCTTGGCGGGAGCCTTCTTCGCCGCCGTCGCCTTCGCGGCGGTGGTCTTCTTCGCGGCGGTCTTCTTGGCCGCCGTCTTCTTCGCGGTCGCCTTCTTCGCGGCCGTCTCGCCGCCGGTGGCCTTCGTCGCCGCCTTCTTGGCGGTCGCCTTCTTGGCTGCCCGCTTGCGCGGCGCCGGGCCCTTGGCCCGCTTCTCGGCCAGCATCTCCGACGCCTCCTCCAGAGTCAGCGCCTCCGGAGTCTGGCCGCGCCGCAACGACGCGTTGGTCTCGCCGTCGGTGACGTACGGCCCGAACCGGCCGTCCTTGATCACCAGCGGCTTCTCGGTCAGCGGATCCGCGCCCATCTCCCGCAGCGGCGGGGCCGCCGCCCGGCGCTGCCGGGTCTTCGGCGCCGCCAGCAGGGCCAGCGCCTGGTCCAGGGTGACCGTGAAGAGCTGCTCCTCCGACTCCAGCGACCGGAATTCGTCCCCGCGCTTCACGTACGGGCCGTAGCGGCCGTTCGCGGCCAGCACCTCGGCGCCGTCCGGAGCCACCCCGACCACCCGGGGCAGGGTGAGCAGTTGCAGCGCCTCGGTCATCGTCAGCGACTCCGGCGACTGGGAGCGGAGCAGCGACGACTTGCGCTCGCCACTGGCCACGTACGGGCCGAACCGGCCGGACTTGAGCACGATCGGCTCGCCGGTCTCCGGGTGCTCGCCGAGCTTGCGCTCCCCGCCACCGCCGAGGAACAGCTCGTGCACCTTCTCCGGGGTCAGCTCGTCCGGGGCCACACCCTCCGGGATCGGCGCCCGGTCGCCGGCCGGGGAGGTGTCCTCGGGCGGGCCGCCGTCGCCGGTGTCCCGGGCTGCCGGCTCCGCGCCGGGCAGGCTCCGTTGCAGGTACGGGCCGTACCGGCCGACCCGGACCACGACGTCGCGCCCCTCGTCGTCCCGGAACAGCGGAATCGAGTTCACACTGCGCGCGTCGATCTCGCTCAGGTTCTCGGTGACCATCTTCTTCAGCCCGCCGGACCGGGCCACCGACTGGTCGCCACCCATCTCGCTGCCGAAGTAGAACGAGGTCAGGAAGTCCACCGCCGCGTGGTCGCCACCGGCGATCTCGTCCAGCTCGTTCTCCATCGCGGCGGTGAAGTTGTAGTCGACGAGTCGCGGGTAGTGCCGCTCCAGCAGGCCGACCACGGCGAAGGCCAGGAAGGACGGGATCAGCGCCTGGCCGCGCTTGAAGACGTACCCCCGGTCCTGGATGGTCGCCATGATCGAGGCGTACGTGGACGGCCGGCCGATGCCCAGCTCCTCCAGCGACTTGACCAGCGACGCTTCGGTGTAGCGGGACGGCGGCTGGGTGTGGTGCCCGGTCGCGGCCAGTTCCTCGGCGGTCAGCGGCTGGTCCTTGACCAGGTTCGGCAGCCGCCGCTCGGCATCCTCGGCCTCGGCGTTCTCGTCGTCGGACGACTCCACGTACGCCCGCAGGAAGCCCGGCTCGGTGATGGTCTTGCCGGTCGCGCCGAAGTCGGCCTCCTCGCCCGCGCCGGAGACCGCCCGGATCCGCACCGAGACGCTGGAGCCGACCGCGTCGGTCATCTGGGACGCGATGGTCCGCCGCCAGATCAGCTCGTAGAGCCGGAACTCCTCGGCGGAGAGCTCGTTCGCCAGCTCACCGGGGGTGCGGAAGTTGTCCCCGGCCGGGCGGATCGCCTCGTGCGCCTCCTGGGCGTTCTTCACCTTGCCGGTGTAGCGGCGGGGCTCCGGCGGCACGTTCCGCTCGCCGTACAACTCGGCGATCTGCCGGCGGGCGGCCGCGATGGCCGTCTCCGACAGGTTCACCGAGTCGGTACGCATATAGGTGATGTAGCCGTTCTCGTACAGCCGCTGGGCGGTACGCATCGTCTGCTGCGAGGAGAAGCGCAGCTTCCGGGCCGCCTCCTGCTGGAGCGTCGAGGTGATGAACGGCGCGTACGGGCGGCGCCGGTAGGGCTTCTCGTCCACCCGGGTCACAGTGAAAGGCCGCCCGTCGAGGCGGGCGGCCAGTCCACGGGCGCCCGCCTCGTCGAGGTGCATCACCCCGGCACCCGGCTTCACCTGGCCGGTGGTCGGCTCGAAGTCCTTGCCGGTGGCGATCCGGTCGCCGTTCAGCGCGACCAGGGTGGCGGAGAAGGTGCGCGGGCCCTCGGCGGTGCCCCGCACGGCGAGGGTGGCCAGGATGTCCCAGTACTCCGCGCTGCGGAACGCCATCCGCTGCCGCTCGCGCTCGACCACGATCCGGGTGGCCACCGACTGGACCCGGCCGGCGGAGAGCCCGGAGCGGACCTTGCGCCACAGCACCGGGGAGACCTCGTAGCCGTAGAGCCGGTCCAGGATCCGCCGGGCCTCCTGGGCGTCGACCAGGTCGCGGTCGATCTCGCGCGGGTTCGCCACCGCGGCCTGGATGGCCTGCCGGGTGATCTCGTGGAAGACCATCCGCTTGACCGGCACCTTGGGCTTGAGCGTCTCGACCAGGTGCCAGGCGATGGCCTCGCCCTCGCGGTCCTCGTCGGTGGCGAGGAAGACCTCGTCCACCTCCTTGGCCAGCCGGGTCAGCTTGCTGATCTGCTGCCGGCGGTCCGGCGACACGACGTAGAGGGCGGCGAACCCGTTGTCGACGTCGACCCCGAGCCGGGCCCAGGACTCACCCTTGTATTTGGCGGGCACGTCGTCGGCGTTGCGCGGCAGGTCACGGACGTGACCCAGGCTGGCCTCGACGACGTATCCCGGGCCGAGATAGCCCGAGATCGTCTTCGCCTTCGCCGGTGATTCGACGATGACCAGACGGGTGCTCCTGGCGTTGCTCGGCACGTCTCTCCTGACCTCACTCACGATCTTTCCCCCTGCGGACCGCCCTGTCCGCGCTCGCCGCCGGGGCCGGATCGGCCGCCCGGTGGCCAGACGTCCAACGTAACGCGCTCCCCGACCGTGGAGTTGCGCGGCCCGAGAAGACCACCGCTACGCTGCGGTGACACCGGGTGCAACAACACGGGACGGGCGGTCATGCCGGACGGCGACACCGTACACCCACGAGCGATCCGTGCGGGACCAACCGGACGGATCATGCCCCACTCAGTGGGTCGCTAACCGGATTAACCGAACAAATCTGACTTCTGGCTGTCCGGATTACGACACCGGTCGATCCCTCCGGGTCTCCGGCGGGTACTCCATCGAGGGTACTCAGGACACCCCACCCGGCCACTGACCCGGCGGGGCGGTCGGTGGGCGGTCGCCCACCAACTCCGCCAACCGGGCCAGCCGGCGTCGCCCGGTGATCCGGTACGCCGGGCCGCCGGCCCCCGCGTCGAGCAGCACCGCCGGCAGGCCGATCGCGGCCAGCGCGGCACCGACCGGCTCCCAGCACGCCTCGTCGGCGGCACCGAGCCGGAGCACGAAACCGAGCGGCTCGGGAGTGCCGGCTGCCGCCGCCCAGAGCCGCAGCCGGGGACCGGTCAGGAAGAAGTTGCCGGGCGGCCGCTTCACCGTGCCGCGCAGCCAACCCGCCGCCAGCGGGGCGAGCAGGGTGCTGTAGGAGGTCTGCACCCCGTGCTGCTCCGCCACCCGGCCCAACCAGCTGGCGGTCAACCCCCGGCGGGCCAGCTCGGCGACGAGTACGTGCACCCGCCAGGCGGCGTCCACCACCATGGTGATCCGGGCCGTGCCACCCATCCGGACCAGCTCGCCCGGCCCGGCCAGCAGCCCGGCGAGGTCACCGACGGACGGGTCGGCGGCCTCCACCCCGAAGAGCGAGAGCTGCCGTACCGGCGGGACGGCCTCACTCCTCGCCCCGTCCGGCCGCTCGGGCTCTCCCCGCACCGCGCCGGCCGGCTCGGCATCCGGAGCGGGCCGCTCCGGCACCACCCCGACCAGCTCGGGCTGCTCGGCCGTTGCCCCGGACCGCTCATCCATGGCCTCGGGCTGCTCGGCCGTTGCTACGCCGGGCGGCTGGGGCTGGGCCGGGATCGGGCCGGTCGGCTCCGAGGGCGGGTCGGGTGGCTCGGGTGGCTCGGGTGGCTCGGCGGCCATGCCGGCCGGGTCGGGCGACTCGGCCGGTACGGGCGGGACGGGGGGCGTCAGCGACACTCCGGAACCTCGTCGAAGGCCCGCTTCAACTCCACCGAATCCAGCTCGCTGGTGTCGAGCGAACTGGCGTCGTACTCCTTGTTGAGGGTGTCGACCGCGGCCTTGACGCCGTCGTAGAACTCGCTGGCCTGCCCGGTGCCGAGTGCGTCGATCGCCGCGCCGGCCCGGCCGTAGGCGTCCCGGACGGCGGTCAGCGAGGCGACGAAGCCCTTGGAGACCGCCTCACCTTTCTCGGTGTCCGGTACGCCGGCCGCCTCCACCTTCTGCCGGGCGGTCTCGCTGGCCTGTTCGGCACCTCTGAGCAGCCGGACCAGATTCTCCTTGGCCTGCGCCGGGCTGGTCTGCGCGGTCATCTGCTGCTGGGTGCTCCGGGTCAGCGTCCCGATCTCGGCCCGCCACGGCGCCAGTGCCGCACAGACGGCGGCGGCCCAGGCCTGCGGGGTGGGTCCCCCGGCGCAGCCCCCGAGGAGCAGGGCGATCGTGCACAGGGCCGCCGTGAACCTTCCGGCGGATGCCGTGCGGGGGGTACGCATGCGTTGCAGCGTACGGGTTGGAGCGGGCTTCGCGAGGGGGGTAATCGGCCGAGCCGCCCCGGACCCCATTTCGGACGCCCGAGCCGCACCAGCGGCGCCGCACGTCGAACCACCCGAACCGGAGCAGCGACGCCGCAATGCCGGACCGCCCGAGCCGGCCGGTGGCGGGGCCGCCGTCGCCGGTCCGGGAACGGGTCCGGGCCCGTCGCGGGTACGCGACGGGCCCGGATCCGGACTGTCCCGGCCTCAGACGTTGGCGGTCTGCGGCTGCTGGTCGGAGTTGCCGCTGCCGGTACCGGTGTCGGAGTCCGACATGGCCACCGGCTTGCGCTTGCTGAACACCACCGCCGCGACGATGATCAGCGCCGCGACGACCGCGACCCCGATCCGCAGCCCGGTGTTCTTGTCCTCGCCGACGCTCCAGGCCACCACTGCCGGGGCGATCAGCAGCGAGACCAGGTTCATCACCTTGATCAGCGGGTTGATCGCCGGCCCGGCGGTGTCCTTGAACGGGTCACCGACGGTGTCACCGATCACCGTGGCCGCGTGCGCGTCCGAGCCCTTGCCGCCGAACGCGCCGTCCTCGACCAGCTTCTTGGCGTTGTCCCAGGCACCACCCGAGTTGGCCAGGAAGACCGCCATCAGGGTGCCGGCTCCGATCGCGCCGGCAAGGTACGCGGCCAGCGCACCGGGGCCGAGCCCGAAACCGACCGCGATCGGCGCCAGGATGGCGAGCAGCCCCGGGGTCATCAGCTCGCGCTGCGCGTCCCGGGTGCAGATGTCGACCACCTTGCCGTACTCCGGCCGCTGGCTGTAATCCATGATCCCGGGCAGCTCGCGGAACTGCCGGCGTACCTCCATCACCACGGCACCCGCCGAGCGGGAGACCGCGTTGATGGCCAGACCGGAGAAGAGGAAGACCACCGCGGCACCGACGATCAGACCCACCAGGTTGCGCGGGTTGGCCACGTTGAGTAGCCCGTCGATCGACAGGTCGGAACCCGCGTCCCGCAGCGCCGTGCCGAGCGTGTCGGTGTACGACCCGAACAGCGCGGTGGCGGCGAGCACCGCCGTGGCGATCGCGATGCCCTTGGTGATCGCCTTGGTGGTGTTGCCGACCGCGTCCAGCTCGGTGAGCGTACGCGCGCCCTGCTCGTCGATGTCGCCGGACATCTCGGCGATGCCCTGCGCGTTGTCGGAGATCGGCCCGAAGGTGTCCATCGCGACGATCACGCCGACCGTGGTGAGCAGACCGGTACCGGCCAGCGCCACCGCGAAGAGCGAGAGCGTGAGCGAGCCGCCACCCAGCAGGAACGCGCCGAAGACCCCGGCGCCGATCAGCAGTGCGGAGTAGACCGCCGACTCCAGCCCGACGCTGATCCCGGCCAGCACCACAGTGGCCGGGCCGGTCAGCGACGACTTGCCGATGTCCTGCACCGGCCGCCGGTTGGTCTCGGTGAAGTACCCGGTCAGTGCCTGGATGGCGGCGGCCAGCACGATGCCGATCACCACGGCGCCGATGGCGAGGATCCGCGGGTCGATCGGCTCGGCCGCACCCTCGGCGAGGCCGAGCGCGCTGCGCCACTCGTTGCCGAGCAGCTCGGCCCAGGTGGCCGGCAGATAGACGAAGGCCATCACCGCGACCAGGATCGCCGAGACCACCGCAGAGGCGTAGAACGCCCGGTTGATCGCGGTGAGCCCGGACCGGTCGCCGGCCCGCAGCCGGGTGATGAACACCCCGAGGATGGCGATCAGCACACCGATGGTGGAGACGATCAGCGGGAAGACCAGCCCGTGCTCGCCGAACGCCGCCCGGCCGAGGATCAGCGCGGCGACCAGGGTCACCGCGTACGACTCGAACAGGTCGGCCGCCATGCCGGCGCAGTCACCGACGTTGTCGCCCACGTTGTCGGCGATGGTCGCCGCGTTGCGCGGGTCGTCCTCCGGGATGCCCTGCTCGACCTTGCCGACCAGGTCGGCGCCGACGTCGGCCGCCTTGGTGAAGATGCCGCCGCCGACCCGCATGAACATGGCGAGCAGCGCGGCACCGAAACCGAAGCCCTCCAGCACGGTCGGCGCGTCACCCTTGTAGATCAGGACGACCGCCGCCGCACCGACCAGGCCGAGGCCGACGGTGAGGAAGCCGACGACGCCACCGGTACGGAACGCGATCTGCATCGCCGCTTCCCGGCCGCCCTGGTGTTCCCGGGCGGCGGCCGCGACCCGCAGGTTGGCCCGGGTGGCCAGGGCCATGCCGGCACCACCGATGAACGCGCTGAACAGGGCACCGACCACGAAGAAGCCCGATCGGCCGATCTTCACCAGCGTCTCGTTGCCCTCGGTGTCGTGCACCGGCAGCAGGAAGAGCAGGATCACGGCGGCCACGACGAAGATGGCGAGGGTGCGGAACTGCCGGAGCAGGTAGGCCGAGGCCCCCTCCTGCACGGCGCCCGCGATCTCCTGCATCTTCTCGGTGCCCTTGCCGGTCGAGAGCACGGCCTTGGTCAGCGCACCCGCGAAGCCGAGCGCCACCAGGGCGATAACCGCCGCGACGACGACATACGACAGGTTCTCGCCGCCGAGGGACAGCCCGCCACCATCGGCGGCCCAAAACTGGGACATCTATGTCCTCCTGTACCGAACACTCGCGCCGGGCCGGCGGACGAACCGGCCAGACGTCTCCACGCGTGGAGCGACAAATTCGCAAGCGTTCCGCCGACCCACCTGCCCCCGCGATCGGCGATGCTCCCCCACCCACAGGAGCGGGACCAGCACACTTGCTGATAACCCCGGGTACTCTAGCGGTCCGCCGTGTTGGAGGTCACACAGAGGACCCACCCAGTCGTGATGATCTTCGTCGCTGTGTTAGCCGCGCGGTTCTGGTAATGCGGGTGCCGGCGAGCAGCCGGGCTACCGCCCGAGCGGCCAGGCCATCCGGACCTCGGTGCCGACGCCCTCGTCGACCGGACGCACCTGGAGGTCCTCGACAAAGCCCGCGAGCAGGGCAAACCCGACACCCACCGTCAGCGCCTCGTCGGTCAGCGACTCGTCGGCCAGCTCGTCGGGGGGCAGCGCGGCCAACCCCAACCCGGCCTCGATCGGCGCCCGGTCGATCACCCGGACGGTGTACGCCGGACCGTCCGACATCTCGACCAGCACCAGATCGCTCAACCCGTACTGGCGGTGCAGGGCGACCGCCCGGGCGCAGGCCTCACCGATCGCCAGTCGTACCTCGTCGAGCAGTTCCTCGGGCACGCCGGCCCGCCGGGCCACCGCGACCCCGACCAACCGGGCGGTGCGGACGTGGACCGGGGCCGGGGTGAAGGAGAGTCTGACCTTCGACATCATGCGTCGACCGTCGACATCAGGCATCGGCACCGGAGGAGTCGGCCGAGGTGGCGGCGTCCAGCGTGGGGTAGATCGGGAAGACCTGGTCGAGGGCGGTGATCCGGAAGATCTTGAGCAGCGGCTCCTTGTCGCAGATCAGCCCGAAGGTCCCGCCGACGGGACGCAGCCGCTTGAGCGCCCCCACCAGCACGCCGAGGCCGGTCGAGTCGAGGAAGTCCACCCGACCCAGGTCCACGACGATCGCCCGGGCCCCGCCGTCGATCAGCTCGACCAGACGTTCGCGCAGCCGCGGAGCGGTGTAGACGTCGACCTCGCCGCCAACCTCCAACACCGTGTACTCACCGATGGCGCGGGTCGTCAGCGACAGATCCATCAGTCCTCCTCTGACCGGCCAGGAACGCTCCTGGGCATCTAACCATCGACCAGCGGACCGCGCAGCGACGGCGGACCGACCGCTACCCGGCCTTCCGACGCACGTACGAGAGTGCAAGAGTGCAGGGCGTGACGTTTCCCGCAACAGTATCGGCCGGTACCGGGGTCGGGGACTCCCGCCCGACCGGTCGGCCCGGCGCGGGTGAGCTGCTGGACCTGCTGCGCGCCCGGGCGCACGGCGGCACGACCGGGACCCCGGTGACCCACGTCGAGCGGGTGCCGGCCCGCCCCGGCACGGTGGCCGACTGGCCGGAGTGGGTGCCGGCGGAGCTGCGCGCGGCCCTCGCCGGGCAGGGCGTGGTCGCGCCGTGGCGGCACCAGGCCGAGGCGGCCGGGCACGCGTACGCCGGCCGGCACGTGGTGGTCGCCACCGGCACCGCGTCGGGAAAGTCGCTCGCGTACCAGCTCCCGGCGCTGGCCACGCTGCTCGCCGACCCCCGGGCCACCGTGCTCTACCTGGCCCCGACGAAGGCCCTCGCCGCCGACCAACTCCGGGCCGTCGCCGCGCTGGGCCTCGACGGGGTACGGCCGGCATGTTACGACGGCGACACCCCGCGCGCCGAGCGGGACTGGATACGCCAGCACTCCCGGTTCGTACTGACCAACCCGGACATGCTGCACCACGGCATCCTGCCCGGGCACGCCAAGTGGTCCGCCTTCCTGCGCCGGCTGGCGTTCGTGGTGGTCGACGAGTGTCACACCTACCGGGGCGTCTTCGGGTCGCACGTGGCACACGTACTGCGCCGGCTGCGGCGGCAGGCCGCGCGCTATCCGGGTACCCCCAGGTCGGTGCCGGGGCAGCGGGGCGCGAGCGGCGGCACCGGGCCGGCACCGGACGGGCCGGTCTTCGTGCTGGCCTCGGCGACCTCGGGCGACCCGGCCGCGGCGGCCGAGCGGCTGACCGGGCTGCCGGTCACCGCGGTCACCGAGGACACCGCGCCGCGCGGCGGGTTGACCTTCGCGCTCTGGGAACCGCCGCTGCTGCCGCCGCCGTCGGACGGCCCGGACCCGGCCGACCTCGCCGAGTCGGCGGCGGGCGCCGGGGTCGACGCCGCCCCGGTACGCCGCTCCGCGTTGCGGGAGACCGCCGACCTGCTCGGCGACACGGTCGCGGCCGGAGTCCGGACGCTGGCCTTCGTCCGGTCCCGGCGCGGGGCCGAGGTGATCGCCACCACCGCGCGGCGCTCGCTGGACGAGGCCGTGCCCGGCCTGGGGGCCCGGGTCGCCGCCTACCGGTCCGGCTACCTGCGCGAGGAGCGCCGCTCGCTGGAGCAGGCGCTGCTCGGCGGTGAGTTGCTCGGGCTCGCCTCGACCAGCGCGCTGGAGCTCGGCGTCGACCTGGTCGGCCTGGACGCGGTGCTGATCTGCGGCTATCCCGGCACCCGGGCCTCGCTCTGGCAGCAGGCGGGCCGGGCCGGGCGCTCCGGCCGGGAGGCGCTGGCGGTGCTGGTGGCCCGGGACGACCCGCTGGACACCTATCTGGTGCACCATCCGGAGGCGCTGTTCGGCCGGCCGGTCGAGGCGACCGTGCTCGACCCGGCCAACCCGTACGTGCTGGGGCCGCAGCTCTGCTGCGCGGCGGCGGAATCCCCGCTGACCCCGGCCGACCTGGAACTCTTCGGCGAGGGGGCGAAGGAGGCGGTCGAGGCGCTGGTGGCCGGCGGCGCGCTCCGGCGGCGCCCGACGGGCTGGTACTGGCGGCACGCCGGGCGGCCCGAGGTGGACCTGCGCGGCACCGGCGGAGCCCCGGTGGACGTGGTCGAGTCGTCGACCGGCCGGCTGCTCGGCACGGTCGATCCGGCGTCGTCGCACTTCCAGGTCCACCCCGGCGCGGTCTACCTGCACCAGGGCGTGTCGTACGTGGTGGACGACCTCGATCTCGACGACGGGTGCGCGCTGGTGCACGCCGAGGAACCGGACTGGTCCACCCATCCCCGGGACGTCACCTCGCTCTCCGTCGTCTCGGTCCGTTCCTACCTCGACTGTGGTCCGGTCGGGATGTTCCTCGGCGAGGTCGACGTGACCAGCCAGGTGGTGTCGTACCAGCGCCGCCGGCTCGCCTCCGGCGAGGTACTGGCCACCCTGCCGCTGGACCTGCCCGCCCGGGAGCTGCGTACGGTCGCGGTCTGGTTCACGGTCTCGCCGGAGTCGCTGGCGGCGGCCGGGGTGGAGGCGGCCGAGGTGCCCGGTGCGCTGCACGCGGCCGAGCACGCCGCGATCGGGCTGCTGCCACTGGTCGCCACCTGCGACCGCTGGGACATCGGCGGGCTCTCCACGGCCAACCATCCGGACACCGAGGCGCCGACGGTCTTCGTCTACGACGGACACCCGGGCGGCGCGGGCTTCGCCGAGCGGGCGTACCGGGCGGCGTCGGCGTGGCTCTCCGCGACCCGGGACGCGATTGCGGAGTGCGGCTGCGAGGCCGGCTGCCCGTCCTGCGTGCAGTCCCCGAAGTGCGGAAACGGCAACAACCCGCTGGCCAAGCCGGAGGCGGTCCGGGTCCTCGACGTGGTGCTGACCAACCTGGCCCAGGTGGCTCCGGCCGAGCCCGGCGATACCTGATCGTGGCCTGATCACAGGCTGATCGCGGATAGTCGGTATTCGCATGCATGGATCTATGTGGATCCGGTTAAGTTACGCTGGGAGCGCTTCCACGGATCCGCCTGAGGAGGACGTCGTGGCCGACACCATCGCCGAGACCGTCGAACTGCTGTACACCATCGACCAGGCACATCTGACCGTCGACCAGCAGATCGCGCTCTCGCAGGCGTACGCGGCCCTGGCCCAGGCGGAACGCCTGGACCAGATCCACCAGATGCTGCACAGCATCCACCAGGTGCTGAACAGCTGGGTGGTACGCCGGGCCACCGAGGGCAGCATCCGCTGAGGGCGTTGGCGGCGGGCCACCGGCAGTCCTCCCGAGGGCGCGGCGGCGTGCGCCGAGGGCACACAGAAGGGACCCGTCCCGCGGATCTTCCGCGAAAGGGGTCCCTTCCGCGCAGCCGGAGTTGCCCTCAGCCGGAGACCGAGAAGCTGTTGGTGACGAAGTCCCGGCCACCGGCGGACGAGGTGATCTCGTAGCCGAGCTGGACGTCGCCGATCGTGACGTCACCGAACCAGCCACGGTCGCGGATCCAGGTGGCGATGCCCCGGATGTCGACGGTGCCGGAGGTGGTGTTGCTGGTCCGGATGAACGAGTAGACCTGGTTGGATCCGTTCGACCCCCGGTAGATGTCCCAGGAGTGCCCGCCGACCGATGCCCTGACCTGGAAACTGCCGAGCGGGCCGACCGGCCCGTACTTGTTCATCCAGAGCATGATCTCGTGCCCGTGGTCGGTGGTCCAGATGTCGTACGCCGTGGTGTAGGCGATGCCGCTGCCGCTGGTCGGCACCGTCACGTTGAAGCTGCTGGTGACGTTGCCCAGGGCACTTACCCGACGCCCGATGTACCGGGTCGCGTTCGGGTACGCCTTGATCCCACCGGTGTTCGGGTGGTCGGCCCAGACTCCCCAGTTGCTCGGCGAGTTGGCCCAGATGGTCTGCGGACCGTATCCCGAGCCCCAGATGTTGTTGTAGAGCGTGTAGCCGCCACTGGACCAGGTGCCCCAGCGGTCGCTGGAACTCCAGACGGCAGCCTGGACGGGCGCGGGTGCGGCGGTGACGGTCAGTACGACGGCGAGCGCGAACGCGCCGATCGCCAGACGTGCGGTGCGCAGCACGATGACCTCCTTGTCGGCCCGGCGCTGACGGGACGGACGCCGGGATAGCCGGAGCAGTCGAGGGCTCGACTGCGGCCTGGAGATGGCGCGCGCGACATCGCTCACCGAAGAAATTTAGTTTTGCTTCCAAACTAAGTCAATAGATAGCCACCGATCACATTCGGGCGAAGCCGCGCCCCTCGCGATCACATTGACATCTTCCAATCTCCATACATAGAGTTGGCTCTTCTCACGCTCAGTTACCACTGCCGGTCGGGTCCACCGTCGTTCGACTGCGACGCCGCCCGGTCCGTTGCCGAAGGCAGGTCGTCGCCGTGTCCGTCCCCGTCAGTACCGTCGAGGGCCGCCACCGGCCTGGCCGCCGTCCGTACGCCCCGATCGCCGCCGGCCTGGCACTGGTCACCACCGCCGCCCTCGCGGCCGTCCTGCCCTCACCCGTCGCCGGGGCGGCCACGGACGGCGCACTGGTAGCTGGATTCGTGCCGGGTGGAGCGGCGGAGGTCGGATCGGCCCCAGCCGGAGCCGCGCGAGCCGGAGGGCCGGCGGCCGGGACGTTGTCCGGAAGGGTGACCGGGACGCTGCCCGCGCCGGTGACCGCTGGCGCAGATCTGGCCCGGACGCACCGAGACCCTGCACCAGGTCGGACCGACTCCGCAGCGGAGGTGGCGGTACCGCTGTTCGCGGACGACTTCGAGGACGGCAACGCCGCCGGCTGGTCAACCGTCGGCGGCGTGTGGTCGGTCGGCAGCGACACCACGTGGGTGTACCGGCAGCGTTCCGGCAGTGCCGTCGCCAGTGCCCGGACCGGTGACCCGAGCTGGACCGACTACGCGGTCAGCGCGCAGGTCAGGCCGAACGCGCTGGGTACCGCGCGCTCCTCGATCGGGCTGCTCGCCCGGGTCCAGTCCAACACCAGTCACTACTACCTGAACCTGCGCGGAAACAGCCAGCTCGAACTGGGCAAACTCGTCTCCGGTCGGGTCACCGTGCTCGCCTCCGCCCCGGTGACGGCGGCGATCGGCGGCTGGCAGACGCTGCGGCTCGCACTCCGGGGCGACCACCTGGTCGGGCAGCTCGGGACGGTCTCGGTCACCGCCACCGACGGCCAATTCGCCAGCGGCCGGATCGGCCTGGCCACCAGCTACGCCACCGGCTGGTTCGACGACGTCCTGGTGGAACCGTCGGCCCCGGACATCCTGCCGCCGAGCACGCCCGGCCAGCCGCAGGTGCTGTCGGTCGTACCGGGTGCGGTCACCATCACCTGGCCGGCGTCGACCGACAACGTCGGGGTGGCGCAGTACTACGTCTACCAGGGCGACCAGTTCTACTCGCAGTATCTGGCCCGGGTCGTACCGGACAACTCCCCGCTGACCCTGCAGCTCGCCCCGACGGCGGCGCAGACCCACTTCTCGGTCACCGCCCGCGACGCGGCCGGCAACACGTCGGGGTTCTCCTCCCGCACGTCCGTCCGGCAGCCGCCGTCCTTCCCGCGCAGTGGTGACAACACCGTCCCGCCCAGCCCGCCGGGAACCCCGGTGGTTACCGCTGTCACCCCGGACGGCTATCTGGTCACCTGGGAACCGGCGACGGACGACATCGGCGTGGTCGAATACCACGTCTACCACGTGTTCGTCGTGGACGAGGTCAGGGTCGACGCCAAGGTCGGCACCAACAGCGCCGTGATCGCGCCACGCGGTGGCTACGAGACGGTCTACGTCGTCGCGTACGACGCGTCGTGGAACGCCAGCAGCAGTCCCACCGTGCAACTCCTTCCACCTCCGACGCCGCCGGCCAGCCGGTAGGGCAGGCCGCGGGCCCCGGCGACCCGCTCGGCGGGGCACCACCTGGTGAGGGGTGATCTGTGCTCCGATACCGCTCGGACCGGGGATGCTCAACGCCGTCGATCCGGTGTACATCGGCGATTTCACGCTCGCGGGGCGGTGCCGCGAACGGCTACCGTCGGCGCATGGCCACCCCGGCACGCCGGTACCGGTACGTCGGACCCGCCGACATCCGGGCCGGAATCCGCCCGGATGGTGCCGGGTACCGGGTTACCTGCCCGGCGGACTTCGCACGCTGGGTGGCGTCAGTGGCCGTACCAGAGCTGGCCGAGCCGGTTAGCTACGTGGTGGACCTGACCGGCGTACTGCGACTGGCGCCGAGGCGCAGTGAGCACGTCGCCTGCGCCGGAGGGCAGGACGTACTCGGTGCCGGGGAGGTCGCCTTCGTACCCGATCAGGCGGGCGGGCGGAACGTCCCGTCTGGTCACTGGGTCGTCAGTTATGTCAGCAACCAATCCACCGGCTACTGTCCCGACCTCGACTCCTGGCCGGCGGTGGCCTCTGCGCTCGACCGGGCCGGACTGCCGCACCCGCACGGCTTCACGGCCGGCCTGATCTTCCGCCGCTGCCCGGACTGCGGCTTGTGCAACGTGGTCCGGGACGACGACTTCAGCTGCGTCGCCTGCGCCGGGGACCTGCCTCGACAGTGGAACCTCGACCGGAGGTAGACGAGACGATCGAACGCGTTGATTCCGGCACCTTGATCGAGCGCCACCAGGGGCAGCAAAGCGTCTCTGCCGCCCGGCCGCCGGAGCCGCGTCCGATCAACGCACCGCCGGATGCGGGACCGGCAAGCTAGCAAATCCCGCCCCCACCGCCAGCCGAAGCGACGCTGGCAGCGACAACACCCTCAGCGTCCTCTACGGCGGCCTCGCCACCTCCACACTGGTGCTGGCCCTGTTCGCCGGATACGCCATGTATCAACGCCGACACGGCAACCGATCCAGCACCCTCAGGACCTGGCTCCCAACACCACCATTCCGAAGAGCACCGGGGAAGTAGAGCCCACCGGCCAGGGCCTGCCAGCCGAACTCGCGGGGTGTCCGAACGAGGCGGCCGAGCGCATGCCACACCGGGGCCGGGTTGTCCGCCAAGGCGTCAGGCGCGCTGGTCCGCCTCGCCGCGCACCGGCCCGGCTCGGGCTGTCGCGCGGGCGGCCCTGGTCATCCCGGGCAGTGGCTCGACCGTCACCTCGGCGGTGACCTGAAGGTCGAACCCGTCGAGCGTGCAGTCGGTGATCCGGGCGCTGTTGGCGGCGGCGATGACCGCCGCCCGGGCGCAGGCCCGATCCGGGCCGTCCAGCGCGTAGACGGCGCCGGCGAGCGCGCCGAGGTCTGCCGCGACCCGAGCCTGGTGCCGGGCCACCCGGGCGGCGCCGATCGCGGCTGCACCAAGGCTGAACACCACCAGTACCAGCCCCATGGCGAGCAGCCACAGGGTGGCGCTGCCCCGATCGGATCCGCCGCCGTACGGGACCGGCCGGCAACCTGCTGTGGAGTGTCTGGTCGAGCGGGGCCCTCCATCGGGATGCTGAACCGTTCGGCGGCACCGAGCCCGGCCCCGCCGAGTCCAGTCGAGTCCGGGACCCGCCCGGGTCGCGCTCGCGGTGGGGTCGGTCGTCATGACGGCGGCTCCGGTGCACCGGGCTCGACCGCCGCCACCGCGATCGCGCTCACCGTCAACCGGGGCAACCGTGCACCGAGTGCGCGCACCGGGGCCCGTACGGTGGCCACCACCCGGTCGCCGTCCACCGAGACCGACACCACCGCCCCCGGTGGTGCGGCCCGGGCACCGGCAGGTACGCCCGGAGCACCGCGGGAGGCAGCCAGGGCCGCCTCCCGCGCCGCGTCCACGCACTGCCCCTTGGTGGTCACCGCGTTCACGGCGGTGAGCCCGGCGAGCAGCAACAACAACAGCGCCGGCAGGCCGGCCGCCAACTCGGCGGTGAACGAGCCCCGGTCGCGGTCGCCCAGCCAGCGCCGGATCACGACAGGGCCCGGTCGATCACGCTCGCCAGTGCGGCCTGCACCCGACCGGAGGTGAGTACCTTCAGCAGAATCCCGGCAAAGGCGACGGCGGCGAGGGTGCCGACGGCGTACTCGGCGGTGTTCATCCCGGCGTCGCCGCGGAGCCGGGCGATCAACTTGCGCAGCATGGAGTTCCCTTCTCGAATCGGTCACAGCACGTCGCCGAGTACGGCGACGATCACCGGCACCAGGCCGGCGAGAATGAAGGCGGGCAGGAAACACAGGCCGAGCGGCAACACGATCAGCACACCGGCCCGCCGGGCCGCCGCCTCGGCGCCGGTCACCCGGTCGGCCCGCAGGTCGTCGGCAAGTCGGGTCAACGCCCCGGCCAGTGCCGCGCCACTCGCCGAGGAGCGGACCGCCGCCGACGTCAGCCGCTCCGCGCCCGGCACCGGCCCGAGGCGCGCCCACGCCTCTTCAGGGGTACCGCCGAGCCGGAGGGTCCGGCCGACCTCGATAAGGCGCTCACCGAGTGGGCCGGCGAGCGCCTCCGCGACGGCGCAGACGGCACGGTCGATCGGCGCGCCGGCCCGTAGTGCCGCCGCGAGCAGGTCAGCGGCGAGCGGCAGGTCGGCTGACTCGCGCAGCCGGCGCCGCCGGACAGCCGCTGGTTCGAGCCGGTGCAGCAACCGGTCGAGGCCGACCGCCGTCGCCACCCCGAGCAGTACGCCGAGCCAGTCGCCGAGCAGCACCCCGGCCGCCAGCCCGGCCAACCCGGCAGCGAGCCGGACTAGGTCGATCCGGCCCGACCAGCCTGGCGGACTCTCGTCCCACCCGCGCTGGCGCTGCCTCCACCCGCCCCGGCTCTGGCTCAGTCCGCTTCCCGACTGTCGGTCGCCGCGCTCGTCGAGGTCGTTAAGCGCGTGGGTCATGGCATGGCGCGCTCGACGACCGGTCGCCCCGGCTGCCCGAGTGGACAGTCCGGCGGAACCGACCGCGGCGAGCCGCCGTCGGGACGACCGGCGGACGGGGACCCTGGCCAGCGCCAGCAGCAGGGCGAGACCGGTCAGAACTCCCGGGACCAGGGTCCGCACCGTCGTCAGCGCCCCGAGGTGGCGACGGACGCGACCCGGCCAGCCTTACCGGCTCGGCCAGCGAATCCGTCGACCTCACCGGCCCCGCCAGCGAGCCCGCCGAACCCACCACCACATCTGTCGCCCCCGCCGAACCCACCACCGGACCTGTCGCCCCCGCCGAACCCACCACCGGACCTGTCGGCCCTGCCGAACCCACCGTCGAATCTGTCGGCCCCGCCGGCACTTTCGCCAACTTCGTCAACCCTGTCGGCCCGGTCGGCCTCGCTGCCGAGTCGGTCCGCGCGGCCGGCGCCGCTCAGGCGACCCGCCCAGACCAGGCCGGTGAGTTGCAGGATGATGGCGCCGACCGCGCAGGCAGCACCGATCGGGGTGTGCAACAGGATCTCCAGTGGGTCGACGCCGATGCCGTAGCCCAGGGCGATGCCGCCGGCCGGTAGCCCCGCCAGCAACCAGGCGGTGGCACGTGCACCGGCCGCCTGAGCCTCGGCGGCGGCCAGCCCACGGTCCATTGCCCGCGCATCGGCCTCGATCCGCTCTAACAGGTCGGCCAAGGGCGCCCCGGTCTGCTCGGCGAGGCGTACCGCCGCCCGGGCGAGACTGGCCAGTCGGTCCGACCCGTCGGCCGCCAGCATGACGGTCGACGGTGGCAGCCCGGCTCGCAGGTCGGCGGCGAGGCCGCAGAGTGCGTCGAGTTGGCGGCGCTGTGCCCGCTCGGCCGACCGGCCGGCCCGGCGGCGCAGCAGACCGCGTATCGCCAAACCGGTGTAGGCGGCGACGGCGAGCCCCGCGACCGGGCCACCGGCGAGCGTCCCGCCGACGCCACCCAGCACGACACCGACGACCACGGCCCGCCGAGGCGACACAGCGGCCAGCAGCCGATCCAGCGCGGTCGACCAGGACACCCGCGACTTCGCCGAGCCGATTTCTGCCGACCAGCCTCCCGGATCGGGCCGCCGGGCGGTGCCCTGCACGGCGTGGTGCCCGCCGATCACCGCCCGACGCCGGGCCCGAGCGCGGCTGACCGGCCAGCCCACCAGGGTCGCCGCGCCGGCCAGACAGACGGCCGCCAGCCACCAGGTGGTCACGGCGTACCCCGGGTGATCTCCCGCCGGCCGGGCGAGGACGGCGGCCAGGATCGGGATGCGGGGTCCAGTAGGGGTGGCACCGGCACTCCCCGCTCGGCGATCAGCGCGGCCAGGGCCGGAGCGGCCGGCCCGAGACCCCGGTCCCGACGCCAGGCCGGTACGACGGTGACCAGCCGCTCCGGCCCCGCCGGCAGCAACAGGCAGACCGCCTCCAGCACCCGCCCCGTCGACGCGCGGCGGACCTGGAGCAGCACCTGGAGCGCGGCGGCCACCTGGGCGTGCAGGGCCGGCCGGGGCAGCCCGCCGAGCAGACCCAGTGCCTCCAGCCTGGCCGGCACGTCCGCCGGAGCGTTGGCGTGCAGGGTGCCCGCCCCGCCGTCGTGCCCGGTGTTCAGGGCGGAGAGCAGGTCGACCACCTCGGCACCCCGGCACTCGCCGACCACCAGCCGGTCGGGCCGCATCCGCAGGGCCTGGCGCACCAGGTCGCTGAGCCCGACCGAGCCGGCACCCTCCACGTTCGAGGTGCGGGCCTGGAGGCCGACCACGTGTGGATGCACTGGGCGCAGTTCGGCGGCGTCCTCGACCAGCACGATCCGTTCGGTCGGCGGCACCAGGCCGAGCAGCGTGTTCAGCAGGGTCGTCTTGCCCGACCCGGTCCCGCCGACGACCAGGTAGGCGAGCCGGGCGGCGACCACCGCCGCGAGCAGCGTGGCGGCGGCGCGGGGCAGGGTGCCGTGGTGTACCAGGTCGTCGAGGGTGAACGGACGCTGACGGAAGGTACGCAACGACAGGTAGGGCCCGCTGGTCGCCACCGGCGGCAGTACGGCGTGCAGCCGGGTGCCGTCGGGCAGCCGCGCGTCGACGTACGGGCTGCCCTCGTCCAGCCGTCGACCGCAGGCGGCGGCGAGCCGCTGGGCCAGCCGGCGTACCTCGTCGGGGCCGCCGAGCGGCACCGACACCGGAGACAGCCCGCTGCCCCGGTCGACCCAGACCTCGGCGCCGTTGACCAGCACGTCGGTGACCCGCTCGTCGGTGAGCAGGGGCGTCAGCGGGCCGGCACCGACCAGGTCGTGGTGAACGCGGGTGGCCATCCGCAGCACGGTGGTGTCGCCGAGGACGGCAGCGCCGGGCTCGGCACGTACCGCCGCGACGACGGCGGCCGGGGTCACCGTCGTCCCTTCGGCGGCGAACCGGCGCCGGACCCGGGCGGCCAGATCGTGCCTCATGGCCGGGCCGCCTCGACGCGGGCGGCCCGACTCCGGGCCGCGCCAGTGCAGGCAACCCGGTCCTGCGGCATGTCAGTGCAGGCAACCCGACCCTGGGCCGGGTCGGTGCGGGCGGCCCAACCCTGGGCCGGGTCGGTCCGGGAGACCCAACCCTGGGCCGCGTCGGTGCGGGCGGCCCAACCCTGGGCCGCGTCGGTCCGGGAGACCCAACCCTGGGCCGGGTCGGTGCGGGCGACCCGCTTCCGGGCGATCATCGCGCCTCGGCCGGAACGCCGGCCGCACCGGTGAGGTCGGTGATGATGCGCTGGCAGAGCGCCGCCAGCGGACCACGCCCGGCAGCCGCCGGGGCCTCGCCGCGTTCCAGGTTGCGGCAGAGCCCGGGCTCGGGTCGCAGCGTGCCGACCAGTGGCAGGTCGAGTGCCCGGGCGACCTCCCGGGCCTTGAGCCGGCCCGGGGCCGGGCCGCGCACGATGACCGAGAGGTTGGCGCAGTGCAGCCCGGCGACCGCGGCCACCCGGGCCGCCGCTGCGGTGGCCCGCAACTCGGCGGGAACGAGTACGAACGCCTGGTCGGCCGCCTGGAGTGCGATCACCGCCGCGTCGTCGAGCTGTCGGGGCAGGTCGACGACGACGATGTCTCGGCCACGCCGGCCGGCGTCCATGGTGGCCGCCATCGCCTCGGCCGGCAGCGCCAGCAGGTCGCCGCGATCCCAGGAGAGCATCACCAGGTCTCCCCGGCTCGGCAACGCCCGGACCAGGGCGGGCGCGTCGACCCGACCGTCCGCTTCGGTCAGCGCGGGCCAGCGCAGACCCTCCAACTGCTCCCAGCCGAGCACCAGATCGAGGCCGCCGCCGAGCGGATCGGCGTCGACCAGTAGCGTGCGCAGGCCGCACCGGGCCGCCGTGATGGCGAGCCCACCGGCCAGTACGCTCGCGCCGGCCCCGCCGCGCCCGCCGATCACCGCGACGATCCGGGCCGGGCCACCCACCGCACCCCGGCCGGTGACACACTCGCCGAACCGGTCGACCAGCCAGGGCTCGGCCGCCGGCAGCACGGCGACGTGCTCGGCGCCGAGCAGCTCGGCCACCTCCCAGCCGCCGTCACCTTCCCCGGCGCGGCCGACCAGGACCACCCGGGGCCGGCGGGGCAGCCTCGCCCGTAGGCAGGCCTGCGCCTGGTCGGTGCCGACCACCACCAGCGGCGCGCCGGCCCACCGGGACCGGGCCGACGCCGGATCGGCGGCCACCTCCACCTCACCGCCACCCGCCGCCGCGAGCCGGAGCAGTTCGTCGAGTAGCTCGTTGTCCGAGGTCACGACCAGGGGCAGGCGCGGTCCGGGACGGACCGGGGTACGCGGTGGCATCACGTCCTCCAGCGGTGGGATCCGGCTCCAACGGGCGGTCCGGTTACCGCCACACCCTGGCGTCCCGAACCTCCGTTCCGGGCACTGGAAATCTGCGCTGTGGATAACTGGGCCGGCTGTGGATAACGCCCGTCGAGTCAGTGGATCTGGTATGTGCAGCGGCGTGGTCAGCGGTGGTCCCGGCAGCGGGCGCGAGCGGCTGGGTGCGTACCCGATGGGGGTCTCGCGGCGGTGCGCGGGCCGGGCGGGGCGGACGGTCGCCGAGCGGGGCGGACGCGGTCGGCCAGGCCATATTTGCCACCGGCGTGGGTACCCGGGCGGTGCGGGTCGCTACTCCGCGACGCGGCGGTGAAAATCGGGGGAGGAAGCCGTCATGGCGCAGTCCGTGAGCACGACCTCGGTGGTGCTGGAACCGGCCGCGGAGGAGGTGGTCCGGATGACGGCGAATCCGCCGTTTCCGTTCCAGCTCGCTCCGGAGAAGGGGCGGGCGAAGCTGGTCGAGATGCAGTCGGGCAGCATCCCCCGCCCAGAGGTCGACATCGAGGACATCATGGTGCCCGGCGGCCCCACCGGGCAGGTACCGGTGCGGATCGTCAAGCCCCGGGGCGCCGGCCGGCTCGGTGGCGCGGGCGGAGGGCTGGGCGACCGGCTCCGCTCCGCCGCCCAGGAGATGATCCGGCCGCGCGGAGTCGGCGGCATGCTGCCGGCGGTGCTCTACATCCACGGCGCGGGCTGGGTGTTCGGTGACTCCCTCACCCACGACCGGCTGATCCGCGAACTCGCGGTGCAGTCCAACTCGGCGATCGTCTTCCCCGAGTACAGCCGGTCGCCGGAGGCGCGGTATCCGATCGCGATCGAGGAGTGCTACGCGGTGGCGCAGTGGTTGGTTGGCCAGGGCGACGACTACGGCTTGGACCCGACCCGGATCGCCATCGCGGGTGACTCGGTCGGCGGCAACCTGGCGACGGTGGTGGCGATGCTGGCCACCCGGCGCGACGGCCCCCGCTTCGCCCGGCAGGTGCTGCTCTATCCGGTGACCGACGCCGACTTCGACACCGCCTCCTATCGGGAGTTCGGCACCGGCTACTACCTGAGTCGGGAGCTGATGATGTGGTTCTGGGACCAGTACCTGCCGGACCGGGCCGAGCGGGCCGACCCGATGGCGTCACCGCTGCGGGCCAGCCCGGAGCAACTCCGGGGCATGCCGCCCACCCTGGTCACCACAAACGAGGCCGACGTGCTGCGCGACGAGGGCGAGGCGTACGCGGCGAAGCTGCGCCGGGCCGGCGTACCGGTGACCCAGGTGCGCTACCAGGGCATCATCCACGACATGGCGATGCTGGACGCGCTGGCAACCTCCCAGGCCGCACAGGCGGTCACCGCCCAGGCCGCGACGACGCTGGCCCGCGCCCTGCACCACGAGTAGCCCTCGCAGGAACGGGCGCCGGGAACCGAGCCGTCTCGGCCCCGTCCTCGTATGGTTAGCCTGGTGAAGACCCTCCACACGGCGTACCGCGTATCGGACCTCGCCGCGTCGCTCGCCTTCTACACCGCGCTCGGATACACCGTGGTCGGTCGGGTCGACGTCGGGGACGGTGCGAGTCTGACCGTCCTCAAGTTCCCGGACGAGGATGTCGTCACGCTGGAGCTGGTGCACCGGCCGGCCGCGGGACCGGTGGACGTCGGCACCGGGTTCAGCCACCTCGTCGTCCAGGTCGACGACCTCGCCGGCACGGTCGAGGCGCTGATCAGAGCGGGCCTCTGGCCCGGTCCCGTGGAACAGCCCGCCGGCCCGGGCGGCCCGCAGACCTCGTGGCTCACCGACCCGGACGGCTACCGGATCGAGTTGGTGCAGTGGCCGCCCGGGCATGCCGACGGGATCACGGCCGCCGACTTCGGGTAGGTCCCGCTCGGCTGCCGGCTCGACACTTGAGTAGGGGGCGCCGGATCACTTGAGTAGCAACGGGGCGGCCCTGGCCGACACCGCCGGGTCGGTAACCCGCGCGACGAATGGGCGCGGCCCGACCGCGTCGACCCGGACAGGTCGGGCCGACCGAGGTACGCCGCCGACCGGACGAGCCGCCGACAGAAGGGCCGTGACCAGTGTGAATGCGCTTCACTGCCAAAAGCGACGACCCCCGTCGGGGGGAGAGTGATCGGCCGTAGTGCCGAGTGTGATCGAGTGCCGTACCGCGTGGTCAGGCGGGGTGGTCGTGCTGCGGAGCATGATCGACGCCGGCTACGCGGTACGGCGTTCGCTGACTTTCTGCTGACTCCGGGCGGCGACCCGGTTGCACGCCGCCACTCGCCACGACCACAGGCCAACCTCTGCTTTGCAAAGATCAAGACTACTGTCGACCGGCGTCGGTAACCGTAGCTGACCTGCTCGCCCTGTCGGTTGCCGCCGTTCGTCACGCACGCCTGTCGGCCGGCTTGGCTGTGCCGCTGGCTGTACAGCCAGCGCTCTCGCGCCCTTGCGTCCGCCCGCAATTGACTTCATGATCGTTCACCGAAACGGGTGGAGGAGCACATGGGCACCTGGGATGACGGTCCGTTTGACAATGACAGCGCCGCCGACTGGTGCGGCGACCTCCACGATGCCGATCCGTCTGAACGGCCGGCAATTGTTCGTGCTGCCCTGACAACGGCAGCGCTCAACACGGGATACCTCGACGATTGCGATGCCGTCTCGGCCATCGCCGCGGCCGCGATAGTGGCGTCCCAGATGCCCGGCGGAGAGCCGATAACCTCGCCGTACGCACCAGACTTTCTGCTTGCCGGTGAAGCCCTCGACCTGGACCACGACCTGCCACAACTGGCAGTCGAGGCACTAGATCGGGTCCTCAGCGACAACTCGGAGTGGCGGGCCCTGTGGGCCGAGGCGGGAGTGAGTGAGTTCCCGCAGATCAACAAGCTCCGTGCAGTGCTGTCCGGTCCGTCTGAACTGCCCGGTCAGATCGCCCTGCTTTAGCTGGCGACACCTTCATTTTGGAAGATCGTTTCCGGCTGCGCCGGTCTGTCCGGAGTGCCTGGTCAATGGCGGGGTAGTGGTGCCCGCTCCTGCCCGCTGATGACCGTCTACGGCACCGGCTTATGGCCCATGAATGGCCCGAGCGGGCGCGCGGCCGGCCGGCGTCGTACGGCTTTCCGCCCCGGCCTTCGGGCCGGGGCGGCTTGCCGTGTCGCCGGGTCACCGCGTGCCTGGACCACGTACTCCGGTGGCAAGCCGCGAAGCGGCGCGGCAGCGATCGCCCCGCCCTCGACGGCGGCCGGCCCCCAGGCGATCGTCCCGACGCAAGTAGGCGTTCGTTCTTCCACAGGCGGCCAGTCTCGATGCAAGTCGAGTACCGTCCGGGCCGTGGACCTTCGATCTGAGCGAGCGGCTGGCAAACGTGTACTCGGAACTATGGCGATAGTGGCAGGGCTTCTGATCTCCCTGTTCACGATGTGGAGCGCCAGCGGGTCCATCGAACCGCATGTCCTCGCGTTCCTCCTTGCCCTGACGGGGATCGGGCTGCGGGTCGAGGCGGCGGTCAATGATTTTCGGACTTAGCAGATCCGGCCGGCCGCGCCTGGCCGTTGCCGGCCGGAGGCCGCCAGCGGGCCAGTGGGCGGCCAGGAGAGGAGTACGGCTTGGCCTACCAACTGACTCTCTTCGCCTACGTTGGTGATCCCGTCGCGCACCACGTTCTTCCGCGTCTGGTGTCGTCGGTCCAACGCCGGGATACGGCAGTAGTTGCCGTACCTACCGGCGATGGTGTCGGCTGGATGAGTTGTGATCTATCGGCGGACCATGACCTGAGCGCAGACCTGGACGAGTTGGTTCAGGACTTGCTTCCAGGGCCGCCACGTAGGTGGCCTCTCGCGCTGGAGGTGACAACGCGGCCAGACTCGGTTCGCGAGATGGTCTCCTGGGGGATCGGTGAGGGCGGACCAGCGTCGCTCAGCGAGTGCGATGCGCTGATTGAGGTGACGCTCGTCGGTGACCTGATCGACTGGAAGATCGTCCGCGAGATCTGCGAGTCGGCGGCAGAGATGTGGCAGGTCACCCTGCGCGACGAGACCTCCGGGTTCGACGTATCGATCGCCGATCTGCCCTGACGGGGTGACAAGGCCCGTGGCCCGTCGCGCCGGCCGATGCCGGCCGGAGGCCGCCAGCAGGCCGAGCGCGGGCGGGCAGGCGCCGCGCTTGCGCGGCGCTCTTGATCATAAAGAGAACGTCTCGGCAGTGTGGATGAGAAGAGGCGTGACGCGTTGGAACTGGGACCCGTTCGGTGTGAAGGAACGACCAGCCGTCGATGAGCTGCGCCAACAGCAGGGCTGAGCTGTCCGAACGGTCCACCGCAGTCCATGGGCATCCGGTGATGTTCGTGCTCGTCGTCACCCAGTTGGTCACCCAGCACGACTGTAAGACGTTGAAGCGGAACTTAGACCCGCCCTCGCGTGACCTGCGGCAGGCTGGCCGGCATGCTGGTCACGTTCCGTCTTGGGCTCACGTCATTGGTGGCTGGTTGCCGACGTTTCACGCTGTCTTGTGCCCCGTGTGTGCCCCGAGCCCAGGAAGCGGTGCTTCCTCCAGCGGCGGAGGCCCGCGACGATCATCCCCCCGCCCATCGCACCCAATATCGCCTCGTTGAAGGGTCTTAGCTGTTCGACGTATCCCGAGGCGATCACGAGTCCGGCCCCTGCCGCCATCACACCCGACACCAGCAAGGCGACGCTGAGAACAAGATGAGTGCGCACCGCATCAGTAGAGCAGCCACTCCAGCCCGAGCGCCAGGTCGTGGAGCGGGCTTGAACCCCTAACCCCTGCCTTGCAAAGGCGGCTCGATGCGGTGGATGCTCACCGATCGATGTCGGCGGCTGGCGTTGGAGTCAAGGGACTTGGTGTCCTGCACCAGCGGTTGTTGGCTGTTGTCGTGCGTCTCGCTGACTTCTCGCTGACGAAGGACGTTGATGAGGCGGGACTTGCGAGCGGCGGCAACCTCCACCGCTGCCGACCCTTCAGGCGTGGGCTGACGCACCGGGCGCGGGCAGCGCTCCACCGCATCCGATGCTATCGCGACCACCGGTTTCCCGGAACGGCCGACCGAACGCCGGGGTGGGCGCGATGCTGGAACCGAACGGCAGTCGATCGGCTGACACGTGCGGAGGTGGCAACGCATGCCCGACGATCCCCGATACCAGCAGGCCCTCGACACCGCGGAGCGCCTCCTCGGCCAACCGTTGACCCTGCCGCTGGCCGACGGGGAACCCGCGGTCGGTCAGGACTTCCGGCGGCTGGCGACCGAGCACACCTTCGGCGACTCGTGGCCGCGACCGGGCCTGGACCTGCGGAGCCGCTGCCTGATCTCGGTGGCCGTCGCGGCGGCGCTGGGCACCCACGAGCCGCTGCGGGGGCAGTTGCGCATCGCGCTGACGTCCGGCGTGACCAAGGAGGAGATCGTCGAGCTCTTCATCCACCTGGAGGCGTACGCCGGGGCGGCCCGGGCGTTCGACAGCTACCAGGTGGCCGCGGCGGTCTTCGGCGAGCACCGCTGACGACGCTGCCAGCACCCGTCAACGATCGGAGTGGAGCATCATGACCGACACGACCGGCACGACAGTCGCCCTGGTCCACGGCGCGCCTTCGCCGACAGTTCGGGCTGGAACGCCGTGGTCGCGAGCCTGCAGGGGGCCGGCGTCACCACCACCATCCCGTCTGCCGCCGACCCGCCCTCCTGGGGAGCGGGCCGCCGCCCGGCCCGCCACGTCAAGCGGACCTTGACGGCTCGTACGGACGCTGGCGGGTTGGGCGGTGGTCTGCTCGGCTTGCCCAGGTCGGTGGCAGGCGGGATGGCTCCTTCCGCAACCACCCACGGACCGTGACCCGCCGGCGGACCCCCGGCCATTCTGGAGTCGTTGCACCCCCGCCGGAGGCGCAGTGACCGCGACCTCGCATCGGCCGCCAGGTCGCCAACGCGGCCGGCGTGCGTTCCCCTACGCCGCGCCGGCTGCTGGCCGCGCGGCCCGGCCGGCTGCCGGCCCACCCCTCACCCGTCAACGACCTGTCGTTCTGCGGCGGCCCTCCGGGCTCCCCGCTCTCCGCGCCAGCCGCCGGGCATCAGGCGTGACGGCCGCAGAGCGACAGCGGCAGCGGCCGGCGCGCGCCCTGGCGGCGGCGCGTGCGGCCCGTCAAGGGCCGCCTTGAAGGTGTACGGAAGTTCCGAGCTGACGCAAATGATGCTTTTACCCGATTAGGCGTTGCAATCGCTCGACGTGAACAAAATCGCTTGTTCGGGACCTGGGCGGCTGGGGCGCCACGCGGCGAGGACGGGACCGATAGCGTCGACGAGCGGGAGAACCGTCTCCTGCGGTTCAGGGTCGGGCAGCCTGTCGAGCGAGGCGATAGCGTCCACCGTGATTTGATACCGGCGACGGTTGGTTTCGTCTTCGCGCCAGTGTGGGGAGTTGCGCCACTCCTGCACGCGGGCGAGGACCTCGCCGGCTGCGGCGCGGATGGCCGCTGCGCGTTGCTGGGGTGTGGTGGGGCTGCCGTCGGGCGCCGCGTCGTGGCCGTCGTCCGGGGGCGTGGCTGCGTCGCGCATGTCCGAATGCTACAGACCTGCGACGCACCGTGATCTTTCCCTACCGGTCCGCTGTGCTGACCAGCGGCGGAGGGCTACCCCTCGGCCGGGCCGGTCGGCCATTCGTGGGCGAGAATGGAGTAGAGCAGGGAGTCTCGCCATGCGCCGTTGGTGTGGACGTGGTCGCGTAGGTGGCCTTCATACTGCATGCCGAGACGCTTGACCACGGCAATGGATCCGGCGTTCTCAGGGTCCATGGCGGCGCTGATGCGGTGCAGGTCGAGTGTGGTGAAGCCGTAGGTGATGAGGGTGCGGGCGGCGTCGGTGGCGTAGCCGTGGCCCCAGTGGTCGGCGTGGATGGCGTAGCCGAGCTTGGCGGCTTTGACCCCGCCGAGTCCGAGTCTGCCGAAGCCAATCATCCGGTCGTGCTTGTCGGTGATGGCTAGGTAGTACTCCATGCGGGGCTCAGCTTGGGCGCGTTGGATGGTGCCTTCGATCATGGCGGTGGCCTGGTCGTGGTTGCGGCTGTCGTAGGAGAGCCAGCGGGTGACGCGGTCGTCGCCGACGATGGCCAGGGTGTCGGCTACGTCCTCGGGGCGGAAGTCGCGGAGGTTAACCAGGCTGCCGCTGATGGTGTCGATCGGGTACACGCCTCTGATCCTGGCTTATCGGGGTAGGGCGTTGGCGGGGGTGTGGGTGAAGTGCTCTATGCCGTCGACCAGGTCCCGGGCGTCGGCGGTCAGTCCGGCGCGAGTGACGGCCTGGTGCACGCGGCGGACGGAGTGCACGATGCCGTTGATCCGCTGCTCGGCAGGCAGCTCCAGCACGGGGGCGATCGCATCGGTGGCGGCGTCGAGGTCACGGCCGGCGATCCGGGCAATGGCGAGGTCGGCGTGGGATCCGGCCTGGTCGCCGAACGCCCATGCCGGGTCGTGGGGGTCGGCGTAGGCGGTGACGGCCTGGCTGGCGTAGTCCTCGGCTTCGGTGGCCTGGTCGGGGAGCCAGGCTAGGGCGTCGGCGGCGTAGTAGAGAGTGCGGGGCTGGTTGAAGGTGCAGATGCCGCCCATGGCGTCCAGGTCGTCGGGGCGTACCCGGGACCATGCCTGCTCGGCCTCGGTGATGGCGGCTTTGGCTTGTTCGGCGTTGCCGAGGGCGGCGTAGGCGCGGGCGGCGTTGGCGGGAAGCCAGACCGCGGTGGTGCCGCCGGCTTCGGTGGCGTGTTCGCGGCCGGCGTCGGCGTAGCGGACGGCTTCTGCGTACCGGCCGGCCCAGTAGGCGACGAGGGATTGCATGCCGCGTAGCCAGGCTTGCAGTCCGGGGTGTCCGGCCTGTTCGGCGCAGAGTACGGCGGTGCGGGTTTGCAGCATCGCGGCGTGCGGGTCGGCCAGGTCGTGCGACACCTTGGCGAGCAAGCCGCTGGTGATGCCGGCCAGGAAGTGCAGGTCCCGGGACTGGTTCGGCGGCTGGCGGCGCTCCAGCAGAGTAAACAGGGTGTCTTGGGTTTCGGCGAGGTCGCCGATGAGTTGGGTGACCGGCTGATCGCGGTCAACCCGGCCGAGGGTGTGAAGGTGCCACGCAACCGGTCCGGCGAGGCGCGGCCGACCACCATCACCCGAGAAGTCTTCTTCGGCAAGCTGCTGCCGGCCATCCCCACAGAGCATCGGGCGCTCGTCGCCGCTGCCGCTGGCACCGGTCTGCGTTGGGGCGAGTGCGCCGGCCTCGCGTGGGGATCGGTCGACCTCGACCGGTCCGTCCTGCGTGTCGTCCAAGTGGCGGTGGAGACGCACGGCGAGATCGTGATCAGGCCGTACCCGAAGACCCGCGCGGGCGTCCGGACGGTGCCCATGCCGGCGTTCCTGGTCGAGGCGCTACGCCAGCAGCTCGGTGACGCGAAGCCGGACGCGCGGGCGCTGGTCTTCGCCGACCGGGACGGCGGCCCGCTGCGGCGGTCGAACTTCCGGCGCCGGATCTGGCTGCCCTCGCTGGTCCGGGCCGGGCTGCTCGGCCAGGTCGTCAACCTCGGGCCGCGTCGCTGGCGGGCCGTCTGCCGGATCCCGACGGCATGGACCAGTCGGCAGAGTTCATCACCGAGCGGGCGGCGGTGACGCATGTCGCCAGGGAGGCCACGGGCGGACTGCGATTTCACGACCTGCGCCACTCGTACGCGACGTGGCTGGTCACCGACGGCGTCCCCATCAACCTCGTCCAGCGGGTGATGGGACATGAGCAGGCGTCGACCACGCTCAACCGCTACACCCACACCCCGGACGACTACGCCGACCGGGTCCGCCGGACCTTCGCTGACGATTCGCTGACTTTCGAGCCTCCGGAGCCGCCACAGGACCCGGACGAGTCGCCAGAAGAAGGGTCGTGACCAGCGTGAATACGCTTTACTGCCAAAAGCGACGACCCCCGTCGGGGGGAGACGGGGGTCGTCTGGGGTTCGGCTCCGGGGGGGTCGAGCCGAACCCGCTCGGCGGTCACGGGGGGTGCGACCGCCGAGGTCTACCGAGCACAGAGGATATGAAAGTGTGTCGTAACTACAAGCATGCCTGAGTCGACCCGTATACGTCGAGTGGCGTTAACTTCCACTCCCTGCGAAAGTCCGCCTTCGGGCTGTGACCGTGATCACCCCTAGGCTGATCGGCCGATCAGGGGGTAACCGGTCGGCAGGTGCCAAAGGTGACCCCGCGCACCCGCTGACCATAGACCATCCGGCTAGACTTTCGCGCCGTGGGCCGAAGCGCCGCTTTCTTCGATCTGGACAAGACCGTCATCGCCAAGTCGAGCGCGTTGGCGTTCGGTCGGCCGTTCTACCGGGACGGGCTGATCACACGCCGCGACGTGGTCAAGTCCGCGTACGCCCAGCTCATGTTCCGGCTGGGCGGCACCGACGAGCAGACGATGGCGCGTACCCGCGACTATCTGGCGACGCTGTGCAAGGGCTGGCCGGTGGACCAGGTTCGACAGATCGTCGCCGAGACGCTGCACGAGCTGATCAACCCCTACGTGTACGCCGAGGCCGCCGCCCTGATCGAGGAGCACCAGGCGGCCGGTCGGGACGTCGTACTCGTCTCCGCCTCCGGCGAGGAGATGGTTCGGCCAATCGGTGAGCTGCTCGGGGTCGCCGACGTGATCGCCACCCGGATGACGGTGGTGGACGGGCGGTACAGCGGCGAGGTGGAGTTCTACGCGGCCGGCCCCAGCAAGGTCGACGCAGTCGGCGAGTTGGCCAAGGAACGCGGCTACGACCTCACCGCCTCGTACGCCTACTCCGACTCGGTCAGCGACCGTCCGCTGCTGGAGTGTGTCGGCCATCCGAGCGCGGTCAACCCGGACCGGGCGCTGCGCAAGCTCGCCGTGGAGAACGGCTGGCCGGTGCTGGAGTTCCGGCACCCGGTACCGCTCGGGCGCCGGCTCCGGGAGCGTCCCGCCGTGCCGGTCGCGGCGGCGGCCATCGGGGTCGGCGTCGGGGTGGCCATCGGCATCGCCTGGTACGGCCGGCACCGCCGGACCCGCACCACCACCGCCTGACAGCTCGCGATCAGGCCGGGCCGGGGTCGATCGGTCCCCGGCCGCCGGGACCCGATCCCGCAACCCCCGACCCGTCCGGCGTAGCGCCACCGGGTGCCGGGTTCGCCAGAACCTCGTCGCCGATCTGGGTCAGCCGCTCCGCGCCGACCTCCACCGCCGTCGCGTAGTGCCGGAGCCAGGAGCGGAGCCCGTCCGGGGTACCGGTGGCGAAGGCGCCGGCCGCGCCGACGTACTCCGGCTCGCGTTCGGAGTGGCCAAGGTCGACCGCGATCAGGCCGCGCGGGTCGAATCCGGTGGCGAGCAGGGTGAGCCGGGCGGCTGCCCGGGCGACCACCCCGGACGGGCCGGCGAAGGGTCGCAGCGCCAGCAGTTCCCCGTGTACGACGGCAGCCAGCACCACCGGCGACGCCGACGTCCCACCGGCGACCAGCCCGGCCAGCCCGTCCAGCCGGGCGCCGAGCACTTCCGGCGCGACAGACGCTCCGGCGGCGGGGCCGTGAGCCGGTGCCGGCCGGCCGAGCGCCTCCTCCGGCACCGTTCCCCGGGCGGCCAGGGTGTGCAGCCGGGCGAGCACTTGCCGGGGGGCCTTCGGCCACAGGTCGGTCAGCCCGGGCAGCGCTCCGGCGACCCGGAGGGCACCTTGCAGCACCGGATCGGTCACGGTGCCGGCGCGGACCGCCTCGCGCTCGTGCGCGTACCCCTCCAGCGCGGAGCTGGCCACCGCGGACCGCAGGCTGACCTCGGCCGCGATCTGGCCGCCGTGCCGGCGCAGCGCGCGGTGCCGCAGTGCCTGGTCGACCCGCTCGCGGGCCCGGTCGACCGCGGGGGCGACGTCGGCGAGGTCCAGCAGCGGGGCGAGCGGGTCGGTGGCCATGCTGTCACCGTAGTTGCCGGCCCGGGCACGCCAGCGCCGAGCGCCGGAACCGACACCCGTCCAACGCTTCGGCGCTTTCCGGACGGAATCAGCCCGACGGAATCAGCCCGACGGAATCAGCCGGACAGTCCGCCGGTGCCGGCACGTGCGGTGACCGGCGAGCGCCGGAACGCCGCCATTCGGCGCGTCTGGTCGCGTGAGTGGTACGGACCCCTCGCCCCAGCTACCAGGCCCGATTAACCTCCTACCGAACGACACTGACGCGACGCCTGAGGAGCCATCCACCATGAGCGAGACTCTGGCAAACCTGTTGCAGGAGACCCGGCAGTTCCCGCCGCCGGCCGACCTTGCCGCCGCCGCCAACGTCACCGCGGACGCCTACGACGAGGCCGCCGGGGACCGGCTGGCGTTCTGGGCACGCCAGGCGGGGCGGCTGGACTGGTCGAAGGAGTGGGACCAGATCCTCGACTGGTCGAATCCGCCGTTCGCGAAGTGGTTCGTCGGCGGCCGGCTCAACGTCGCCTACAACTGCCTGGACCGGCACGTCGCCGCCGGGCACGGCGACCGGGTGGCCATCCACTGGGAGGGCGAGCCCGGCGACAACCGCACGATCACCTACGCCGACCTGCTGGCCATGACCAGCCAGGCGGCGAACGCGCTGACCGACCTCGGGGTCACCGCCGGTGACCGGGTGGCGATCTACCTGCCGATGATCCCGGAGGCGGCGGTCGCGATGCTCGCCTGCGCCCGGATCGGCGCCACCCACAGCGTGGTGTTCGGTGGCTTCTCCGCCGACGCGCTGACCAACCGGATCCAGGACGCCAGCGCCAAGGTCGTGATCACCGCCGACGGCGGGTTCCGCCGGGGCAAGCCGTCGGCGTTGAAGCCGACCGTTGACGAGGCGATCGCCAAGTGCCCGACGATCGAGCGGGTGCTGGTGGTCCGGCGTACCGGGCAGGAGGTGGCCTGGAACGACGAGAAGGACCTGTGGTGGCACGAGACGGTGGAGACCGCCTCGACCGAGCACACCGCGGAGGCGTTCGACGCCGAGCACCCGCTGTTCATCCTCTACACCAGTGGCACGACGGCGAAGCCGAAGGGCATCCTGCACACCTCCGGCGGCTACCTGACCCAGGTCGCCTACACCCACCACGCGGTCTTCGACCTGAAGCCGGAGACCGACGTCTACTGGTGCAGCGCCGACATCGGCTGGGTGACCGGGCACTCCTACATCGTGTACGGCCCGCTGGCCAACGGCGCCACCCAGCTCATGTACGAGGGCACCCCGGACACCCCGCACAAGGGCCGCTTCTGGGAGCTGGTGCAGAAGCACAAGGTGACGATCCTCTACACCGCCCCCACCCTGATCCGGACCATGATGAAGTGGGGCGACGACATTCCGAAGGGGTACGACCTCTCCTCGCTGCGCCTGCTGGGCAGCGTCGGCGAGCCGATTAACCCCGAGGCGTGGATCTGGTACCGGGAGAACATCGGCCGCGGCGAGTGCCCGATCGTCGACACCTGGTGGCAGACCGAGACCGGGGCCATCATGATCTCCCCGCTGCCGGGGGTGACCTCGACCAAGCCGGGCAGCGCGATGCGCCCGCTGCCGGGGATCAGCGCCGACGTGGTGGACGACCAGGCGCAGTCGGTGCCGGACGGTGGCGGCGGCTTCCTGGTGCTGCGCGAGCCGTGGCCGTCGATGTTGCGCACCATCTGGGGCGACGACCAGCGGTTCGTCGACACCTACTGGTCCCGCTTCGAGGGCCTCTACTTCGCCGGTGACGGGGCGAAGAAGGACGACGACGGCGACCTGTGGCTGCTCGGCCGGGTCGACGACGTGATGCTGGTGTCCGGGCACAACATCTCCACCACCGAGGTCGAGTCGGCGCTGGTCTCACACCCGTCGGTCGCCGAGGCGGCGGTGGTCGGCGCCACCGACCCGACCACCGGGCAGGCGATCGTCGCCTTCACCATCCCGCGCGGCTCCGTCGACACCGAGGGCAACGCGGGCGAGGCGCTCATCGCCGAGCTGCGGGAGCACGTCTCGAAGACCCTCGGCCCGATCGCCAAGCCCCGGCAGATCATGCTGGTCCCGGAGTTGCCGAAGACCCGGTCCGGGAAGATCATGCGCCGGCTGCTGCGCGACGTGGCCGAGAACCGCTCGCTCGGTGACGTCACCACGTTGCAGGACTCCTCGGTGATGGACCTGATCTCATCCGGGATGCGTTCCGGCAAGTCCGACGAGGACTGACCCGCATCCCCCGGACCGGCGACGACCACCGCACGGCCCGAACCAGCACACACCGCATGATGGGCGGACCCGCTCCGGGGCCGCCCATCGTCGTGTCCGACGCGGGTGGTCGGGCCGGTCAGGGGGTACGGGTGGGTGCGGGCGCGACCCGGCGCCATTCACCCGGTTGCCGACGCGGGGACGTGGCACGAACGGTCGGGGTTCCTGCCGTAGCCGAATCGTGACATTCCTATCTGCGAAAATAGGTGGCCGTTAGAATGCTTTCGCCCTGATTAGACGTAGATCTGACTACCCCGACGAGCCGTCTTCGACCCGTGACAGCGTTCGGTCCATCTGCAATGGTGATGGTCGCGTCTGATGACAGTGCCCGCCAAGAGCCGGCCTGTCCTGTAACACTTCCACAAAGGAGGAGGACCTTTGAGGAGACGAGTCACAGCCGGTCTGGCGGGTGCCACGGCCGCGCTGTTGGCCGCCGGTGCGGTCGCCGTGCCGGCGTCCGCCGCTCCGGCGGCGCCTGCCCCGGCGGACCGGGATCCCCAGGGTGTGGCCCACCGGGCCGACAACCTGCCCGACCCGCTCGCCGAGGAGCACCAGCAGGTCCGCAGGGAGGCCATCTCCGCCCTGCTCTCCGGCAAGGCCAAGCTGCAGACCCGCAACGGGTCGAAAGTCATCCAGATCAAGGCTGACCGGTTCGTCGAATACCAGCAGCCCCCGAAGACGGACCCGATCTTCACCATCCTGGTCGAGTTCGGCGACCAGAAGGACCCGCGTACCGGCGGCACGGACGGCCCGCTGCACAACCAGATCAAGCAGCCGGAC
The DNA here is from genome assembly GCF_039649625.1 of Plantactinospora sp. ZYX-F-223. Lineage (NCBI taxonomy): Bacteria > Bacillati > Actinomycetota > Actinomycetes > Micromonosporales > Micromonosporaceae > Plantactinospora > Plantactinospora sp. ZYX-F-223. Next base: position 145,778 of record NZ_JBDJAV010000013.1, on the reverse strand, counting down.
CGCACCTACGACGGCGGCGCGACCGACGACAACAGCACCATCTGGCGGGCCGACTACAACCGCCAGTCGTACCTGGACCTCTTCTACGCCAAGGGCAAGGAGTCGATGGCCGACTTCTACCTGAAGCAGTCGGGCGGCCGGTACACCGTCGGCGGCGACGTCAGCGACTGGGTCCAGGTGCCGTTCAACGAGGCCCGGTACGGCAGCAACGAGATCGCCGAGCGGGACGGCTACTGGAACTTCGTCAAGGACACCGCCAACGCCTGGTACGAGTCGCAGGTCGCGGCGGGCAAGACCCAGGAGCAGATCAAGCAGTACCTCGCCCAGTTCGACGTCTGGGACCGGTACGACCACGACGGCGACGGCGACTTCAACGAGGCCGACGGCTACGTCGACCACTTCCAGGCGGTGCACGCCGGTGAGGGCGAGGAGGCCGGCGGCGGCGCACAGGGCGCGGACGCGATCTGGTCGCACCGCTGGTCGGCCTTCACCGACCTGGCCGGCTCGGCCGGGCCGGAGTTCAACAAGGCCGGCGGCGTGCAGATCGGCGACACCGGGCTCTGGATCCGTGACTACACCACGGAGCCGGAGAACGGCGGCCTGGGCGTCTTCGCCCACGAGTACGGCCACGACCTCGGGCTGCCCGACCTGTACGACACGCAGGGCGGCGACAACGGCGTCGGGTTCTGGAGCCTGATGGCGTCCGGCTCCTGGCTCAACCACGGCAAGCAGGACATCGGCACCACGCCCGGTTACATGGACCCCTGGTCCAAGCTCTACCTGGGCTGGCTGAACTACTCGACCGTGGACTGGGACAGCGGCACCACGTACGCCACGCTCGGAGCGGCCGGCGACACCGACGGCCTCGCCCAGGCGATCGTGGTCAATCTGCCGGGGCAGGAGGTCACCATCCCCTACAACACTCCGTTCGCGGGCGAGCGCGAGTGGTGGGGTGGCACCGGTGACAACCTGAACAACACGCTGACCCGGGAACTCGACCTCACCGGCGCCACCAGCGCCGCGGTCAACGCCAAGGCGTGGTACGAGATCGAGGAGAACTTCGACTACCTCTTCGCGGAGGTGTCGACGGACGGCGGGGCCACCTGGGCCAAGCTGACCAACCCGCTGATCGAGCCGGGCGAGAGTGGCATCGACGGTTCCACGAACGACGAGTGGGTCGACCTGAACTACGACCTCTCCGCGTACCTGGGCAAGACGGTGCAGTTCCGTTACCGCTACCAGAGCGACAACGGCACCAACCTCGCCGGTGCGTTCTTCGACAACATCTCGCTGGTCAAGAACGGCGCGCCGGTCTGGACCGACGGGGCGGAGACCGAGCAGCCGGAGTGGACCGCCCGTGGCTTCACCCGGTCCGTCGGCTCGGTCACCGAGTTGCGTCCGCGCTTCTACATCGCCGAGTACCGGACCTACTACGGGTACGACAAGACCCTGGAGACCGGTCCGTACAACTTCGGCTGGCAGAACTCGAAGCCGGACTGGGTGGAGCGGTTCAAGAACCCGCAGGGCCTGCTCGTCTGGTACGTGAACTACGCGTACGAGGACAACGACACCATCGTCCACCCGGGCTTCGGCCTGAACCTGCCGGTCGACGTCCGGCCCGGCCCGATCACGGTGCCCGGGGTCGGCAACGTCACCAACCGGCGCAGCAGCTACGACGCCACGTTCAGCCGGTTCGCCAAGCCGGCGCAGACGTTCCACCTCAACGGGGTGGCGACCACGGTGCCGAAGCTGAACCCGGTGACGGTCTTCAACGACTCGGACCCGAACCGGTACTGGACGGCACAGAACCCGATGAACTCGGTCAAGGTCGCCGGCACCGGCACCAAGATCGAGCTGCTGCTGGAGAACCGCCTGATCAGCGACCTGGCGATCATCAAGATCACCAACTGATCCGCTGATCAGACGTACCACGGTCGGGGCCGGAAGCGCGGACAGCGCTTCCGGCCCCGCTCGCGTGCACGGGGACGGTGGTCAGCCGGCGGCCAGGTCGAGCCAGCCGTACCGGTGCTCGCACGGCGGCCCGGCCGCGATGCCGAACCGCCGGTCATCCAGGTCCAGCAGCACCGAATAGACCGTCTCGGAGCGCTCGGCCAGCGGCATCCGCTCGTCGACGTGCCGGCAGATGCCGTGCGGAAAACTCGCGTGGTCGCGGAAGAGCGCCGCGAGGTCGCCCTCGCCGACCTTTCCGACCGCCGCCCTCGGCGCCAGCAGCCGCCTGGCCCGGGCGGACCGGAACAGCGACGAACCGCCCCAGTCCTTCATCGCGTCGTGGACCGGCAGCCCTGTCTCCAGATGGTTGGCGTGCGTGAGGTACCCGTCCACCGGGTGCAGCCAGCCGGCGTCCCCGGGCACCAGCTCCAGGTCGATCAGCTCGCCGCCGGCCTCCGCCGCCTGGCCGAGCAGCAGGTTGATCGAGCTGTTCCGGGTACCCCGGACGGCGGCCTTCAGTGCCTCGGCCAGGCTGTCCGCCTCCAGCGCCGCCCGGAGCAGCACGTGGTACGGCACGCCCGGCTCGACCCCGGGGCCCGGCAGCCCGTCCCGGTCACAGCCGAGCATGTTCACGCAGACGCCGACCCCCGCCGAGTTCAGCCCGGTCTTGGCGACCATGCCCGCCTCGGTCAGGGTCAGCACGGTCAGCCCGCGCTCGTCCCGGGTAGCCAGCAGCAGCATCACGTCGCGCTGGTCGGGGTGCCAGTCCCAGTTCTGCCCGAGCAGCAGGTGACCGTTGCCGGTGTGGGTGCCGAGCACCCCGACCGCGGTACAGCCGCCGGCATCGGCGTCCGGCGGGGCGGCGGACCCGCCGTCCCGGTGCCGGCCGTAGATCAGCTCGGTACGCGCGTTCAGCGCGTAGACCTGCTCGACCCGGGCCCCGGCCCCCTCGGCCACCCCGTCCAGCAGCTCGGCGACCCGGGGATGGTGCCGCCGGGTCGCCTCCTGGAACGCCCGCCCGGCGACGGTCACCGCCGCCTCGTCCCACCCGCCCTCCTCGCGGAACCGGCGCAGGTAGAACTCCAGGTTGGCGGTGATCAGGTCACGGGCCGCGGCACCGTACCCGGCACCGCACTCGGCCGGTGTGCCCTGCACCCGGATCAGCGGCACCGGCAGGTCGGAATGGTCGAGCCGACGGGCGGAAGTCATCCCAGCACGCTAGTCGGACCACCCGGTCGACGTCACCGGCGTTCCCGACCCCCTGGCGCGGCATCGCCGCGACCCTCCCGAGCAAGACCGACCAGGACGCCCACCGACGGGCCAAGGGTTCCAAACGCGGCCGGCCACCAGCCTTGGACCCGAAGACCTACAAGCAGCGTCATGCCGAAGAACTACTGCCAGGCGATGTCCACCTACGCCTTCGTACCCCGCCGGCCTGTTCTCGATGACGGGCCGGCTGACCGATGGCTCAGGGCGAAGACGTTGCGAGGCGGGCGACGGCTCGCCGCCGGATAGCTGCGGGGTCGGCGCCGAGATTGGGTAGCAGGCGTGCGGCCGGACCGTCGGCCTCGACCAGGACGGCCGCGAGAAGGTGGGGCATGCCGGCGTGCGGGTGACCGGCGTCGCGGGCCGCGTCGCTGGCCGAGCGTAGCGCCGCGAGGGAGGTGCGACCGCAGCGCTGTCCGGCAGAGATAGCACCGCGACCAGCAGGTGCTCGGAACCGACCCACCGAAGCCCGTCGCGGCTGGCCTCGCGGAGTGCCTCGTAGAACTAGTCGTAACCACCTAGACCGGCCCGGGCAGCCCGGGAAATTCCCGGACGATCCCCTGATCCGTAGGTTGCGCCGGATCCGTCCCGCACCGGTGGCCCTAGGCTGTGGACATGAGGGAGCGAACCGGCCAGGTCAGCGAGGAGCGGCGAAGCGAGCGCAGCCGGCTGTGTCCCGACACCCGGGGCACCGTGAAGTCGTGGGAAGCCGCCGGGCTCGCCGGCACACCGGGGGAGGCGGCATGAGCGAGCGCGGCGGCGGCCGCAGGTCGGTCGTCGACGAGTCCTGCGTACTGGTGGACGGGCCGTGGACGCACCGGTTCGTCGGCGCCAACGGCAGCCGGTTCCACGTCGTCGAGGCCGGTACCGGGCCGTTGGTGCTGTTCCTGCACGGCTTCCCCGAGTTCTGGTGGGCCTGGCACGAGATGTTGCCGGCGGTCGCCGACGCCGGCTACCGGGCGGTCGCGGTCGACCTGCGCGGCTACGGCGCGAGCGACAAGCCGCCCCGGGGGTACGACGGCTACACGCTCGCCGCCGACGTGGCCGGATTGATCCGGGCCCTCGGCGAACGCTCGGCGGTGCTGGTCGGCTCGGGCGCCGGCGGCATGATCGGCTGGACTGCCGCCTCCTTCCACCCCAGCCTGGTCCGCCGGCTGGTGGTGCTCGCGGCACCGCATCCGCTGCGGCTGCGCGCCGGCATCTTCGCCGACCCGCGCGGCCAGTTCGCGGCGGCCACCCCGACGCTGAAGTTCCAGATCCCGCGGTACGAGCACGTGCTGACCCGGGACGACGCGGCGCTGGTCGGCTACTTCCTGCAACGCTGGGGCGGACCGCACTGGGTGCGGAGCCCCGGCTTCGCCGACTACGCGGAGCGCTGCCGGCAGGCGATGCGGATTCCGCAGGCCGCGTTCTGCGCGATGGAGGGCTACCGCTGGGCGTTCCGGTCAGTGCTGCGCCTGCACGGCTACCGGTTCGTCAAGCTGATGCAGAAGCCGCTGATCACCCCGACCCTGCAACTGCACGGCGCGCTGGACCAGGCGTCGCTGCCGCGAACCGCCCAGGGCTCCAGCCGCTACGTGGTGGCCCCGTACGAGTGGCGGCTGCTCGACGACGTCGGCCACTTCCCGCACGTCGAGGCGACCGACCTGGTGCTGGGCGAGGTGCTGCGCTGGGCCAAGTCTTGACCGTCGTCCCGCCCCGGCTCACGGACGGCCGCCTGCGAGCGGAGGTCAGGCGCGGTTCTCCCGCAGGTCGGTGACCTCGGCCGCCGGTGCCCACCCCTGGTAGACCCCGAAGTCGAACGCCTCCAGCCCCATCGCCTCGGCGACCGGCCAGCGCCCGCCGGTGTATTCCACCCGCAGCCAGTTGTCGTGCTGGGCGAGCACGATGAACGGCTGGCCCTGCCACGAGCATCTGGTCCGGACGTAGACCAGCTCGCCGACCTCGGCCGCGGCCACCACCCGGACGTACCGCCCGGGCCGGACTTCCTCGAAGCCCTCGCCCGGTTCCGCCTGGTAGAGGCGTACGTCGTCACCGGCCGGGCTGGCCTCGTATTCCCGGCCGCGCCACTGGGCCACGTAACCGTCGCGCATCAGCCCTCCTCGGCCCGGCGCCAGACGGGTACGTCGCAGTCCAGCGTCGCCACCAGCCGCTCGGTGCCGTCGAGACCGATCCGGTGCAGTTGCGCGCCGTGCGGCAGCCGTACACTGTCCACCTTGAACTCGGCCACCACGTCACTGCTCTCGCCCGGCGCGAACCCGTTGCCCCGAAACGGCGGCCGCTCGATAACCCAGCCCTCCATCGCCCGCATGGCGGCCTCGTTCTGGCCACCGTACGGGATCCGGTAGAGGCTGGGCCGGTACGCCGGCCAGCGGAGCACGTAGATCTCCTCGGCGTCCCGGTCGAAGGGCGAACCGGGGTAGTTCAGGCCGAGCGCGGCGTAGAGCTTCGCCGGGGTACGCAGGTGGGCGACCTCGGACGCCCGGTGCACGAAGCCCGACACCCGGTCGTAGCCCCGGTCGAGATAGTAGGAGAGCTGGCTGGGGGCGATGGTCTTCTGCATCATCGTCGGCCGCCCCGGATCGTCCCGAGCCGGCGCGTACGTCGGCCGGGGCGCCTCCTCCTCGGCGGGAGCCTGCGGCACCGGCTCACCGGTGTCGTCGCCGAGGCCCACCTCGGCGGCCCAGTTCGCCAGCGCGACGATCTGCCCACCCGGAAGTTTGGCGCCGACCGGCGTGCCCGGGTTCACCGCGAACGAATAGTTGTCGTCCGGCCACCGCCGGATCAACTGGGCGAACTTGACCTCGACGGTGTCGATGGTCTCCGGCAGGTGGTCGCCGAGCCGCTCCGGGGAGGTGAACACCACGACGTAGCGCTCCCCGTCCAACAACTCGGTACGCCACTCGAAGCCGTCGTCACCGGGTCGGGCGCCGGGGGCCGAGTTGAACGCCACCGGCAGCAGCACCCTGGCGAGCAGCAGCGTGGAGAGGAACGTGTCGGTGCTGCCGTCACCGGCGGCGTCCAGCAGGCTCCGCTCGACCTCGTTGGCCGGTACGAAGTCCGGTGGCAACCGGCGGGCGGGCACCGGATCGGCGCCGGCCTGCGGCTCGGCGGCGACCGGTCCGGTCGTACCCTGGTCAACGGCCGGCGGCCGGCCACCGGCCGGCTCGGGCGAAATCGGCTCGGGCGGAATCGGCTCGGTCGGAATCGGCTCGGTCGGGGCCGACCCGGAGCCGGACTGCTCGCGGACGGACGGGCCGGCGGTGGACTGCTCGCGGACCGATCGACCGGCGGCGAACTGCTCGGTGGCGGACGGGCCGGCGGAAAACTGCTCGGTGGGTGTCGGGGCGGCGGAAAACTGTTCGGTGGGTGTCGGGGCGGCGGCGAACTGTTCGGTGGGTGTCGGGGCGGCGGCGAACTGTTCGGTGGGTGTCGGGGCGGCGCCGAACCCCTCGGTGGGCAGCGAGCCCATCGTCAGGGACTCCGTCGCGAACGACCGGCCGGAGAACGACTGGGTGAGACCCGTACCGGTGAGGATCTGTTCGGTGGGACGAGCCTCCGCGGGTTCCGAATCGGCGGCTGTGCGGCTCGCGGGAACCGGATCGGTGCCGGGCCGTCCGGGACCGGCCACCTCGTACGCCGTCGTCGGACCCTCAGCGGTCACGCCGGACCACGGCTCGCCCGCCTCCGACGGCGAGTCACCGGCCGGATGTCGGGAGACCGGGGTGAACAGTGACGGCTCGGAGCGCGCGGCCGGTGGCGTCCAGGCCGCCGGTGCCGGGACCTCCGACGGCGGAGTCCACGGGGCAGCGGGCGTGCCGGGTCGCTCCTCCGGCGTCCGATTCTCGACCGGCTCGGCGGGTCGGTCGACCTGCTGGCCCGCGAGCCCGTGCCAGGCCGGTGGCGGGCCGCCCGGCGCACCGCTGGACGGCGGCGCGGACACCGAGGACGCCGGACCAGCCGGCCCCTGCACGGCTGGCGAACTGCCGTTCGCCGTGTTCGGCGAGGTGGCTCGGGTCGGACCCGCCGGCGTCATCCAGCCCGCCGAGGTGTCCTCCGAGATCTGGCTGCCGAAGTCTCCGCCCAGCCCGCCCCGGGCCGGCGTCGGTGCGATCACCGGCACCGTGGCCGGGGTGCCGCTCGGCGGGGCCGAGGCCGGTTCCGGAGACGACGGGAACGCTGTCGGTTCGCCGGTCGGGGGCGCCACCGGGACCCATTCGCCGGCCGGCGGCACCATCGGGGTCGGTTCGCCCTCGGCCTCGACCGACCGGGACGACTCGGCCGGCTCCCGAGACGGCTCGACCGGCCGGTACGGGTGCGCCGGTGGCTCCGGCTCCACCGACCGGAACGACTCGGCGGCCTCCCGCGACGCCCCAGGCGACCGCAGCGGCAGCCCCGGCGAGTCCGAGTCCACCGACCGGGACGGGTCGGCATCCATCGGCCGGAACGGGTCGGCGTCCGTCGACCGGAACGGGTCGGCGTCCGTCGACCGGAACGGGTCGGCGTCCGTCGACCGGAACGGATCGGCGGACGCCCGCGACACCCCGGGCGAGCGCGAGGGCAGCCCGTCCGGGTCAGTCGGCCGGAACGGCAGCCCGTCCGGTTCGGCCGCCCGGAACGCCCCGGCCGGTGCGGGCTCCGCCCTCGGCCCGTCCGGCGGGCGGCGCGGTACGGCGGCCGTGGCCCGGGCCCGGGCGGCCCGCTCGACCTGCTCCAGCCGGGCCCGGGCACCCATGCTGCGGCCGGGCAGCCGTACGTCGCCCCGGGAGAGCTGGGAGACGAACCAGGCCGGCAGGTAACCCTCGATCGGCAGCCCGGGGTTCACCGCGAGCCACCACTCCGGGTTGGGCCATCCGGTGGCCAGTTCGGGGTAGGGTGCCCGCCGGGTCGATCCGGCGTTCTCGGCGAGACACGCGCGCAGCGCGGCGGTGGACGTGAATGCGAGTACGTGCGTCCGGCCACCGGTGGTCCAGGTGCCCCAGCCCATCGGCGCACGACCGGCAAGCGCCTCGGCGGAGACCGGCAACAGAAGATCGGTACGGGCGAGAATGCGGAAATAGAGTTCCTGGTCGCCCGCGCGCAGTGCGTCCCGCATCGCGGCCTCGGTCTCGGTGGCTGGCTCCCATTCGGTCACGGCCACCTCCCTCTCGCCGAACAGGCCACAAGCATCGCGTACAACCTACAAGGTGGGGACCGGATCACAATGGTTGGCTGGCGGTGGATGCCGTTCGCGGCGATCCACCGATAGCATCCGGTGGGCGGAGCCGGACCGATGACGATCCGGCCCGATGGCGGACCGAACCGATTTCGGAGGCGACCGATGCGTGGCCGGACAATACGACTCACGCTGGTTGGCGCCATCACCGTGCTGGCGGTCCCGCCGATCGCCGCCGGTCCGGCCACGGCGGCACCGCTCGCCCCGCCGGTCGCCCAGCGGACCCTGCCCGGCTGTGACAACAACACCCCACCCGCCCAGCCCATCACCACGCTGCCGTGGGCGCAACAGCGGTACGCCCCGGAGCGGCTGGCGCCGCTGACCGTCGGAGCTGGCGTGACGGTGGCGGTGATCGACTCCGGCGTCGACGACACGCACCCGCAGATGCGCGGCCGAGTCCTGCGCGGGCAGGACTTCCTCGGCTCGGACTCCGACGGGAAGCGGGACTGCGTCCGGCACGGCACCGGTGTGGCCAGCATCATCGCGGCCGCCCCTCGGGAGGGCACCCCCTTCCGCGGGCTCGCGCCCCAGGTCAAGATCCTTCCGATACGGGTGAGCGAGCAGAAGGTCATCGAGGGCAAGGAGAACGGCCCCAGCGTAACCGTCGGGACATTTGCCCAGTCGATCCGCTGGGCGGTCGACAACGGGGCAGACGTGATCAACCTCTCGGTCGTGTACTACCAGGACAACCCGGAGCTCAAGCGGGCGGTGGAGTACGCCCTGGAGAAGGACGTCGTGATCGTCGCCGCCGCCGGCAACCTGTACGCGGACAAGAACCCGAGGCCGTACCCGACGTCGTACGACGGGGTGATCGGGGTGGGCTCGGTCGGCGAGGACGGGCTGGTCTCCCCGTTCTCCCAGCGCGGCGACTACGTGGACCTGGTCGCGCCCGGCGGCGGCGTGGTGGTCGCGGTGCCGGAGCGCGGGCACGTGCTGGACAACGGCACCAGTTTCGCCACCCCGTTCGTGACCGCCACCGTCGCGCTGATCCGGCAGTACTGGCCCGGCCTGAACGCGCGGCAGGTGGCGCAGCGCCTGATCGCCACCACCGATCCGGTGCCGGGCTCCGATCGGGACGCCTACGGCGCCGGGATGCTCAACCCGTACCGGGCGGTCACCGACACGGCGGCGCCGAACCGGCGACCCGAGGCGGCCGGGCTGCCACCGCACCAGGTCGACCCGGCGGAGGTGGCCCAGGCGGAGCGGCGCTCAGCAAGCCAGGAGCGGGCCCTGTGGGTGGCCGGCCTCGCCGGCACCGTCGCGCTGGCGGCGCTGCTGCTCGCCGTGGTACTGCCCCGGGGAGCCCGCCGCGGCTGGCGCCCCGCCGGCCCGACGCCCTAGCCCTCGGCGGGCGCCGCCGGCACCCGGAGGCGGTACGCCCAAGCAGATGCCCCGGGTGCGGCGCGGATCGCGCGGCAGCCCGGGGCAGTCTGGGTGGTACGGCAGGCCTTACTGGAACAGGCCGGTGTTCTTCTTCTCGGTGCTGAGGTAGTCCGCGGCGGACTCGTCCAGCGCCATCTTGATGTCGCGCAGCATGTTGGACATGTCCTGCGCACCCTGACGCCACTTGGTCTGCCGCTGGTAGTACGCCTGCTGCGCCTCACCCTCCCAGGTGTTGACGAGCGGCGCGGCGTCCGACTCCAGCTGGTCGAGCTGCGAGTCGAGCGTGTTCAACGCCTTCTGGATGTCCGCGCTGGCCTGCTGCAACGCGGCAAAATTGACGACAAGAAGGCCGTCACTCATCGGATCTTCCCTCCCCGGTCCAAATCAGAGCGGCAGCGTCATGCCGCCGGCGTTGGTGGCGTTCATCCGGCTCGACGCCTCGGTGTCGGACGCGTCGTACTGCTGGCCGGAGGTACGGATCGCAGTCGCGGTCTCGCGCAGCGCGCGGTGGATCTGCTCCTGGTTCTGCGCCCACTGCTGCTTGACCTGCTCGAACGAGCGGCCACCAGCACCGCGCCACGCGGACTGCAGCACCTCAAGCTGACCCATCAGGCTGCTCAGCATGCTCTGCAGCGACTGGTCGACCGACTCGAACTTCGTGGCGGTCTGTTCCATCACCGCGGCTTCTGCCTGCGTCTGGGACACCCCCGAAGTCACCCCGCTCCCTTAACTCGTCGTCAACCCGGAGCGCCCACTGTGGACTCCCCGGTTCGTGTCCGCTCCCCCGACGGGTCACGGCACAACTTGGCAATTACTTCCGTAGCCGACGGTAGCGGGCCAGGGCAAGCCTTGGATACCCCTTCGGGCCACCCTGTGGACAAACCCGTACCGCAATGAACCGGACCGGCAGCTACCGACGGTCACCGATATTCTTTCCCACCAGCACATTTTCCCGCTCGCCTATTGCACGCCGGCCCGGTCGCGGGCCTTCTCGGGATCCAGCGCCGGCCCGTCCGGGATCAGCGTGACCAGGATGCTCGGCATCCGTACCCGCTTGGCGGCGCCGTAGCCGAGGTTACCCAGCACCTCGCCGCCGGTCACCGGATGCCGCCGTCCCTGGTCGGTGACGACCGAGATGGCGCCGCCGGTGGCACCGGGTGCGGCGGCCGCCTCGACCACCACACCCCGGCCGGGCTCCAGCACCACCTGGTCGGCGAGCGCACCGCCCCGGGCCGACTGTGCCGAGGTCGCGGGCGGATCGGGGATCCCGGACATGTCGGCGCCGAGCCGGATGCCCTGCACCCCACGGTCGTCCGGCACGTCGCCGCAGACCACGCCACCCTCCGCCGCCGCCATCTTCGGCGTGGTCGCCGGTGCCGCCGCGTCGTTGCCGGGCACCAGGTCGCCCTTCTTGGGCATCGCGCCGTACTGGCCCTGGGAGAGCTTGGTCTCGTCGCCCTGCTTCACGACATCCTTGGTCAGCAGGATGTTGGCCTGCACCTCGGTGATGTTGTAGAGGCCGTCGCGCTTGGCCACCGCGTACTGGCCGCCGCCGCCCTGCCGCTCGACCAGGAACACCTCACCGATCTTCGCGCCCTCCACCGCGTCGGACGGCTCGCCCGCGTCGGGAATCCGGATCTCGTCCAGGTCCGCCCCGGCGGGCAGGGCGTTGAGCAGGGCCGGCGCCACCGGTACCTGCCGCTCGCTGCCCCAGGTCAGCGCACTGATGATCAGATCGGGATTCTGGATCAGGTGCCGGCGGTTGTGCCAGATCAGGAAGAGCTGGCCGTTGGGGTGCACCGCCAGCAGGCCCTCGTCGCCCAACTCCCGACCGCCCGGTGCCGCCTTGCCGATCAGCAGTGTCGACTGTGGCTGCCCGCCGGCGCCACCCGTACGCGGTTCGGAGCAGATCGTCCAGCCGCCGGAGACCAGCCGGTTGCTGGGGGCCAGCGACTCCGGCAGGTCCCGGATGCCCAGCGTCACGCCGCGCGGCTGGCCCTCCAGCGACTTGCGCGACACCGACACCGTCTTCGGGGCGGGCTGGCCGACGATGAGCAGCGCCGAGGCGTAGTTGAGCACCGGATGCAGGGTCTGGGTGTCGCTGATATAGACGTACTGCGCGCCGGACTCCTTCTCGACGATCACCACCGAGGAGTTCTTCCACTTGGTGGCACCGCCACCGACGAAGACCCCGTAGACCACCGAACCACCGATCCCGATCAGCGCGATCAGCACGCTGGCCAGGGTGGCGCCGGCCGCTCGCCGGAACGGCGACTGCGCGGGATCGGTCTCCCGCATGACCAGCGCGCCCACCACGCGCTGGACCATGAACTGGTAGGAATGCAACTGATCCTGCCGCGACGGCATGCGGGCCCCCTCTCCGGTTGGTCCGGCCCATACGATAGGCCCCTGAGCGAATTGCGGGGGGCGGGCCCACGGCCGACGCCCATCCAGGGGAGGCTATCGCGGTGACGCTAACTGCGGCAGACAACCGGACCCGGCCCACCGGCACCCCGGGCAGCCGGATCGACCGGTCGCCACCGGCGCCACTGCCGGCATCGTCCACTCCGACCCGGTCCGGCCTGTTCGGCGTACGGGCGGGGCAGATCGTGGCCCTCCAGGTGGCGTTGGCGCTCATCCTCGCCGCCGCCAGCCAGGGCCCACTGCTGCTCGCCGGGGCGGCACTGCTCGCCGTCGCCCTGGTGCTGCTGACCTGGATCCGGATGCGTCGGCGCTGGCTCTTCGAGTGGATCGCCATCGGGATGCGCTACTCCTCCCGGCGGCGGACTCTGCCGCAGGCCGCGCCGCCGGAGGCCCTGCTGGACCTGGTCAACCCCGGTGCCGTGGTGCTGCCGGTCGACCTCGCCGGCGACGCCGCCTGCATGGTCAGCGACGCCTACGGCCTGACCGCCGTACTCGAACTCGGTGACCAGGTCGGCATGCTCGCCGACACCCCGCAGTCGCTGCTCTCCCCGGCCGGTCTGCTGCCGGCGGCGAGCGCGGAGACCCCGCCGATGCGGGTGCAACTGGTGCTGACCGGTGCTCCGGCGCCGACGCTGGGCGCGGGCACCGGCACCCCGGCCACGTCGTACCGGCAACTCACCGACGGGCGGCTGCTCGGGCACGAGCGGGCCCTGCTCGCCGTCCGGGTGCTGCGCGCCGACGGCTGGTCGGACGAGGACCTGCGCCGTGCGCTCTCCAGCGCGGTACGCAAGGTGCGCCGCCGGCTCGCCCCGGTGCCGACCCGGGTGCTCGGCGAACGCGCCGCGCTCGGCGTACTCACGGAGACGGTGCACCACGACGGCGCGCAACCGGCCCGGGAGAACTGGCAGGGCGTCAGCCTGGGCGGGCTGTTGCAGACCACCTTCCGGCTGCGCCGCTGGCCCGACCTGCGGACGGAGACCGGGCGCCGCTTCATTCCCCGGCTGCTGGCGCTGCCGGCGACCGCGACCACGGTCTCGGTGAGCGCCGGCCCGTGGGCGGGCGGCGGCACCGACAGCATCGGGGTGGACGTCACCGTCCGGCTGGCCGCCGACAGCCCCCAGGCGCTCGGCACCGCCGTCCAGGCGCTGCGCCGGCTGCTCTCCGCCGAGCACGCCGTGGCCCGGCGGCTGGACGGCGAGCAGCTCGACGGCGTCGCCGCCACCCTGCCGCTGGGGGTGCTGGGCGCCGGTCCGACCGCCCCGGCGCCGGCCACCACCCTGCCGGCCTCCTCTGTGGACGCTCTCGACCTGCCGATCGGGCTGGCCGGGCTGATGCTCGGCGCCAACCGGCACGGCGCGGCGGTGGTCGCCCGGCTGTTCCGGGCCGAGACCACCCGGGTGGTGCTGATCGGCGGCGTACGCGCCGCGCAGCTCGTCGCGCTGCGGGCGATGGCGCTCGGCGCCCGGATCGTGGTGCAGACCGCCAGGCCGCGCGCCTGGGAGCCGTTCGTCCGCGGGGCCAGCGGGCCGGGCGCGCCGATCGCGATGATCCCGCCCGGTCGGCCGGTGGGCGGCCCGCCCGGCACCCAACTGCACCCGCTGCTGGTGGTGGTCGACGTCGGCCCGGTGGCGGCCGACTCGCAGCCGGGGCCGGGCTGGCAGACCAGCCTGGTCGTACGCGACGAGCTGGCTCCGGTCGACGTCGACGCCGTCTCCCGGGCCGACCTGGTGGTGTTGCAGCCGCTCCGGCCGCACGAGGCCCAGCTGGCCGGCGTGGCGCTCGGGCTCGGCGACTCGGCGGACTGGCTGACCCGGATCCGGGCCGACATGGTCGGGGTGATCAACCGTCGGGTGCTGCGCTGGGCGCTGCTCTCGGCCACCCCGATCGAGGCGCAGCTGATCGGCCCGCCGGCCCGGTAGCCGCGCCCCCGCTGCACGACGGTCGGCAGCCATCGTCCGGCCAGGGTTTGATCTGGGCGGATTTGAGATCACGTGGCACTATCTGCGGGCATGGGTTTCCTCAAAGGGCTTCTCGTCCGGCTCGCCGGCACCGCCCTGGCCTTCTGGCTCGCCACGCTGATCATCCCGGGGATCACCCTGGACACCGACTCGGTCGGCGAGGCGGTGAGCACGCTGGTCCTGGTGGCGATCATCTTCGGGGTGGTCAACGGCGTGCTCCAGCCGGTCATCAAGACCCTCGGCTGCGGGCTCTACCTGCTCACCCTCGGGCTGATCGCGCTGGTGGTGAACGCGCTGCTGTTCCTGCTCACCAGCGCCATCGCCGGCGGGCTCGGCCTGCCGTTCGAGGTCGACGGGTTCTGGCCGGCGGCGGTGCTCGGCGCGCTGTTCGTGAGCCTGGTCACCTGGCTGCTCGGCCTGCTGATGGACCGGGACTGAGCGCCGTTTGCCTTGGGCCGGCGCCGGTCACCGGCCGGCCCCGGGCAGCCGCCGACCACTGGTCGGGAATTGGCTCGGGCCGACCGGGCGGGGCGGGGATAGCGTCGCGGCGTGCTGACCGTGACACGAGACGACGGGTACGAGCTCTGCACCGATCCCCAGCGGGTGGAGGTCGACCGGGTGCACCACTGGCTCGCCACCGACGCGTACTGGGCGCTCGGCCGGCCCCGTGAGGTCCTGCTCCGGGCGATCGAGGGCTCGACGGTCTACGGGGTGTACGCCCCGGGCGACGGCCGTCAGGTGGCGTTCGCCCGGGTGGTGACCGACGGGACCACCTTCGGCTGGCTCTGCGACGTCTACGTCGACCCGGCTGCCCGGGGTCGAGGGCTGGCCCGCTGGATCGTGCGTACCGTCCGGGACGATCTCGCCCGGTTGGGCGTACGCCGGATCCTGCTCACCACCCGGGACGCGCACGGCGTGTACGCCGAGGTCGGCTTCACCCCGCTGACCAACCCGACGCAGTGGATGGAGCTGATGCTGCGACCGCTGCCCGCCGAGGCGGACGGTGCCGGCGGCGGGACGGCCGGGGGCGAGACGGACAGCGGCGGGGCGGTCGGCGGAATGGGACCGGAATCGGTGAGACCGCTCACTGGAAAGGACTCTGATCCGAGTCAGCCCCTTACGGTAGAACGATGAGCCAGGTGCGGCGCGGATACCTCTACGGGATCGGCGCGTACACCCTGTGGGGGTTCTTTCCGCTCTACATCCGGCTGCTGGAGCCGGCCGGGCCGATCGAGATCCTGGCGCACCGGGTGGTCTGGTCGATGGTCTTCGTCGCGCTGCTGCTCGCGGCGGTCCGCAACTGGGGCTTCCTGCGTGAGCTGCGGCACCGCCCGGGCAGACTCGCCGGGATCGGGCTGGCCGCCGCGCTGATCGCGGTCAACTGGGGCACCTACATCTACGGCGTCAACTCGGAACGCGTCGTCGAGACCGCGCTGGGCTACTTCATCAACCCGCTCTTCGTCGTGCTGCTCGGGGTCACCGTGCTGCGCGAGCGGCTGCGGGCCGCCCAGTGGGTGGCGCTCGGCATCGGTGGCATCGCGGTCGCGGTGCTGACCGTCGACTACGGCCGGCTGCCCTACATCGCGCTCACCCTGGCCGCGAGCTTCGGCGGGTACAGCCTGGTGAAGAAGCGGCTCGGGCTGCCGGCCGCCGAGGGCATGTTCATCGAGTCCGCGGCACTCACCCTGCCGGCGCTCGGCTATCTGGGCTGGCTCACCTGGCGCGCCGAGTCGAGCTTCGGTCAGGTCTCCGCCGGGCACACCGCCCTGCTGATGCTGGCCGGTGCGGCCACCGCCATCCCGCTGCTGATGTTCGCCGGTGCGGCGAACCGGCTCCCGCTGACCGCGCTCGGCATGTTGCAGTACCTGGCGCCGATCCTCCAGCTCGGTTTCGGCGTACTCGTCTTCCACGAGCCGATGCCTCCGGCCCGGCTGGCCGGCTTCGCGCTGGTCTGGCTGGCCCTGGTGGTCTTCACGGTGGACGGGATCCGCAACGTCCGGCGGTCCCGTACCGCGCTGCTCTCCGCCACCCCGGAGCCAGCGGCAGCCACCGCCGCCCGCTGACCCGCTGACCCGCCGCCCGCTGACCCGCCGGCCGTCGGGCGCGTGCTACGCCCGCGTGTGCACCCGGTCCGGGCGGCCGGCGGCCACCGACTCGTACAGCTCTTCGAGCAGCCGGGTCTGCTTGTGCAGGTCGAAGTGCTCGGTCACGTACCGGCGGGCCTGTCCGCCGAGCCGGGTCCGCAGGTCGTCGTCGGCGAGGAGCTGCCGGATGTTGCCGGCCAGGGCCGTGCGGTCGCCTTCGGCGCCGAGCAGACCCGTCTCGCCGGGCAGCACCGCCTCCGGAATTCCACTGTGGTAGGTCGAGACCGTCGGCAGGCCCAGGCTGGCCGCCTCCAGGATCGTCGTCGGCAGGCCCTCGGCGTCCCCGTCCGCGGCCGTCTTGGACGGCGAGACGAAGACCTTCGACTCGGCCAGGTAGCGGGCGACCGCCGACGGCTCCTGTGCGCCCAGGAACGTCGCGTCCAGCCCGAGGGCGGCGGCCCGCTCCCGGATCGGCCACTCCAGCGGCCCGGAGCCGATCAGCAGCACCCGGGGCCGCCGGTCAGGCAGGGTGCCGAGCGCCTCGACGAGGTCGTCGACGCCCTTCTTCTCGACGAACCGGCCGACGAAGACCACGTCCCAGTGCTTCGGCACGTCCGGCACCTCGGCCGGGATCGGTACTCCGGTGTGGTGCACCCGGACCTTCGCCGGGTCCGCGCCGGCCGCGATCGCCTTCTCCCGGATGAACCCGCTGACGGCCAGGATCAGCGCGGCCCGGTCGAACGCCTGGCGCAGGTTGCGCCGGTAGCGCACACCGCGCAGGCCCGGCGCGTGCGGCTGCCGCGTCACGTCGTAGCCGTGCACGGTCACCACCAGCGGTACCCCGAGTTGTGCGGCCGTCCGGCTGATCAGCCAGCCGTCGTTGCCGAAGTGCGCGTGCACCACCGCCGGCCGCAGCCCGGCCAGCAGCCGCCGCAGTCTCGGTGACTCGCCGGTCAGCCGGAGCCGCAGGAAGGCCCGCCGGTCCTGTCCGCCGTCCGGATATGCGATCACGTCGGTGTCGGCGGCCAGCGGCGAGCCGACCCGGGTGGCGCCGAGGAACCTCGGCTGCCAGCGGGGTAGCGCGAGGCCCTGGTTGCGGATGAACGTCTCGGATCCGGCGAGCAGGCCGCTGCGCCAGATCACCACGGTCGGCGCCGGGCCGGTCGTACCGGGCAGGGGCGGGATGCTCACGCGCCGATCTCGCTCGGCCTGCCGGCGTCGCCGGAGACCCGCCGGGCCGAGCCGACCGGCTGCGGGGCGTCGGTGCTGGCGGCCGCGCCGGGCCGGTCCGCCGGAGCGGCCGCGCGGCTGGCGCCGGGCTTGCGCAGGATCCGGTCCCGCAGGGTACGCCGGAGCTGCGGCGGGATCAGCCAGATCTGCCCGAACGCCAGGTAGTCGAAGATCCCCGGCTGACCGTGCCGACGCGCCTCGCGCAGCAGGGTGCGGAACGCCGACGCGCTCCGGGTCGGCGCCGCCATCGAGCTGATCACACTCATCGTGAGTGCAGCGTACGCCCGGCGGGTGAGCAGCGGTCGGCTCCGCTGGAGCCACTCGAACTGCTCCTCCCAGACCGTGTCGAAGGTGATCCGGGGCCGGTCCTCGTCCTGGTGCCAGATCACCAGCGGCTCGGCGGCGTAGACGAGGTCGACGTCGGCATGGCTCAACGCCCGGAACGTCCAGTCGAGTTCCTGGAGACGGCGCAGCCCGACGGTGAACGGCACCCGGCGCAGCAACTCGGTCGGGGCCAGGATGGTCGAGGTCTGGATGAAGCCGTCGCCGTGGAACAGCCCGCGCCGCACCGTGAGGTACTCGGTCAGCGGCTCGCCGACCGCCGGCAGCCGGCGCGGCATCACGAACTCGGCCCGGGGCGTCCGGTTGCGCAACCGGCAGGCCACGATCGGCATCGCCACCCGGGCGCTCTCGGCCAGCTCCAACTGCACGGCGAGCTTGGTCGGCAGCCACTCGTCGTCGTCGTCGAGCAGGGCCGTCCAGCGGGCCCGCGCCGCGCCGACCCCGACGTTGCGGGCGTTCGGCGCCCCACCCGACTCGGGCAGCTCGATCACCCGGAGCCGGTC
This sequence comes from Plantactinospora sp. ZYX-F-223, assembly GCF_039649625.1. Lineage (NCBI taxonomy): Bacteria > Bacillati > Actinomycetota > Actinomycetes > Micromonosporales > Micromonosporaceae > Plantactinospora > Plantactinospora sp. ZYX-F-223. The sequence continues at coordinate 127,423 of NZ_JBDJAV010000013.1, read as the reverse complement.
GTCGCCGAGTCCGGCCAGCGCGTCCCGGGTCGCGTCGTCCGGCCCGTCCACCACGACGACGACCTCGAGATCGGTCACGGTCTGCGCCAGTACGCTGCGGACCGCACGGGTCACCAGGTCCGGCCGACCGCGGGTGGGGATCACGACGCTGACGTCAGGTGTGGAGGACATGAAGACCCGCTAACTCGTCGGGGGATCCGTGCCGGGCAATACCGGACGTGAAGACTATTTGTCCAACGGGATGCGCGGGTTAATTCTAGGCGGAGAATGCGCGTACATTAGCGAGGCGGCAACCGACCGTACGGTGTCGGGGCCGCCAGGCAGGGCCTTGACGAATTGGGTGAACACTAGGTGAACAACGGCAGCGGAGTGCCGGGACGGGTTATTGACGTACACTCTCCGTCGATTCGGTACGGGCCCGGGTAATCGAATGGGTTAATTCGAGGAATCGGGCAGGTGAACCTACGGAAAATGGAGGCCAACGCCCGATGAGCGCGCCGGACGTCAGCGTGGTGGTGCCGGTCTACAACACCATGCCCTATCTGACCCGGTGCCTGGACTCGCTGGTCCGGCAGACCATCGGACTGCCCCGGATGCAGGTCGTCGCGGTGGACGACGGCTCGACCGACCGCAGCGGCGCCGAGCTGGACCGGTACGCCGCCCGCTATCCCGGGGTCTTCACCGTCATCCACCAGCCGAACTCGGGCGGCCCGGCCGGCCCGTGCAACCGGGGCCTCGACGCCGCCACCGGCCGGTACGTCTTCTTCGTCGGCGCCGACGACCACCTCGGCCCGGAGGCGCTGGACCGGCTGGTCACCGCCGCCGACGCCTGGGACTCCGACGTGGTGCTCGGCAAGGTGGTCGGGGTCAACAGCCGGCACATCTACCAGGACATCTTCGCCCGCAACGCGGCCGACGTGGACCTCTTCGGCTCAGCCCTGCCCCGGTCGCTGGCCAACACCAAACTGTTCCGCAAGGATCTGCTCGACCGGCACGGCATCCGCTACCGCGAGGAGCTGCGGATCGCCAGCGACCTGCCGTTCACCCTGGAGGCGTGCTACCGGGCCCGGCGCATCTCGGTGCTGGCCGACTACGAGTTCTACTACGCCGTACGCCGGTTCAGCGCCACCAACATCACCTATCTGAGCCGGCACCTGGAACGGCTGCGTACCGTCGAGGCGAACCTGGCGTTCGTGGCCGACCTGATCGAGCCGGGCAAGCGCCGTGACGCGGTGATGGTGCGCCGGTTCGACCACGAGGTCGCCAAGCTGGTCGAGGACGACCTGCTCCGGCTCGACCGGGCCAGTCAGCAGGCGGTGCACGACGGCGTCGGGCGGCTGGTGGCGGAACACCTGACCGAGGAGATCGCCGACCAGTTGGGCGCGGAGACCCGGATCCGGTTCGCGCTGACCCGGGACGGCGGCCTCGACGACCTGCTCGCGGTGATCCGGCAGGACGCCGAGGTCGGGGTGCCGGCGACGGTGGTCGAGGGTGCCCGGCGGTACGCGGCGTACCCCGGGTTCCGCGATCCGGCGCGCGGCCTGCCGGACTCCTGTTTCGACGTGACGGCGGTACCGGAGTGGCCGGCCAAGCTCGACGCCACCGGTTTCGGCTGGGAGGACGACGAGCGGGGCGAGCGGGTGCTGACGATCACCGCGTACTCGCCGCTGCCGGACCTGACCGGGGCCGGTGCCGACCCGCTCACCGTGAGCGCGGAGGAGATCCCGGCCGAGACCGTGGTGCTCGCCCGGGGCGACGCCGGCAGCACGGTACGGATCAGGTTCCGCGCCGCCGACCTGCTCGACGGCGGCATCGCGACCGGCCGGCGCCGGATCGTCTCGGCCCAGGTGGGCCCGTTCGACCCCGACCGCGCGCTCGGCGCGAACAGCGCGGCGGGTGCGGGTGGCGCGGCGGCGCTGCGGGCACCGCGGCTGGACCGGGCGGTGCCGCTGGTACGCCGCCGTGGCGCCCGGCTCTATCTGCTCACCCCGACTCGGGACGAGTCCGGCCGGCTGATGATCTCGGTCGTGCCGGTCACCCCGGGCCGGGTCACCGCCCGGTTGCGCCAGAAGCTCCGCCGCCGCTGACCGCTCGGCGCGGCCCCTCGGCGGGCAGGCCGTCGAGCAGGTACGCCAGGCCGCGCCGGAACGTGTCGTCCTCGTCCCGGTCGTCCAGGTGCCCGGTCTCGACCAGGGTGGGATAGCGGTCCCGCTGGGCGGCGAGGTGCTGTCGGGCCGCCTGCCGCGACTCGGGATCGTCCAGCCGCCGCCACGACGAGAGCGTGACGGCGGCGCCGATGACGTAGTTGGCCAGCGCGTGCGTGGCGGCACTCAGATCCGGCTCGACCAGCCCGGCCCGGTGCAGCGCGGACTGGAGGAACTCGGTCCGGGTCAGCACGTTCGGCCCGAGCAGCGGCCGGCCGACCAGCGCCGCCGACCACGGGTGCCGGAGCATCGCCGCCCGCCAGCCGAGCAGCAGCGTCTCGACGTCGGCCCGCCAGTCCCCGGTCGACGCCCCGAGCAGTGCCACCTCGCCGAAGATCTGGTCCAGCGCCAGGTCGAGTACGTCGTCCTTGTTGGTCACGTGCCAGTAGAGCGTGGTCGACCCGGCGCCCAGCCGCTCGGCCAGCCGGCGCATGGTGAGCCCGGCGACGCCCTCCCGGTCGAGCAGTTCGACCGCCGCGGCGACGATCCGGTCCCGGTGCAGCGGCGGCCCGCTGCGGCCCGGGGAGCGCGGAGGTCGCAACCACACACCTGTCATGCCCCGTATTCTAGTCCGGTGTTCCGGCTCTAGAACGTTGTTCTAGACTCTAGAACGTCGGTCTAGATGCCTCGCCGGAGGTCCCGTGGCACACGTCGAGATCAGGCACCTGCACCACCGGCTGCCGGACGGGCGGCCACTCCTGCACGACGTCTCGTTCCGGGTCGCCGACGGGGTCACCGCCGCGCTGGTCGGGCCGAACGGCGCCGGCAAGACCACCCTGCTCAGGCTGGTCGCCGGAGACCTGACCCCGGTCGCCGGCGAGATCGTCACCTCCGGCGGGCTCGGCGTGATGCGCCAGTTCATCGGCACCATCCGCGACCACCGCAGCGTCGGCGACCTGCTGCTCTCGGTGGCACCCGAGCGGATCCGCCAGGCCGCCGCCGAACTCGCCGCCGCCGAGCAGGCGCTGCGCGAACGCGACGACGAGCGGGCCCAGCTCCGCTACGCGCACGCCGTCACCGAGTACGTCGAGGCCGGCGGCTACGACCTCGAAGTCGTCTGGGACGCCGTGACCACCGAGGCGCTCGGGCTGCCGTACGAGCGGGCTGCCGGGCGGGACGTCAACACCCTCTCCGGCGGCGAACAGAAACGACTCGTACTGGAGGCCCTGCTGCGCGGCCCCGACCAACTGCTGCTGCTCGACGAGCCCGACAACTACCTCGACGTACCCGGCAAGCAGTGGCTGGAGCGGCAACTGCGGGCCAGCACCAAGACCGTGCTGCTGGTCTCGCACGACCGGCAACTGCTCGCCGAGGCAGCCGACCGGATCGTCACCGTCGAGGATCGGCAGGTCTGGGTGCACGGCGGCGGCTTCGCCAGCTATCCGGCCGCCCGGCGGGACCGGATCGACCGGCTCGACGACCGACGCCGACGGTGGGCGGAGGAGCACGCCCGGCTCCGGCACCTGGTGCACACCGCCCGGCAGGGCGCCGCCCGCAACGACGCGCTCGCCTCGGCGTACCGGGCGGCGCGGAGTCGACTGGCCCGGTTCGAGGAGGCGGGGCCGCCGACCCGGCCGCCGAAGGAGCAGAACGTGCGGATCCGGCTGCGCGGCGGGCGTACCGGCAAACAGGCCCTCGTCTGCCAGCAGCTCGAACTGACCGGGCTGATGCGCCCCTTCGACCTGGAGATCTGGTACGGCGAACGGGTCGCCGTGCTCGGCTCCAACGGCTCCGGCAAGTCACAGTTCCTCCGGCTGCTGGCCGGGGCTGATCAGGTCCCGCACCGGGGCACCGTGCGGCTCGGGGCCCGGGTCGTACCCGGGCTCTTCGCCCAGACCCACGCCCGCCCCGACCTGTACGGCCGGACCCCCGCCGAGATCCTGATGACCGAGCATGCCCTGATCCGCAACGACGCGATGGCGGCGCTGGCCCGCTACGAGATCGCGCCCGCCTGGGACCAGCCGTTCCAGAGCCTCTCCGGCGGAGAGCAGGCGCGGTTGCAGATCCTGCTGCTCGAACTGGCCGGGGCGACCCTGCTGCTGCTCGACGAGCCGACCGACAACCTCGACCTGGCCAGCGCCGACGCGCTGCAACGGGGCTTGGAGGGCTTCGCCGGCACGGTTCTCACGGTCACCCACGACCGATGGTTCGCCGCACACACCGATCGTTACCTGCTCTTCGGCGCGGATGGCCGGGTCACCGAGACCGACGAGCCGGTCTGGACCGAGGGCCGGGTCGACCGCCCGCGCTGAGTTCCTGCCGGCGGCAGCTTCGGCCCGGAGTCGCGTCGTCCCCGCCGCTTCCTGTTCGCGATCTGTCGTTGGGCTCGGGGATGACGGGTAGCGAGGCAACGGTCACGCCGTCGGCCAGGGTGTGGATCTTCGTGGTGAGTTCACCCCGTGACCGGCCGATGGCCTCCGCTGCCCGCGAATCCTCCCTTTCGGGTCGGCGGTCTCCTGGCGTCGGGTCGGGTGTGCGGTGGTGCCGGGGTCCGGGTAGCTGCCCGAGGGACTGTCGAGCTGCCCCGCTTGTGCGCCCACTGTCCCGGGCCGTCCGGGCAACCCGCCAAGCCGCCAACCCGGCTCTGCGTGCCCCGTCTGTGCACCCAGCTCGACAGTCCACGCACCGCACCGCACCGCACCGCTACTGCCCGGACCGGCCATCCGGGTCGGCCGGTCCGGGTCGCTCGTCAACCTCATGATCCGCGAGACAGAACCCAGATGAAGTGGTACTCGGTCAGCGGGTTCGTCAAACCGGTGGCCTCGCCGGTGCTGGCGTGCCCCGGCGGCGCCCCGGGACACGACCGCCCGCGACCTACGGGACGTCGTAGGCGAGCAGCGGGGTGTTGTCGTAACGGAGAAGTTCGAGCCGGATCAGCTCGGAGCGGGTGAACCGGGTGACGCCGGTGAAGGTGGCGTCGTCACCGGGAGCGGCGAGCCAGGAGCCGATCTGCTCCGTCTCGCCGTTCGGGCCGTGCGCCACCAGCCGGAAGGTGTACGCCTTGGTGTAGTCCCTGGTCTTCGCGTACTGGCAGCGCATCGTGATCACGGTGCCCCAGCGCGTACCGTCGAAGCCGATCTCGGCGCTGACCGGGACGTTCCCCTGCACCGGCTGCATGGCGACCATCCGCACCTCGACGTCGGTGCCGGGCTCCCGACCCACCACCGGTACGGCCACGCCGAATCCGACCAGCGCGGCAAGGACAGCGGCGACCATCGACAGCCCGGCGGCCTGGAGCCGGCCGCGTCGCCGCTCCCGGTGCCGGCGGGCCCGGGCCTCGTCGAGCAGCTTCGGCAGCCGTTCACCGGTGCTCGGTGCGGTGGCGATCTCCTCCAGCCCAGCCGGATCGAGCCGGCCCAGCAGCCCCGGCAGTACAGCGATCTCGGCGACCGCCTCCCGGCACGCCGGGCAGCCGGCCAGGTGCCGCTCGTACGCGGCCCGCTCGGCGGGAGACAGGGCGCCCAGCACGTACGCCCCGTCGTCGTGGGCGTACTCGCAATTCGTCACCCGGTCACCCCCATCTCCGCCAGTACCAGTCGCAGCGACCGCAGCGCGTAGTGCGTCCGCGACTTCACCGTGCCCGGCGGTACGCCCAGCCGGGCGGCCGCCTCGGTCACCGACCGGCCCTGGTAGAAGCACTCCACCAGCACCTCGCGGTGCGACGGCGAGAGCCGGTTGAGCGCCTCCGCCACCGTCCATGCCTCCACCGCCCGGTCCGCCTCGTCGACCACCTGCGGCGGCTCGGGCAGTTCGTCGGTGACCACCTCGCCGATCCGGGCGCTACGCCGCCGCCAGGCGTCGATGGCGAGGTTGCGGGCGATGGTGAAGAGCCAGGCCCGCACCGGCCCCCGCTGCGGGTCGAGCGCCTCCGGATGCCGCCACGCCCGCAACAGCGTCTCCTGCACCAGGTCCTCGGCCCGCTGCCGGTCGCCGCCGGTCAGTCGCAGGGCATGCGCCAGCAGCGCGTCACCGTGCTCGTCGTGCATGGCGCGCAGCAGTTCGGCGTCCTGGTCGCTGATGTCTCCTCGCCTCCCGCCCGCTCGGCTCCGACCAGCCCCGGCTCTCGGTTTCACGCATCCGCCGCCAAGACGGTTCAACCGGAGGCGGGCGAGATGCTCGGCCGGGGTGAACTCAGGACGGGACGGCGGGACGACATCGGCCTACCGGCCGGGCCCGGTCACCCTGCCGGACATCCCGGCGTCGGCCCGTCGGACGACAGCGCCCGGAACAGCCCGCTTCCTGGGGATGTTCACCCGTGGTTCACCGGAGGGCCGGACGCCGCTCACGGCGTACTCCTAGCGTCCGGCAGGCACGCGCCCTCGTGCGCATTACCCGAGGCGTCAAGGGCGCGCATCCCTGACATTGGCGAGGAGGCTCCATCTCCATGACCGAGCGACCCCGGCTGCTCCCCCTGCTCGGCCCGGCGGGCCACGGCGGGCGCGACGCCATGACCTGCATATACCGCTGTGGGAACGCCTGTGCGCACCCGGTGCCCAACGAGTCCGACAACCCGTACTTCGGGGACGTGGTCCAGGCCGAGGTGAGCCGGCGCGGAGTCGTCCGGGCCGGCGCGGTCGGTGCGCTGGTGCTCGGCTTCGGTGGCGCGGCAGCCGGCGCGCTCGCCGGGTCGCCGGCGATGGCCGCCCCCAGGAACGGATCCGGCCCGGCGCTGCCCGAGGTGGACAGCTTCACCCCGGCCCGGCGGCCCGGCAACGCGGCGCTCACCTTCAAGCCGATCCCGCCGAACAAGCTCGACAGCCTGGTGGTGCCGAACGGGTACGACCACTCCGTGGTGATCCGCTGGGGCGACCCGGTGCTGCCCGGCGCGCCCGAGCTGGACGTGCACAAGCAGACCGCCGCCCGGCAGTCGCAGCAGTTCGGCTACAACAACGACTTCGTCGGCGTACTCCCGCTGGACCGCAAGGGCGAGCGGGCGCTGCTGGTGGTGAACCACGAGTACACCAACGAGAACCTGATGTTCCCGAACTTCACCACCTTCGACGTGATGAGCGTCGAGCAGATCCGGGTGGCGATGGCCGCGCACGGGCTCTCGGTGGTGGAGCTGGAGCGGGTCGGCGAGAGCGGCGAGTGGAGGCCGGTCCGCAAGGGCCGGCTGAAGTACAACCGGCGGATCACCGCGCACACCACGAGGTTCGAGTTCACCGGCCCGGCGGCCGGCTCGGCCTGGCTGAAGACCACGGCCGACCCGAGGGGCCGGACCGCGATCGGCACCCTGAACAACTGCGCCGGCGGGATCACCCCGTGGGGCACCGTGCTCTCCGGCGAGGAGAACTTCAACCAGTACTTCGTCGGCGCCGACGGGGCGCCGGAGACGCTCAAGCCGAAGCTGGCCCGGTACGGCATCACCACCACCGCCCGCTACCCGTCGGACAGCCGTAAGTGGGAGCGCGCCGACGAGCGGTTCGACCTGGCGAAGCACCCCAACGAGGCGCACCGGTTCGGCTGGATCGTCGAGGTCGACCCGTTCGACCCGGAGTCGAAGCCGCGCAAGCACACCGCGCTGGGCCGGTTCAAGCACGAGGGCGCGAACGTCATCGTGGCCAAGGACGGCCGGGTCGTGGCGTACATGGGCGACGACGAGCGGTTCGACTACCTCTACAAGTTCGTCTCGGACAAGAAGTTCAAGAAGGATGACTCCTGGACCGCCCGGGAGCACAACCTCACCCTGCTGGAGTCCGGCACCCTCTACGTCGCGAAGCTCGACCAGACCAGCGCCGGCGAGATCGACGGCTCGGGCAAGCTGCCCGCCGACGGCGCGTTCAACGGCCGGGGCACGTGGATCAAGCTGGTCCGGGGCAACACGTCGTACGTCCCCGGCATGACCGCCGCCGACGTGCTCACCTTCACCCGGCTCGCCGGTGACGCGGTCGGGGCGACCAAGATGGACCGTCCGGAGGACGTCGAGCCGAGCCAGCTCACCGGCAAGGTGTACGTGGCACTGACCAACAACACCAACCGGGGTGTCGCCACCAACCCGAAGGCCGACGAGGCGAACCCGCGGACCAACAACAAGCACGGGCACGTGCTTGAGCTGGTCGAGGACCGGGGCGACAACACCTCGGAGACGTTCTCCTGGTCGGTGCCGATCGTCTGCGGCGACCCGACCGACGCGTCGACGTACTTCGCCGGCTACGACAAGACCAAGGTGTCGCCGATCTCCTGCCCGGACAACGTGGCGTTCGACGGCTCCGGCAACCTCTGGATCTCCACCGACGGCAACGCGCTGGGCAGCAACGACGGCCTCTTCGCCACCGCCATCGAGGGGCCGGAGCGCGGGCACCTCAAGCAGTTCCTCACCGTGCCGGTCGGCGCGGAGACCTGCGGGCCGTTCATCACCACGGACAACCGCTCGGTCTTCGTCGCGGTGCAGCACCCGGGCGAGCTGACCGGGGCGTCGCTGGAGAACCCGGCGTCGAACTGGCCGGACGGCGACTTCGCCAAGCCCGGCGTGGTGGTCACCTGGCGCCTCGACGGCGACGTGGTCGGAAGCTGACCCGAGCAACGCCTCCGCCGTGGTCTCCTGCTCCCCCTGAAGGGGTAGCAGGAGACCACGTTCTGGTTCGGGGGTCGGGTCAGGTTTCGGTGGCGAGGCCGTCGGCGACGGCGCGGGCGACCGCGAGCAGCTTGGCCCGGACCACCCGGGCCGAGGTCATCATCTCGGCCGCCGGCAGCGCGCAGGCGAGCACCACCCGCCGTTCCATGTCCTTGTCCGGGGTGACCAGCACGGCCGCGCAGGCGACGCCGTGCCGGAACTGGCCCAGTTCCAGGTGCATCCCGCGCCGGTCGCCGGCCGCCAGGTCCGCCTCGAACGCGTCGGCGGCGACCAGGGTCGCCGAGGTGAACGGCCGCATGCCGTACTCGCGCAGGTAGCGGAACCGCTGCTCCGGGGTGAGGGTGGCCAGCAGCGCCTTGCCGAGCGCGGTGGCGTGGGCGCCCTCGTCGAAGCCGGGCACCAGGTCCTCCAGGTACGGCGACCGGGGCCCCTCGGCGACCGCGGTCACCGCCACCTGCCCGCCGACGAACCGCCCCAGGTAGTGGCTGTAGCCCGTGTCCGAGGCGGCCCGGCGCAGCGACTCACCCACCGCCGGCGGCCCACGGAACGCGGTGACCAGTTCGCGGTACCGGTCCGCCACCTCCAACCCGACGATGTACGTGCCGTCTTCGCGCCTGATCACGTAGCCCTCGTAGGCGAGCGTGCGCACCAGGTGGTAGGTGGTGGCCACAGTCAACTCGCAACGCCGGGCAATCTGTTTCACGGTCAGGCCCTTCGGTGCCCGTCCCACCGCTTCGAGCACGCGCAAGGCACGCGACACGCTGCGGATCAGGTCCGAAGGTTCCGCCAAGGGGTCGCGCACAACCACCTCCGCCGCCGGGGACTTACAGAATATGAAAAACCGGGCGCCTGCGAAATGCCCGATCGGATTGAGGATGCCAGATCTACAGCGACCGTGCGTACAGCCGCGGACACGATCGGTTCATACGGGTGGCTCGCGTAGGCTCGTCCCAAATGGTCGAATTCCCAGTGTCGCCCCCGCCCCCCGTAACCTTCTCCCGCCCCGGACGTACGGTCCTCGGTGCCGCCGCCACCACCGTCGCCTGTGTCCTTCCGGTCTTCCTGGTCGGCGGACTCGCCGTACAACTCGGCGACGAGCTGCGCTTCTCACCCGCCGGGCTCGGCCTGGCGGTCGCCGTCTACTTCGGCGTCAGCGCGCTGGCCTCCATCCCGTCCGGCGCGCTCGTCGAGCGGTTCGGGCCGGTCGTGGTCGCCCGGGCCGGCGTCCTGCTCGCCGCGGCCACCACGTTGGCCGTCGCTACTCTGGCCCGCTCCTACGCCGCCCTGGTCGGGCTGCTGGCGATTGGCGCGGGCGCCAACGCCCTCGGGCAGCTCGCCAGCAACACCGCGCTGGCCCGGGGCGTACCGCCCGGCCGGCAGGGCCTCTCGTTCGGTATCAAGCAGGCCGCCATCCCGACCGCGACCCTGCTCGCCGGTGCCGCCGTACCGGCGGTGGCGCTGACCGCCGGCTGGCGTTGGGCCTTCGTCCTCGCCGCCGGACTGGCGCTGGCCACCCTGCCACTCGTACCGCTGGACCGGCGCCCGACCAGCCGGGCAACCCGGCAGCGGGGCGGCGGGGCCAGCGGGGCGCTGGTGACGCTCGGCGTCGCCGCCACCCTCGCCGCCGGCGCGGCGAACGCCCTGGGCACGTTCGCGGTCGACTCGGCGGTGGTCCGCGGCCTCTCCCCCGGGCTCGCCGGGCTGGTGCTGACCCTCGGCGGGGCGCTCTGCCTGGTCGGTCGGGTCGGGGCCGGCTGGTGGGCCGACCGCCGCTCCGGTGGCCACGTCGCGGTCATCGCCGGCATGCTGACCGTCGGCGCCGCCGCGCTGACGCTGCTCGCCCTGACCGGAGTCGCGCCGCTGATTGCCGGCGTCACGCTCGGCTTCGGCATCGGCTGGGCCTGGCCAGGGTTGCTGAACTTCGCGGTGGTCCGGCTCCATCCACAGGCGCCGGCCGCGACCTCGATCACCCAGACCGGGGTGTACGCGGGCGGCTGCCTCGGCCCGCTCGGGCTGGGCGCGATCGCCGGGCACCTCGGCTATCCGGCGATGTGGCTCACCGCCGCGGTGGCGATGCTGCTCGCCGCCGCCCTCATGCTCGTCGGCCGGCGGATGCTCCTCCGGCGGCACCCGGACCCGCTCAGTACGTCTCCTGGCTCACCACCGCCCGGCTGAAGTCACCCGCCCGGAAGGCGTCGGTCGGGATCGAGAAGTAGAGCGTCGGGATCTCGGACGGCCCGTTGCAGAGCTTCAGCAGGTGCGTGTGGCTGTCCTCCCACTTCTGGATCGCGCCGATCTCTCCGACCGGCCATCCGAAGGTCGAACCGGGACCGGCGGCCTCCGCCACGTCCGGGGAGGATTCGTAGAGGTCGGCCACGGCGTACGCGACGTTGAGCATGTCCTCCCCGCCGAAGTCGATGCCGTGCACGGCGTCGCTCCACTTGTCCGGCATCGTCAGGACGGGCTCGGCGTGCAGCGGAGTCCGGTCGAAGACGGCCGCGTCCCCGGCCGGAGTCGTCACCTCCACCGCCGTCGCCGGGTCCGCCGGGATCACCCGCAACCAGCGCGGATCGTCGAAGTCCATGTCCGGCGGGTACGGCACACCCCGGCGCGGCTCCAGGATGAAGACGTTGAGCAGCCCGACCCGCCGAGGCAGGTGCTCGCCGAGCCAACCGGCGAGCGCGTCGGTGTCCAGCACGGCCAGCAGGCTCAACGGGAAGCCGTCGTAGTCCGGCCAGGGGGTTCCCGGATCGAGCAGTGCCGGACCGCCGAGCGCGGACCGACCGGTGGCCGGCTCGGCGTCGGTCGCCCGGTCGAGGCCGAAACCCGGCCGGGCCAGCGCCGCCAGCCGTGCGCCCGCCGGCTCGCCGAACCGGTCGACACACGCCTGCCGGAATCGGCCGAATGTAGCGTCGAACTCCATGTCCGAGAGTTAAGCACCGTGGTACGACACGGGCCGCCCAGGGACGGTGCCCACGGTCGGTCGTGTGGAGCAGGGCCGTCGCGCCGCTCAGCCGGTGCGGTCGGCGATGAAGTCGCAGAGCGATTCGAGGGCCTGCCGCGGGCCGGTGTCGGGCAGCGGGGCGAGGCAGGACCGGGCCTCCTCTGCGTAGCTGCGGACGGTCTCCCGGGCCCGCTTCAGCGCCGGAGACTCGCGGAGCAGGCCGAGCGCCTCGGCGTGCAGCGCGTCGTCGGTGATCGGGCCGAGCGAGAGGATCTCGCGCAGCCGTACCGACGCCGCGTCGCCGTCGTCGGCGCCGAGCGCGTAGAGCACCGGCAGGGTCGGCACGCCCTCCCGCAGATCGGTGCCGGGGGTCTTGCCGGACTGCACCGACTCGGAGGAGATGTCGAGCAGGTCGTCGGAGAGCTGGAAGGCCACCCCGATGGTCTCGCCGTACCCGGCCAGCGCCTCGATGTGCGTCGCCTGGGCGCCACCGAACATGCCGCCGAAGCGGGCCGAGGTGGCGATCAGCGAACCGGTCTTCTCGGCGATCACGTTCAGGTAGTGCGCGACCGGGTCGGCGTCGCGCGGGCCGACGGTCTCGGCGATCTGCCCGTGCACCAGCCGGGCGAACGTCCGGGCCTGCAACCGGACCGCCTCGGTGCCGAGGTCGGCGGCGATGTCGGCGGCCCGGGCGAAGAGGTAGTCGCCGACCAGGATCGCCACCGAGTTGCCCCACCGGGAGTTGGCGCTCGGCGCACCCCGGCGCACCGGCGCCTCGTCCATCACGTCGTCGTGGTAGAGCGTGGCGAGGTGGGTCAGCTCCATCACCACCGCCGCCGGTACGACCTGCGGGGCGGCCGGATCACCGAACTGGGCGCCCAGCGCCACCAGCAGTGGCCGGAACCGCTTGCCGCCGGCATCGACCAGGTGCCGGGCAGCCTCGTCCACCATTGGATCGGCGCTGGCGACGTTGTCGCGCAGCTCCGTCTCCACTCTGGCCAGCACGCTGGCCACCGATGCTTCCACGCGGGCATCCGCGAACTCGAGCCCGATCGTGTCCAGCCCGAGCGCCGCCATGCCGCCAGCCGTTCCCCCCACGCCTTCAACCATGCCACACCCACCGGCCAACCCCTGGTCGGGGGCGGTTGACCTCGGAACGGGCGTGGGGGCGGCCCGTCATCGGACGAATTCGGCGGCGCCGTTGGCGAGATCCAGCAGGGGCGCCGGGGCGACCCCGAGTACCAGCGTGGCGACGACCCCGATCATCAGGGCCGCTGCGGTCAGCCCACCCGGCAGCGACACCGTCGGAGTGGACTCGCCCGGCTCGGAGAGCCACATCATCACCACGACCCGCAGGTACGGGAAGGCGAGGATCATGCTGGTCAGCACACCCGCGATCACCAGCCAGACCTGACCGGCGTCGAGCGCCGCCCCGAACACCGCGAACTTGCTGGTGAAGCCGCTGGTCAGCGGGATACCGGCGAAGGCGAGCAGCAGGAAGGTGAACAGCCCGGCGTAGAGCGGCGAACGCCGGCCCAGCCCGGCCCACCGGGACAGGTGGGTCGCCTCGCCGTCCGCGTCCCGGACCAGGGTCACCACGCCGAACGCGGCGAGCACCGTGAAGCCGTACGCGACGAGGTAGAACATCGTGCTGGAGAGCCCGTCCTTGGAGAGCACCAGGGCACCGACCAGCAGGTAACCGGCGTTCGCCACCGAGGAGTACGCGAGCAGCCGCTTGATGTCCGTCTGGGTGACCGCGAGCACCGCCCCGACCAGCATGGTCAGTACCGCGATGGCGCCGAGCACCGGAGTGAAGTCCCAGCTCGCCCCGGAGAACGCGACGTGCAGCACCCGGAGCAGACCACCGAACGCGGCGACCTTGGTGCAGGCGGCCATGAAGCCGGTGATCGGGGTCGGGGCGCCCTGGTAGACGTCCGGGGTCCAGACGTGGAACGGCGCCGCGGCGATCTTGAACAGCAGGCCGATGGAGAGCAGCGCGAGCCCGGCGAAGAGCAGCACCTCGCTGGCGGCGGAGTCGGTGACCGCGGTCCGGATGGTGCCGAAGTCGACCCCACCACCGGAGCCGGTGCCGCCGGCCCCGACCGTGAAGCCGTAGACCAGCGCCATCCCGAAGAGGAAGAACGCCGAGGCGTACGAGCCGAGCAGGAAGTATTTCAGCGCCGACTCCTGGCTCAGCAGCCGCCGGCGCCGGGCCAGCGCGCAGAGCAGGTAGAGCGGCAGCGAGAACGCCTCCAGCGCGATGAACATCGTCAGCAGGTCGTTCGCGGCGACGAAGAGCAGCATGCCGGAGATGGCGAACAGGGTCAGCGGGTAGACCTCGGTCGCCCCGCCCTCGTCGGCGGCCTGCCGCTGGTCCTCCGGCGATCCGACGGTGACCGCGGCGTGCGCCACGAACGCGCCGCCGCGCTGCACCGACCGCTCACCGATCAGCAGCAGCGCCATTCCGGAGAGCACCAGGATCGCGCCCTGGAGGAAGAGCGTCGGGCCGTCGACCGCGATCGCCGAGCCGGCGGTGACCAGCCGGTCGTGCGCGTTCAGCACCACCACGACCAGCGCACCGACCACGGCCAGCAGGCCGAGGACGAGCTGGGTCAGGTGCCGGCTCCTCCGGGGTACGAACGCCTCGACCAGGACACCGAGCAGCGACGCCCCGAACAGGATCAGGATCGGCGCGAGAGCCGCGTAGTCGAGATTCGGTGGCTTCAGATCCATTACCGGACCTTCCTTACGTGCGCGACTGAGGGCCCGCTCACCGGTGTGCCTCCTGGACGGTGCCCACCGTCGGCGCCGGATCCTGCGTGCCGAGGTCCTGCTCCATGGTGGCCTGGACGGCGGGGTTGATGACGTCGGTGACCGGCTTCGGGTAGAAGCCGAGCAGCAGCAGCAACGCGATCAGCGGGGCGACCACGACCTTCTCCCGCACCGACAGGTCCCGCCGCATCCCCTCCACCCCGGACAGCGCCGGGTTCAGCGTGCCCTGGGTGGTCCGCTGGATCATCCACAGCACGTACGCGGCGGCCAGGATGATCCCGACGGTGGCGATGATCGCGACCGGCTTGTTCACCGTGTAGGTGCCGATCAGCACCAGGAACTCGGAGATGAACGGTGCCGTGCCGGGCAGTGCCAGTGAGGCGAGGCCGGCGAAGAAGAACACCCCGGCGAGCAGCGGTACCAGCTTGCCGGCGCCGCCGAAGTCGGTGATCAGCGCGGACCCGCGCCGGGCCACCAGCATGCCGACCACCAGGAAGAGCAGCCCGGTGGCGAGGCCGTGGTTGACCATGTAGAGCACCGCGCCGGTGCCGGCCTGGGTGGTGAAGGCGAAGAGGCCGACGCCGATGAAGCCGAAGTGCGCGATCGAGGTGTACGACACCAGCCGCTTCAGGTCGTTCTGCCCGACCGCCAGCAGGGCGGCGTAGATGATGCCGATCAGCGCCAGCGCGATGGCGTACGGGGCGAACCACTTCGACGCCTCGGGGAAGAGCGGCAGGCAGTACCGCAGGATGCCGAAGGTGCCGACCTTGTCCAGTACCCCGACCAGCAGCGCGGCGGCTCCGGCCGGGGCGGCGCCACCGGCGTCCGGCAGCCAGGTGTGGAACGGGAAGAACGGCGCCTTGATCGCGAAGGCGAGGAAGAAGCCGAGGAAGAGCCAGCGCTCGGTGCCGGTGGAGATGTCGATCTGGGTCAGCGCCTGCCAGTCGAAGGTCTTGCCGCCGACCACCCAGAGCCCGATCACCGCGGCCAGCATGAAGAGTCCGCCGACCAGCGAGTAGAGGAAGAACTTCACCGCCGCGTACTGCCGCTGGTGGCCGCCGTAGCTGCCGATCAGGAAGTACATCGGGACGAGCATGACCTCGAAGAACACGTAGAAGAGGAAGACGTCGGCGGCGGCGAAGACGCCGATCATCGTGCACTCGAGGAAGAGCAGCAGCGCGAAGTAGACCGGCACGGAGCGCTTCGACTTCTCCGCGTCGTGCCAGGAGGCCAGGATCACCAGCGGCACCAGCAGGGCGATCAGCATCAGCATGACCAGCGCGATGCCGTCGGCGGCGAAGGTGAAGTTCACCCCCCAGCGCGGGATCCACGAGTACGACTCGCGGAGCTGGAGCCGGTCGCCGCCGGCCTCGAAGGCGATCCACATGAAGACGGAGAGCACCAGCACGGCCAGCGACCAGCCGAGCGCGATCCGCTTTGCCAGCTCGCCACGGCGGGCCGGCAGGAAGACCACCACCAGCGCGCCGACCAGCGGCGCGACGGTGAGCACCGAGAGGAAGGGGAAGTCGGACATTATTCGGCCTTACCTCCGTCGTCAGTGCCCGATCGGTATCCGTCGGTCACGCGAACCACCCCAGTTGGACCGCCAGGAACGCCGCCACCACCAGTACGGCGCCGGTCAGCATGGACATCGCGTACGACCGGACGAAGCCGGTCTGCAGCCGGCGCAACCGGCCCGATCCACCGCCGACCGCGGCGGCGAGCGCGTTGACCAGCCCGTCGATGCCCCGGTTGTCCAGGAAGACCAGTGCCCGGGTGAGGAAGATGCCCGGCTTCTCGAAGACCGCCTCGTTGAACGCGTCGGTGTAGAGGTTGCGCCGGGCCGCCCGGACCACCGGGCCGGCCGGCTGCTCCACCAGTGCGGTGCCGTTGCGGAACAGCAACCAGGCCAGGCCGGCGCCGAGCACGGTCAGGACCAGCGAGAGCACGGTGATCACGGTGTGCGAGAGCACCGGCTCGTGGTGCTCCCCGTGCCCGAGCACCGGGGTCAACCAGTCGGCGACCGGGGTCGCCATCAGCCCACCGGCGACCACCGAGCCGAGGCCCAGCAGGATCAGCGGCACGGTCATGACCGCCGGGGACTCGTGCGGGTGCTCGATGTCCTCGGTCCAGCGCTTCGGCCCGTGGAAGGTGAGCACGAAGAGCCGGGTCATGTAGAAGGCGGTCAGCCCGGCACCGAGCAGCGCGGCGCCGCCGTACAGCCAGGCGGTCCAGTCGTCCCGGGCGAACGCCTCGACGATGATCGGCTCCTTGGTGAAGAAGCCGGAGAACGGCCACATGCCGATGATCGCCAGCCAGCCGAGCCCGAAGGTGACCCAGGTGATCTTCATGTACTTCGCCAGCCCGCCGAACCGGCGGATGTCCACCTGGTCCTTCATGCCGTGCATCACAGAGCCGGCCCCGAGGAACATGTTGGCCTTGAAGAAGCCGTGCGCCAGCAGGTGGATGATGGCCAGCGCGTACGCCCCGCCGCCGAGCCCGACGCCGAGGAACATGTAGCCGATCTGGCTCACCGTCGACCAGGCGAGCACCCGCTTGATGTCGTCCTTGGCCGCGCCGATGATGCAGCCCATCAGCAGGGTGAGCGCGCCGACGCTGACCACGATGGTCTGGAGCGTCGGGTCGAGCGAGAAGATCGGGTTGGACCGGGCGATCAGGTAGACGCCGGCGGTCACCATCGTGGCGGCGTGGATCAGCGCGGAGACCGGGGTCGGGCCCTCCATCGCGTCCGGCAGCCACGCCTGGAGCGGGAACTGGCCGGACTTGCCGGTCGCGCCGAGCAGCAGCAGCAGGCCGAGCGCCAGCACCGTGCCTCCGGCGAGCTGGCTGGCCCCGTTGAAGACGTCGGCGTACTGGGTGCTGCCCAGGGTGGCGAACATGATGAAGATCGCGATCGCCAGGCCGGCGTCGCCGACCCGGTTCATCAGGAACGCCTTCTTGCCGGCGGTGGCCGCGCTCGGCCGGTCCTGCCAGAAGGAGATCAGCAGGTACGACGCCAGACCGACGCCCTCCCAGCCGACGTAGAGCATCACGTAGTTGTTGCCGAGCACCAGCAGCAGCATCGCCGCGACGAAGAGGTTGAAGAACCCGAAGAACTTCCGCCGGCCGGCGTCGTGCGACATGTAGCCGACCGCGTACACGTGGATCAGAAAGCCCACGCCGGTGATCAGCAGTACGAAGACCGCGGCCAGCGGGTCGAAGAGCAGTCCGAAGTCGACGTGCAGGTCACCGACCGCGATGAAGTCCCAGAGGCTCAGCTCGACCGAGCGGTTCTCCAGTCCCCGCAGCGAGAAGAAGTAACTCAGGCCGAGCACGAAGATGGCGCCGACGCTGGCCACGCCGAGCCAGTGCCCCCACCGGTCGGCACGCCGGCCGAGCAGCAGGAGGATCGCCGCGCTGACCAGCGGGATGGCCACCAGCAGCCACACGCTGCCCAGCAACCCCGTGGCGTGGGCGTACTCCACAGAATGTTCCACTGGTGGGCCCCTCTTAGTACTTCAACAGGTTGGCGTCGTCGACGCTCGCCGAGCGCCGAGTCCGGAAGATCGTCATGATGATGGCCAGCCCGACCACGACCTCGGCGGCGGCCACCACCATGACGAAGAACGCCATGATCTGACCGTTCAGGTCGCCGTTGATCCGGCTGAACGTGACCAGCGCGAGGTTGGCCGCGTTGAGCATCAGCTCGATGCACATGAAGAGGACGATCGCGTTGCGCCGGATCAGCACCCCGACCGCGCCGACCGTGAAGAGCAGGCAGGCGAGGATCAGGTAGTGGTTCGGCGACACCGACAGGAAGTCCGACATCTTATTTCTCCGTCCCCTTCAGCGCCTTCTCCTCGGCGGAGAGTTCACGCTGCGGCAGGATCTTCGGAACGCTCCGCTCGGTCAGCCCGCCGTCCGGCAGCCGGGCCGGGGTGGCGACCGAGGACGAGGTGGCGTACACGCCGGGGCCGGGCTTCGGTCCCGGGTAGTTGCCGGGACGGAACCGGGCCTTCATCGTGGCGACCTGGTCCATCCGGTCCTGACGGCGCCGCTCGACGTGGGCCAGCACCATCGCGCCGACCGCCGCGGTGATCAGCAGGGCCGAGGTGACCTCGAAGGCGAAGACGTACCTGGTGAAGAGCAGCGCGGCGATGCCCTGCACGTTGCCGTTCGCGTTGGCCTGCTCCAGGCCCACCGCGTCCGCCTGGCCGAGCGCCCGCCACATGCCGCTGGCGAGCAGCGCACCGAAGCCGAGGCCGAGCAGGATCGCCGCGATCCGCTGCCCGCGCAGCGTCTCGATCAGCGAGTCCGACGCGTCCCGGCCGACCAGCATCAGCACGAAGAGGAAGAGCATCATGATCGCGCCGGTGTAGACGATGATCTGCACCATGCCGATGAACGGCCCGGACTGGAGCACGTAGAAGACGCCCAGGCAGAGCATGGTCAGCACCAGCCAGAGCGCGGAGTGCACCGCGTTGCGGGCCCAGACCGTGCCGATCGCCCCGATCAGGGCGAGCGGGGCCAGGATCCAGAAGGTCACCTGTTCCCCGCCGGTCACCCCACCCGCCGCGGCGAGCACCGCTGATGTCGTCACGGCCGTTCTCCCGTCGTACCGGAGCCGTCGACCGTGCCGGTCTCGGACCAGGGCGCCCGCTCGGCGCCGGCCGAGGTGCCCGGGTTGGTCAGCGCGCCGACGTAGTAGTCCTTCTCGGTGTCACCGAGCCGCATCGGGTGCGGCGGCTGCTCCATCCCCGGCAGCAGCGGCGCCAGTAGCTGCTCCTTGGTGAAGATCAGGTCCTGCCGGTTGTCCCGGGCCAGCTCGTACTCGTTGCTCATGGTCAGCGAACGGGTCGGGCAGGCCTCGATGCAGAGCCCGCAGAAGATGCACCGGGCATAGTTGATCTGGTACGTGCTGGCGTACCGCTCGCCGGGCGAGAAGCGCTGCTCCTCGGTGTTGTCGCCACCCTCGACGTAGATCGCGTCGGCCGGGCAGGCCCAGGCGCACAGCTCGCAGCCGATGCACTTCTCCAGCCCGTCGGGGTGCCGGTTGAGGATGTGCCGCCCGTGGTAGCGCGGGGCGGAGACCGGCGGCTTGAACGGGTAGTCGGTGGTGACGACCTTCTTGAACATGTGCGAGAAGGTGACCCCGAAACCCTTGAACGACCCGGTGATCGCGCCCACGTCACACCTCCTTCTCGTCGTGTCCGGTACCGGCGTCGCCCGGCTGCCCGGCTCCCACGTTCGCGGGCTCCCGCTCGGCGACCGCCCGTTTCATCCGGGGGCTCGGCGGCACCTGTAGATCCATCGGCGGCAGCGGGAAGCTCCCGGCCGGCCGCCGGTTGACCTTCTCCTGGAGGGTCCGCTGCGGCGGCCGCTTCTTACTCGGCCAGAGCAGCGTCACCAGCAGGACCACCAGCACCGCACCGGCGATCACCGAGTAGCGGGTGGAGTCGCCGAGATCCTCCTTCTGCAGGGTGCGGATGCCGGCCAGGACCAGGATCCAGACCAGGTTGATCGGCAGCAGCACCTTCCAGCCCAGCCGCATGAACTGGTCGTAGCGGAGCCGGGGCAGCGTGCCGCGCAGCCAGATGAAGACGAAGACCAGACCGATGACCTTGCCCATGAACCAGAGCAGCGGCCACCAGCCGGAGTTCGCGCCCTCCCAGAGCGTGATCGGCCAGGGTGCCCGCCAGCCGCCGAGGAAGAGCGTCGTGGTGACCGCCGACATCGTCACCATGGCGACGTACTCACTGAGCATGAAGAGCGCGAACTTCAGCGAGCTGTACTCGGTCATGAAGCCGGCGACCAGCTCCGACTCGGCCTCGGGCAGGTCGAACGGCGCCCGGTTGGTCTCGCCGACGGTGGAGATGAAGAAGATGATGAAGCTCGGCAGCAGCAGGATCGCGTACCAGCCGGGGGCGGGCAGGTCGACCACGCCGAAGAGGTTGAGCCGGGTGCCGTCGGCCTGCTGGCTGACGATGCCGCTGGTCGACATCGTGCCGGCGGTCATGAAGACCGCGACGATGCTCAGGCCCATCGCCACCTCGTACGAGATCATCTGGGCGCTGGAGCGCAGACCGCCGAGCAGCGGGTACGTCGACCCGGAGGCCCAGCCGCCGAGCACGATGCCGTAGACGCCCATCGAGGAGCAGGCCAGCAGCACCAGTACGGCCACCGAGACGTCGGTGACCTGGAGCGGGGTCCGCTCACCGAAGATGCTCACCATCGGACCGAACGGCACCACCGACAGCGCGGTCACCGCACAGATCGTCGAGATGGTCGGCGCGAAGAAGTAGACGACCTTGTCGGCCGCCTTCGGCAGGATGTCCTCCTTGAAGGCCATCTTGATACCGTCGGCGAGGGTCTGGAGCAGACCGAACGGGCCGATCTGGTTCAGGCCGGGCCGCTGGGCCATCCGGGCCACCACCCGACGCTCGAACCAGACGCCGAGCAGGGTGGCCAGCACCGCGAAGACGAACGCCCCCACGATCTTGATCAGGACGAGCCACCACGGATCCTTGCCGAAGTCTTGCAGCGTCGGATCCTGGGCGAGGTAGACCAGCTTCATCGGGTACCTCCAGCGCTGTTCAGCAGCGGCCCCGGCTTGCCCGCCGCGTCTGCGGCGACCGGGGTGGCCGGGCCGGCGCTGAGCCGGACGACCGCGCCGGACGTGGCGCCCAGGCTGCGCCGGACGCTCGCGCCGGGCGAGTTGGTGGGCAGCCAGACCACGTCGTCCGGCAGGTCGGTGATCGCCGCCGGCAGGGTCAGCGCGCCCCGGTCGGTGCCGACCGTGACCGCGTCGCCCTCGGCCACTCCCAGCGCCTCAGCGGCGGCCTTGCCGAGCCGGACCACCGGTGGCCGGGCGGTGCCGCCGAGTGCCGGGTCGCCCTCGGTCAGCGTGCCGGCGTCGATGAGCTGGTGCCAGGTGGCGAGGACCGCCTCGCCCGGGCCGGGCCGGACCGGCGCGGCCGGCTCGACGGCCGGGGCGGCGGTCCGGTTGGCCTTGGTCGCCGGCAGCGCACCCAGCTCGCGGCGGACGCTGTTCACGTCGCCGGTGCCGAGCCGCACGTCGAGCTGGGCGGCGATCGCGTCCAGCACCCGGGCGTCGGTCATCGCGGTGGTGTTCAGCACCGCCTCGAAGGTGCGCAGCCGGCCTTCCCAGTCGAGGAAGCTGCCGGCCTTCTCCACCACCGGGGCGACCGGGAAGACCACGTCGGCGCGGCGGGTCACCGCGTTGTGCCGCAGCTCCAGGCTGACCAGGAACGGCACCTTCTCCAGGGCCGCGTCGGCGAGCCTCGGGTCGGCCAGGTCGGCCGGGTCGACCCCGGCCACCACCAGCGCGCCGAGTGAGCCCTCGGCGGCGGCCGCGATGATGCCGTCGGTGTCCCGGCCGGGCTGGCTCGGGATGACCCCGGCGGCCAGATCCCAGGCGCCGGCCAACTCGGCCCGGCCGGCCGCGTCGGTCACCGGGCGTCCGCCGGGGAGCAGGTTCGGCAGGCAGCCGGCGTCGACCGCGCCGCGGTCGCCCGCCCGGCGAGGCACCCAGGCCAGCTTGGCACCGGTACGCTCGGCCAGCTCGGCGGCGGCGGAGAGCCCACCCGGCACCGTGGCCAGCCGCTCGCCGACCAGCAGCACCGCGCCGGGCTGGCGCAGCGCCTCGGCGACCGAGGCGTGCCCGGCGAGCAGCTTGGCCTCGTCGCCGGGGGCGGCGGTCAGCACCGTCGCGCCGATCTTGGCCAGCCCCCGGGTAACGAACGGGGCCAGCGCCAGCACCTTCAGCCCGCGCTTGTTGTACGCCTTGCGCAGCCGCAGGAAGAGGATCGGGCACTCCTCCTCCGGCTCCAGCCCGGCGATCACCACGGCCGGCGCCCGCTCGACGTCGGCGTAGGTCACCTCGGTCGTCCCGGCCACCGTGCTGGCCAGGAACTGGGCCTCCTCGGCGGAGAGCGGCCGGGCCCGGAAGTCGATGTCGTTGCTGTGCAGCGCCACCCGGGCGAACTTCGCGTACGCGTACGCGTCCTCGACGGTGAGCCGGCCGCCGGTGAGCACCCCGACCCCGCGCGCGGAGTCGCGCGCCTCGCGCAGCCCGTCGGCGGCGACGGCGAACGCCTCGCTCCAGGACGCCTCGCGCAGTTCACCGGTCTTGGCGTCCCGGACCATCGGCTTGGTGATCCGCTCGTTGGCGGTGGCGTACCGGAAGCCCCAGCGGCCCTTGTCGCAGTTCCACTCCTCGTTCACCGCCGGGTCGTCGCCGGCCAGCCGGCGCATCACCTTGCCGCGCCGGTGGTCGGTGCGCTGGGCGCAGCCGGCCGAGCAGTGCTCACAGACGCTCGGGGTGGAGACCAGGTCGAACGGGCGGGCCCGGAACCGGTACTGCGCACCGGTCAGCGCGCCGACCGGGCAGATCTGAACGGTGTTGCCGGAGAAGTACGAGTTGAACGGGACGTCGCCCTCGGCGCTCTCCTCGCCGTAGTACTCGTCCCGGTAGACGTTGATCTCTTCGGCGCTGGACCGGCCCATCAGGTCGATGAACTTGTCCCCGGCGATCTCCTCGGAGAACCGGGTGCAGCGCTGGCAGAGTACGCAGCGCTCCCGGTCCAGCAGGACCTGGCTGGAGATGTTGACCGGCTTCTCGTACTCCCGCTTGGGCTCGTGGAAGCGGGTCTCGGTCCGGCCGGTGGACATCGCCTGGTTCTGCAGCGGGCACTCGCCGCCCTTGTCGCACATCGGGCAGTCGAGCGGGTGGTTGACCAGGAGCAGCTCCATGATCCCCTCCTGCGCCTTCTTGGCGACCGGAGAGGTGAGCTGGGTGCGTACCACCATGCCGTCGGCGACGGTCTGGGTGCAGGAGGCGACCGGCTTGCGCTGCCCCTCCACCTCGACCAGGCACTGCCGGCAGGCACCGGCCGGGGCGAGCAGCGGGTGGTCGCAGAACCGGGGGATCTCGATGCCCAGCTGTTCGGCGACCCGGATCAGCAGCGCACCCTTCGGCGCCGTCACCTCGATGCCGTCGATGGTGAGCGTGACGGTCTCGGTCTGCTTCGCAACGTCCGTCATGTCAGAGCCGCCTTCCGTTCGCGACTGCGGGGCTCGCAAGCTCAACTCGTGTTCCGGCGCGACCGCGTCCCACGCGAGCCGCCCCGGAACACTCGCTCCTCGCGCTCACCATTAGTGCGCTCCTACCAGGGTCTTCTCCGACAGCTTGGGAGCCGTCCGGCCCTCGATGTAGTCGAGGTAGTCCTGCTTGAAGTACTGCAGCGAGGAGGTCACCGGGCTGGTCGCGCCGTCACCGAGACCGCAGAACGAGCGGCCGAGGATGTTGTCGCAGGTGTCCAGCAGGGTGTCCAGGTCCTCGTGGGTGCCCTGCCCGGCCAGGATCCGCCGGTAGGTGCGGACCATCCAGTAGTTGCCCTCCCGGCACGGCGTGCACTTTCCGCACGACTCGTGGTGATAGAACTCCAGCCACCGGTAGGTGGCGTAGACCGGGCAGTCCTGGTCGGAGAAGATCTGGGTCGCGGTGGTGCCGAGGATCGAGCCGGCCGCCGCCACCCCCTCGAAGTCCAGCGGCACGTCCAGGTGCTCGGCGGTGAGCAGCGGGGTCGAGGAGCCGCCCGGGGTCCAGAATCGCAGGTTGTGCCCGGGCTGCATGCCGCCGGCCAGCTCGATCAGCTCGCGCAGCGTGATGCCGAGCCCGGCTTCGTACTGCCCCGGGTTGTTGATCCGGCCGGAGAGGGAGTAGATCATCGGCCCGGAGGACTTCTCCGTGCCCATGCTCTTCCACCAGGCCGCCCCGCCCAGCACGATGTACGGCACGCTGGCGATGGTGCCGACGTTGTTGACCACGGTCGGGCAGGCGTACAGGCCGTGGGTCGCCGGGAACGGCGGGCGCAGCCGGGGCTGGCCCCGGAACCCCTCCAGCGAGTCCAGCAGCGCCGTCTCCTCGCCGCAGATGTACGCCCCGGCCCCGCTGTGCACCACCAGGTCCAGGTCGAAGCCGGTACCGAGGATGTTCTCCCCGAGATAGCCGGCCCGGTAAGCCTCCTGCACGGCGTTGCGCAGCCGCCGGGCCGCGTGCACCGCCTCGCCCCGGATGTAGATGTAGGCGCGGTTGGCCCGGATCGCGTACGAGGCGATGATCACGCCCTCGACCAGCGAGTGCGGGTCGTGGGTCATCAGCGGCAGGTCCTTGCAGGTGCCCGGCTCGCCCTCGTCGGCGTTGACCACCAGGTAGTGCGGCTTGCCGTCGCCCTGCGGGATGAAGCCCCACTTGAGTCCGGTCGGGAAGCCGGCACCGCCCCGGCCGCGCAGGCCGGAGTCCTTGACGAGTTGGATCAGGTCGTCCGGGTGGGCGGCGAGCGCCTTGCGCAGCGCCGCGTAGCCGTCCAGCCGCTGGTAGACGTCGAGCCGCCAGGCGTCCGGCGACAGCCAGCGCTTGGTGAGCACCGGGGTCAGCTTCTCCAGCGTCTCCCGCCGAGGCGTCGTGGTCACTTCTCAGCCTCCTCTTCGCTCGCGGCCGACTGCAGCGAGCGCTCCTGCGCCTCCGTACCGTCGCCGGCCGGCTTGGCGTCGCTGGCCGGCTTGTTGGCGGCGGTGCCGGCCGCCTCGGCGGACTTCGCGTCGGCCGGTCCGGCCGGTACGCCGTCGACCGGCGGCGTCGTCCCGGGCGCGTCCGGGACCGCGGTCTTCGCGTCCGGGTTCCGGGTCTCGGCGGTACGCACCTGTGGCGACTTGTTGTCCGGCGACTTCACGTCCGGCGCGGTGCTGCCGGTGGCGGCGGCCGGCCGGGTGGTCGCCGGGGCCGGCTTGTCACCGGTCTGGCTGCCCTTGATCGGGGTGTTCGGGTCGTAGCCGGCCACCGAGATGCCGTGCTGCTGGGCCAGCCGCAGCCCGGCCAGCGTCGGGTCGCCGGCCAGCCCGTCGGCCACCGCTTCCTCGCGCGGATCGGCGAAGCCGGCCAGTTGCAGCGACATCTCCTTGAGGGTGCAGAGCCGGGCGCCCCGGCTGGGCTGCGGACGACCGCCCGCGCGCAGCTCGTTGACGACCGCGACCGCCGCGTCCGGGTCGACCTGGTCGAAGAAGTCGTAGTTGACGGTCATCACCGGGCCGTAGTCGCAGGCCGCCAGGCACTCGGCGTGCTCCAGGGTGATCTTGCCGTCCGGGGTGGTCTCGTCGTGCCCGACCCCGAGGTGCTCGGTCAGCGCGTCGTAGACCTGCTGCCCGCCGAGCACGTTGCACATGGTGTTGGTGCAGACGCTGACCAGCCAGTCGCCGGTGGGCCGGCGCTTGTACATGGTGTAGAAGGTGGCCACGGCGCCGACCTGCGCCTTGTTCAGCCCGAGTACGTCGGCGCAGAACTCCACGCCGGCCGGGGAGACGTACCCCTCCTCGGACTGCACCAGGTGCAGCAGCGGCAGCAACGCCGAACGGGACCGGTCGGCCGGGTAGCGGGCGACGATCTCCCGCGCCCGCTCGTCGAGCTTCGCGTGCAGGTCGGCGCTGCGCGAGCCGCCGCCGTTGCGCTGTGCCGGCACCTCGCCCGGCCCGGTCACCAGACCGTCGAGCCGGGACGCCGCGTTGCCAAACTGAGACTGAGTCACTAGCGATCACACCCACCCATCACCGGGTCCAGCGACGCGCCGCCCGCGATCACGTCCGCGATCAGGCCGCCCTCGGCCATCGCCGGCAGCGCCTGGAGGTTGACGAAGCTGGGCTCGCGGTAGTGCACCCGGTACGGCCGGGTGCCCCCGTCGGAGACCGCGTGCACGCCCAGCTCGCCGCGGGGCGACTCGATTCCGACGTAGACCTGGCCCGGTGGCACCCGGAAGCCCTCGGTGACCAGCTTGAAGTGGTGGATCAGCGACTCCATCGACTGACCCATGATCTTGGCGACGTGCTCCAGCGAGTTGCCCATCCCGTCGACGCCGATGGCGAGCTGCGCGGGCCAGGCGATCTTTTTGTCGGCCACCATGATCGGGCCGGGGCGGAGCCTGTCGAGAGCCTGCTCGACGATCTTGAGCGACTCCCGCATCTCGGCCATCCGGACCAGGTAGCGGCCCCAGACGTCACCGCTGGAGGTGGTCGGCACGTCGAACTCGTAGTTCTCGTAGCCGCAGTACGGCATGGTCTTGCGGATGTCCCAGGCCAGCCCGGCCGAGCGAAGCA
The DNA here is from genome assembly GCF_039649625.1 of Plantactinospora sp. ZYX-F-223. Taxonomy (NCBI): domain Bacteria; kingdom Bacillati; phylum Actinomycetota; class Actinomycetes; order Micromonosporales; family Micromonosporaceae; genus Plantactinospora; species Plantactinospora sp. ZYX-F-223. The sequence continues at coordinate 100,761 of NZ_JBDJAV010000013.1, read as the reverse complement.
CCGGGCCGGTGACGCCGAGCGCCAGGCAGCCGGTGACGTCGAGCACTCCCACGTCCTTGGTCCGCTCCAGCCAGATCGGCTGGCCGGAGAGCATGTCCTCGTATTCCTTGAGCCGCTTCGGCAGCAGTTTCAGGAACTCGCGGATCTTGACGATCGCCTCGTCCGGGATGTCCTGGGCGACCCCGCCCGGCCGGACGTACGCCATGTTCATCCGCAGGCCGGTGATCAGCTCGAAGATCTCCAGCACGTACTCGCGCTCGCGGAAGCCGTAGAGCATCACGTTGACCGCGCCCAGCTCCATCGCCGTGGTGGCGATCCAGACCAGGTGCGAGGAGATCCGGTTCAGCTCCATCATCAGCACCCGGATGGTGGTGGCCCGCTCGGTCACCTCGTCGGTGATGCCGAGCAGCTTCTCCACCGCCAGGCTGTACGCCGTCTCGTTGAACAGCGGCGAGAGGTAGTCCATCCGGGTGACGAACGTGCTGCCCTGCACCCAGTTGCGGTATTCGAGATTCTTCTCGATCCCGGTGTGCAGGTAGCCGACCACCGCCCGGGCCTCCCGGACGGTCTCGCCCTCCAGCTCCAGGATCAGCCGGAGCACGCCGTGCGTCGACGGGTGCTGCGGACCCATGTTGACGATGATCCGCTCGTCGTTGATCGGGTCGTGCCCGCTGACCACCTGGTCCCAGTCGCCACCGGTGACGGTGAAGACCCGGCCCTCGGTGGTCTCCCGGGACTCGGCGTAGCTCGGGTTCGTCGAGGTGCTCATTGGTACGACCTCCGCTGGTCGGGCGGTGGGATCTCGGCGCCCTTGTACTCGACCGGCACGCCGCCGAGCGGGTAGTCCTTGCGCTGCGGGTGGCCCTCCCAGTCGTCCGGCATCAGGATCCGGGTCAGGCCGGGGTGGCCGTCGAAGACGACGCCGAACATGTCGTACGCCTCCCGCTCCTGCCAGTCCGCCGTGGGGTAGACCGAGGTGACGCTCGGCACCCGGGGCTCCTCGGCGGTCACCGCGACCTCCAGCCGGAGCTGCCGGCGGTAGGTCATCGAGGTGAGCTGGTAGACGACGTGCAGCCGGCGGGCGTCGGAGCCGAGGTAGTCGACCCCGGAGACCGAGGAGCAGAGCTCGAAGCGGAGCGCCTGGTCGTCCCGGAGCACCTGGCAGACCTCGACGATCCGCTCGGGGCGGATGTGCAGGGTCAGCTCGCCCCGGTCGACCACGACCTTCTCGATCGCGTCGGCGAAGCCCGGGTACGCCTCCTCCAGCGCGTCGGCGACCTCGTCGAAGTAGCCGCCGTACGGCCGGGGGCTGCTCTCCACGCCGACCCGCTGCCGGACCAGGCCGCCGAAGCCGGAGGTGTCGCCGCTGCCGTGGATGCCGAACATGCCCCGCCCGGCCGGGCTGGCCGGGGGCAGTTCGGCCGGCGCCCCGCTGGTCGCCCCGATCGGCGGCCGGGCCACCGGCACGCCGCCGCCCGGCTGCTCGCTGGTCTTGTTGGGCTCGCTCATGCCGTCCCTCCGCTGCGCTCCGGGCCGACATGAGGCACGTTCGCGCTGAGCCGGCCGGTCCGTTCGCTCCGCTCGCTCATCGCTCGGCCCTTCCCACCAGGTGGTTCTGCGCCTTCATCCAGTTCTCGATCCGGAGCTGCTCCTCGCGCCCCTCGGCAACCGCCCGGGTCCACTCGGCCCGCCGCGCCTTGTCGTTGCGGTACGACGAGGGCATCGAGCCGGGCGTCACCAGCGGTACGGCGCCGCGCGCCTGGCGTGCCTCGAGCATCTTGCGGCCGTTCGGGCCGAGCGGCTCGTGGCCGATCTTCTCGCGCAGCTTGAGAATCGCGTCGATCAGCATCTCCGGCCGGGGCGGACAGCCGGGCAGGTACATGTCGACCGGTACGACGTGGTCGACGCCCTGCACGATCGCGTAGTTGTTGAACATGCCGCCGCTGCTGGCGCAGACGCCCATCGAGAGCACCCAGCGGGGCTCGGCCATCTGGTCGTAGATCTGGCGCAGCACCGGGGCCATCTTCTGGCTCACCCGGCCGGCCACGATCATCAGGTCCGCCTGTCGCGGCGAGGCGCGGAACACCTCCATGCCCCACCGGCCGAGGTCGTAGTGGGAGCCACCGGCCGCCATCATCTCGATCGCGCAGCAGGCCAGGCCGAAGGTGGCGCCCCAGAACGACGACTTCCGGGACCAGTTGACCAGCTTCTCGACCGAGGTGAGCAGGATCCCGGACGGGAGCTTCTCCTCGATACCCATCTGACGACCTCCCTCAGTCCCAGTCCAGGCCGCCACGCCGCCAGACATAGGCGTACGCGACGAAGACCGCGACGATGAACAGCACCATCTCCACGAAGCCGAAGAGCCCGAGCATGTCGAAGTTGACCGCCCACGGGTACAGGAAGATGATCTCGATGTCGAAGACGATGAACAGCATCGCCGTCAGGTAGAACTTGATCGGGAACCGGCCGCCGCCGACCGGCTGCGGGCTCGGTTCGATGCCGCACTCGTACGCCTCGAGCTTGGCTTTGTTGTAGCGCCGGGGGCCGGCGAAGCGCGCCGCAGCGACGGAGAACAGCGCGAACGCCGCGGCGAGGGCGAACAGCCCGATGATGGGTACGTACGGCGAGAGCGACATTGTTTTCCCCTGCTCGTCCTTCCCGGCCCTCGGTCAATTTCCAAATTCACACTATTCACAGTCGTCCGGGCGACGCTGCCCGGGGTGCCACTGGCGCCCCCTGCCGGGGCCGGCGGCGGTTCACACGGCCGGAGCCACCTTCGTCATCGCGTTGATGACCCGGTCCATCGCGTCCCCGCCGCGCGGATCGGTCAGGTTCGCCAGCAGTTTGAGCACGAACCGCATCAGGGTCGGATGCGGCATGCCGTGCTTGGTGGCGATCCGCATCACGTGCGGATTGCCGATCATCTTCACGAAGATGTTGCCGAGCCGGTAGTAGCCGCCGTACCGGGCCTTCAGCTCGGCGGGGTAGCCGGCCAGCGCGCGTTCCCGATCGGCACCCGCCGGGCGGGCCAGCGCCTGCACCACGATCTCGGCGGCGAGTTCGCCGGACTCCATCGCGTACGCGATGCCCTCGCCGTTGAACGGGTTGACCATGCCGCCGGAGTCGCCGACCAGGAGCACGCCCCGGGTGTAGTGCGGCACCCGGTTGAAGCCCATCGGCAGGGCGGCGCCGAGGATCGGCCCGTCCGCGTTGGTCTCGTCGGTCATGCCCCATTCGGCCGGGGTGCCGGCGAGCCAGTCGACCAGCAGCCGCCGGTAGTTGGTCTTGCCGAACGCGGCCGAGGAGTTCAGCGCGCCCAGCCCGACGTTGACCCGGCCGTCTCCCATCCCGAAGATCCACCCGTACCCGGGCAGCAGCTTGTCGGGGTGCTCCTTGCTGCGCAGCTCCAGCCACGACTCCAGGTAGTTGTCGTCGTGCTTGGCCGGCGAGCGGTAGTAGCGGCGGACGGCGACGCCGATCGGCCGGTCCTCCCGCTTGTTCAGGCCCAGCGCGATCGGGAGCCGCCCGGAGACGCCGTCGGCGGCGATCACCAGCGGGGCGGAGAAGCGGGCCGGAGCCTTGTCCGGGCCGCTCTCGGCGGTGACCCCCACCACCCGGCCGTCCTCGCCGAGCACCGGGCCGGTGACGTTCACCCCGGTACGCAGCTCCGCGCCGGCCTCGACCGCCCGCTTGGCCAGCAGGTCGTCGAAGTCGAGCCGGGTACGCACCAGTCCGTAGTTGGGGAAGCTGGCCAGCTCGGGCCAGTCGAGTTCGAGCCGTACGCCGCCGCCGATGACCCGCAGTCCCCGGTTGTGCAGCCAGCCCGCCTCGGGCGAGGTGTCGACGCCGAGCTTGACGAGCTGCTTGACGGCCCGTGGGGTCAGCCCGTCGCCGCAGACCTTCTCCCGGGGGAACTCGGTCTTCTCCAGCAGCAGCACGCGTACGCCGTGTCGGGCCAGGTGATAGGCGGTTGTCGATCCACCTGGACCGGCGCCGACGACGATGACGTCCGCGTCGTAGTCGATCGTGGTCATCCGCGCCTCCCCTCCCGATCGCTCGTGAAATGCTTCACAAGCCTCGTCCGGGGAGGAGTCTAGAACCGCGAAGTGGCCGGCGACCGGTTAGGCGACCCTAAGTTGCCGAGGTAGGCGTGTTGGCTACCTTCCCGGGCCCGTTCCGGCCCCGGTCGCGGCCCGTCGTTCCGGCCGGTCGGGCATGCCTCACCTCAGGTCCGGTCCTCGCCGCTGCGTTGCGCCGGACGGCGTTTGATCGGACCCGGGGTGACCGGCCCTGGTTCCGCCGGATGTGGATCGGTCGGGGGCCGCACCGGGTGCGGATCGGAGGGGTGCGGATCGGCCGGATGCGGCTGTCCCGGCCCGGGTGCCGGCGGATGCGGGTCGGCCGGGCCGGGCCGCCCCGGCTGGGGTTGCCCCGGCTGCGGCTGTGCCGGATGCGGCTCCGGCGGGTTCGGCTCGACCGGATGCGGCTCGACCGGATGCGGCTCCACCGGATGCGGCTCCACCGGGTAACCGGCGGCTGCGGCATGACCCTCGGCCGGCCCGGCACCGTTTCCCGACAGCCGCCCGGCCGGAGCACCGCCCGCCGCCGCACCGCCGTTCTCCGACATCCCCTCCACCGGATGGTCGCCGGTCGCCGTCGGCCGCTCGCTCGGATAGCTGCCGGCCGGCGCCGGGTCGCCGTCCGGGGTGCGCTCGTGCTCGTACGGCAGTTGCTCCCGCAGGGTGCCGCCGCTGACCCGGTCGAGCGCGGCCAGTACCTCGGCGACCACGGTCCGGACCGCGACCGGGTCGGGCCCGGCCAGCTCCCGGATCTGCGCGATCAACTCGGCCGCCTCGGCCTCCGGATCGACATCCTCGGTCGCCGGCTCGGCGGTGTCGCGGCTCGGGTCGGTGGCAGCACCGCGCGCCGGCTCGGCGGCGTCGCGGTCCGGTGCGTCGTCGCTCCGGTGCCGCGCGTCCGGCGGGCCCGCGACCGCCGGCGTCTCCTCGGCCGGCTGCTCGTCGCCGTCGACCCGCCGGTCTGCCCCCGCCATGGGCGCAGCCTACGGCCGGAAAGCCGCTCGCGGATCAAAACCGGCTAAAGCAGTATGAGCCGGAAAATCAGGGACGTATCGCGCGGTGCAGCGCGACGATGCCGCCGGTCAGGTTCCGCCAGCCGACCCGGTGCCATCCGGACCGGCCGATCTGCCCGGCCAGCCCGGCCTGGTCCGGCCAGGCCCGGATCGACTCGGCCAGATAGACGTACGCGTCCGGGTTGCTCGCCACCGCCCGGGCCACCGCCGGCAGCGAGCGCATGAGGTAGGAGAGGTAGACCGTCCGGAAGACCGGGTTGGTCGGGGTGCTGAACTCGCAGACCACCAGCCGGCCGCCCGGCCGGGTGACCCGGGCCATCTCCCGGAGCGCCGCCTCGGTGTCCACCACGTTGCGCAGCGCCAGCGAGATGGTGACCGCGTCGAAGGTCTCGTCCGGGAACGGCAGCCGGAGTGCGTCACCGGCCAGCAACGGCACCTCGGGCCGGCTCCGTCGGCCCGCCCGGAGCATCCCGATGGAGAGATCCAACCCCACCGCGTACGCCCCCGAGGTGGCCAGCTCGGCGGTGGAGACCCCGGTGCCGGCGCCCACGTCGAGCACCCGGTCACCGGGACGCAGGTCGAGGGCGGCCAGGGTGGCCCGGCGCCACCGCCGGTCCTGCCCGAACGAGATCACGGTGTTGGTCAGGTCATACCGGGACGCCACTTCGTCGAACATCGCCGCCACCTCGTGCGGCTGCTTGTCCAGGCTGGCCCGGCGTCCGGACGGGGTACGGGTCACGCCGGAACAGTCTGCCAGCCACCGGCCTGGCCGGTCGGCCCGGGGCGGGCCGGCACCCTGCTGGAGCGCGGCCGGGGGCTCCGGGCGACAGTCCGGCGCCTGCCGTGCCCGAGCCGGAACACACCGCGGGCGAGGTGGTCTCCCACCCCGCCCGCGATGCCGTGCGTTATGTGAACGGCCCTCATGGACCGATAGAGGACGACCCCGGTGCGCCGCGTCCCGACCCGGAGGCCGGTCCGTCCACGACGGTCAGCGGGTACGTGTGCCGGCACGCTATCGGTTCGACCGGCCTGGTCGCGCTCCCCTTGATCCAACCGTTATGACCGCCCGGACCCGCCCGGCTTCCAAGAATGTCCTGGTCAGAGGCCATTTATCCGGCGCGCTCGACGTTTTGCCGCCGGATCGGAGCCAAGGACCGGCCCCTCGCCCAGCCGGCGGTGGCCGAATGGACGAGGGTAGTTCAGCGGGCCTCGACGAGCGGCAGACTCCGGCCCGCGCCGCCACCGGGCAGCGCGATGGAGGAGAAGTGCGACACCACCCGGTCGTCGGTCGGGTCGTCGGCCGGGGTGCGGTGCACCGCCAGGTGCCGGTAGAGGGTGTCCCGTTGCGCGGGGATCCGGCCGGCGGAGCGGATCATCCAGATCAACTCGTGCAGGTTGGAGCGGTGCCGCGCACCGGCCGAGGAGATGACGTTCTCCTCCAGCATGATCGAGCCGAGGTCGTCCACCCCCATGTGCAGGGCGAGCTGTCCGGCGTCCTTGCCGGTGGTCAGCCAGGACGCCTGGAGGTGCGGCACGGTGTCGAAGAAGAGCCGGGCCACCGCGATCAGCCGCAGGTACTCCAGGGTGGTCGCCTGGGTACGGCCCTTGAGGTGGTTGTTCTCCGGCTGGTAGGTCCATGGGATGAAGGAGCGGAAGCCCCGGGTGCGGTCCTGCACGTCGCGGATCATCCGCATGTGCTCGATCCGCTCGGCGTTGGTCTCCCCGGTCCCCATCATCATGGTGGCGGTGGACTCGACGCCCTGCCGGTGTGCGAGTTCCATCACCTCCAGCCAGCGCGCGCCGGACTCCTTCAGTGGAGCGATGGCCTTGCGGGGCCGCTCGGGCAGCATCTCCGCGCCGGCACCGGCGATCGAGTCCAGCCCGGCCGCCTTGATCCGGCTGATCGCCTCCTCCAGGCCGACCCCGGAGACCTTCGCCATGTGCAGGATCTCGCTCGGCCCGATGGAGTGGATGGCGAGCTGCGGGTACGCCCGCTTGACCGAGGAGAAGAGCTCCTCGTAGTACTCCACGCCGTAGTCGGGGTGGTGGCCGCCCTGGAGCATCACCTGGGTCGCACCCAGCTCCACCGCCTCGGCGCAGCGCCGCAGGATCTCCTCGGTCGGGTGCGTCCAGCCCTCCCGGTGCTTCGGCGCCCGGTAGAAGGCGCAGAACTTGCAGGCGGTCACGCAGACGTTGGTGTAGTTGATGTTGCGGTCGATCAGGTACGTCACGATGTTGTCCGGATACCGCCGCCGCCGTACCGCGTCGGCCGCCTCACCCAGCGGGTGCAGCGGCGCGTCGGTGTAGAGCAGCAGCGCCTCCTCGGGCGTGATCCGCCCGCCGTCCGCGCCACGTTGCAGGATGCTGTCGATCTCCCGGCTCACCGTCACGTACCCGAGGGTACGTCGCCGGCCCGCCCCACCTCGACCACCACCCCGAGCAATGTGATCCGTAGTCGACACCCGTCGGACGTACGTCCGCAGCAGTGGATCGGCACCTGCTGGCACGTCGTGTCCCAGATGAGTGTCGGCACCCACGCGTAGGATCGGCGGACATGACGGCGCCTGACCCCCGGCACGCTACGCCAGCGTCCCCGTCAACCTGCTGTCGCTGTAGCTGCCAGCCGCGCAACGAGTAGGCCCGGCCGCGACGACTCGCCGAGCGTCGCAATTCACTGCGCTGCGGAAATTGCGTTGACTGTCGTACGGCTGGCGCGGCTAGTGTCCGGCTCATGCCCGTACGCCCGGACCCCGAGAGCGCAGTCGACTCACTGCTGCTCGCCGACGACGGCGCCACGCTCGCCAGGTTACGGCTGGAGGACGACGGCCGTGAGCCGGCCGTCAAGGATGTTCGGCCGCTGCCCGGGGCAGCCCCGGCGAAGGTTGCCGCGCAACTGCGCCGGGACCTCGCCGGCAGGATGCTGAAGACCACGCACGAGGGCCTGGTGGCGGCCCTGTTGGCGGATGGCCTCACGCTCCACCGGGCCGCTACCGGGCTGCGACACGACCTGGCCGAGCTGCCGCCACCGGCGGCACTGCCCGACGGATGGTCGTTGGTCCACGCCGGCTGGGACGACGACCTCGCGGTGGCGTGTGCCTCGGCGTACGGGCCGGAGCACCCGGACGGCGAATGGCAGGCCGCCGACACCCGGGAGATCCGAGCGATGTTCGACGATGCCGAGCCAGTCCCGCCACTACTCAGCGCGTCCGCGCGGGTGGTCGGTCCGGACGGACGCAGCGCCGGGCACGTCCTCTGCGCCGGTCCGGTGCCCTGGACCACGAACACCTGCGGCTGGATCCTGAACATCGCCGTCGCCCCACACGCCCAGGGCAGTGGGCTGGGCCGGGCGCTGCTGACGCATGCCCTCCGGGGCACCCACGCTGCCGGGTTACCGACCCTCGACCTGTCGGTGGTCGACCAGAATCCCGCCCGCAGGTTGTATGACAAGGCCGGCTTCCGCCCGGTCACCCGGATGTTCTCCGTAGCCCTGCCCTAGCCAGGCGCGTGGATCACGGACGTGGGACTCCGGATCTACCAGGACGCCTACCGCGACGAGACTCCGGTCGACCTCGAAGAGGCAGCCGACTACATCGCGGAGATGTGCGATACGCCGGTCACCCTGGTCGAGCACCGCTCCGACCTGACGTACTGACCAACCATCCGCGCCAGACCGACGCGAGGTAGGCCAGGTACGTCTCAGGTGGTGCAGCTGCCGTTGTCCGGGTTGACGCACTTGGCCCGGCTCCAGAGCGTCTCGAAGTTGTTGTGGAAGTCGTTCCAGACCGTCGGGTGCTCGATCTTCACCAGGGTCTCGTCGTGGTCGGTCAACGCCGGGTCGGTGACGTTGTGCGAGCCGGTGAAGACCACGCTGCGCCCGGCGACCCCGGCGAAGGTGCCCCTGATGATGATGTTCTTGGAGTGCACGGTGACCACCCGGCCGTCGTAGTTGCTGGCCTCGGCGTCGTGGTACTTCTTCAGCGAGACGTTCGGCTGCCCGTTCAGGGTGGCGTACGCGGTGCTGCCCATCGAGCCGTAGACGACCCGGACCCGGCAACCCAGCCGGCCGATCCGGCGCAGTTGGGTGGCGACCTCGGGGCGGGCGTCGGTGAACTGGGCGTGCGCCACGTCCACCGCACAGCCACTCTCGTACGCGCTCACCTCGGCCAGCCGGTTCGCCAGGGTGTCGCTGTCGGCCCGGGGCGAGTGGTAGACGGTGACGGCGGTATTCGGCGACTTGTAGTAGCCGTTGGCGGCGTTGAAGTAGTCGTTGTTCTTCCGCTGCGCCCGCATGTCGTTGAAGTACGCCGTGAAGTGGTCGTACAGGTCGTAGTCCTCGTGCACGATCAGCGCGCTGTTGAAGAGGTTGTTCTGGCTGAAGGTGAGGTTCTGCGAGCTGACGAAGACGACCCGCTTCATGGTGCCGCTGGTGGAGAACGTGAAGACCTTGTTGTGGTTGATCGAGTTGCTCTTGTTGCCGATGCACGCCGTCGAGCCGGCCACCGTTGACGAGGTCTTGCCGCAGATCACCAGGTCGTCGAGGTTGGCCGAGTTGAGCACCGCCATCGCGGCGTTGTCGGCCCCGGTGTTGACCCCGCCACCGGTCTCGTCCAGCACGATCCGGACGATCACGCCCCGGGCCGCCGCCCGCTTCAGCGCCTCGGCCACCACCGGGGAACTCCAGCTGTACATGATGCCCCGGATGTAGCCGCCGGCCGGTGCGCCGTCGGCCAGCCGGACCAGCTCGTCCTCGATGGTCCGGTCCCGGGCGCCGTCCTCGGCCGGGATGTTGAACCGGGTGTACGCCGGGAAGGGATCAGCCGCGGCGGCCGCACCGTCACCGGCGTCCGCCGGGGTGGGGCCGGCGGCCACGGCGGGCGGGGTGAGCAGGCTGGTGGCCAGCAGGCCGAGCGCCGCGAAGGACGCGAGTCCGGCCCGGGCGCGACGCGTACGGAGCATCCTCATGGATACCTTGGTAGTACACGTCCTTCAATGGAGCAACGGGTGGCGAAGAATTTCTTCAACCTCACGCGGCCGACTCCGCCGCCGCCGCACCGCCAGGCGGGCGCGCAAGCGGGGCAGCCCGACAGGCTGTGCCGCCATGCTGCCCCGGCTCCGCCGAATCCGTCGGCCGCGACGACCTCAGTTGTACATGTAGAGGTAGTAGTAGCCCTGCGGCTGGCCGCTGCGCCACTCGTAGACGCAGTTGTAGTAACGCCACGCGCCACCCGCGACGAGGCTCTCCCCGTAGTAGCGACAGGCCTCGTAGGTGTAGTAGGAACCGAAGGGGTAGGGGGAGGGGTTGCTGGCCATGGCCTGACGCTCGACCGACACCGCGGCCTGGGCCGGCGCACCGGCTCCGACCAGCAACGCCGCGCCGGCGAAGACGAGCGCCACGACAGTCCGAACTCGACGCATAGGTTCTCCTCGTGATCCGCGGCACCACCGAGTCATCGGCGGCGCTACCGACTCAAGATAGAGATCGGCCTATCTGTTGCGAGCCGCGCGCGACAAGGTTTCCGTCATCCGCGCAACGCGTCGAACCCACCGATGGCGATCTATGTCCGCCCGCACCACAACGGACCCGGGACAACCCGCCTCAGCCGTCGTAGTCGACCACCAGCGTGTCGGTGACCGGGCTGGCCTGGCAGGTCAGCACGTACCCGGCGGCCACCTCGTCCGGCTCCAGGGCGTAGTTGCGGGCCATCGACACCTCGCCGGCGACCACCTTCGCCCGGCAGGTCGAGCAGACCCCGCCCTTGCAGGCGTACGGCAGCTCGCCCCGGACCCGCAGGGCCGCGTCGAGCACCCGCTCGTCCCGGCCCATCCGGAAACTCGACGCCCGGCCGTCCAGCCGGATCGTCACCTCGGTGCCGGCGTCCGCCGCCGTGTCGGCCAGCCGGACCGGCGGCGCGGGCGGCGCGTCCACGTGGAACAGCTCGGCGTGTACGGCCCGCTCCGGCACCCCGCGCTCGGCGAGCACCCGCCGCGCGTCCAGCACCATCCCGTACGGGCCGCAGAGGAACCACTCGTCGATCCGCGCGGTCGGCACGATGGTGTCGAGCAGCCGGCCCAGCCGGTCGGCGTCGACCCGGCCGGAGAGCAACGGCGACTCGCCCGGCTCCCGGGACAGCACGTGCACCAGGTGCAGCCGTTCCGGATAGCGGTCCTTCAGGTCAGCCAGCTCCTCCACGAACATCACGGTGCGGCCGTAACGGTTGCCGTACACCAGGGTGAAGGTGCTGGCCGGCTCGACGGCCAGCGCGGTCGCGACCAGCGACAGCACCGGGGTGATGCCGGACCCGGCGACCACCCCGGCGTAGTGCCGGACCCGGTCCGGCGTGAACGCCGTGCCGAACGTCCCCAGCGGCGGCAGCACCTGCACGGTGTCGCCGGCCCGCAGCGTCGAGACCGCGAAGCTGGAGAAGGCGCCGCCCGGCACCTCCCGCACTCCGATCCGGAGCTCTCCGGTCGCGGCCAGCTCGGCCGGGGTCGAGCAGATCGAGTACGACCGCCGCACCTCCGCCCCGTCCGCGAGGATCCGCCGGACCGTGAGGTGCTGCCCGGCCCGGAAGGCGAAGGTCTCCCGCAACTGCTCCGGTACCTCGAAGGTGACCGCGACCGCGTCCTCGGTGAGCCGGTCGACCGCCCGGACCGGCAGCGGGTGGAAGACCGGCCGGCGCCGGACCGGCCGGTTGATGGTTACGCTCAAAACGCCCTCAGATGGTCGAAGGGTTCCCGACAGGCCCGGCACCGCCACAGCGACTTGCAGGCGGTCGAGCCGAACCGGCTGACCTGCTCGGTGTCGGCGGCACCGCAGTGCGGGCAGCGGACGCTCAGGGTGACCGGGACCGGGCGCCGGCCCGCCGGCCCCGGCGGGGCGATCCCGGCGGCGGCCAGCTTGACCCGGCCGGCCTCGGAGATCCAGTCGGTGGTCCAGGCCGGGGCGAAGACGGTGACGACCTCGGCGTCCGGATGCCCGGCGGCGGCCAGCGCGGCCCGGATGTCGGCCCGGATCACGTCCATCGCCGGGCAGCCGGTGTAGGTCGGGGTGATGGTCACGGTGACCCGGCCGGTCGCCGGGTCCTCGGTCACCTCCCGCAGCACGCCGAGGTCCTCGATGGTCAGCACCCGCAGCTCGGGGTCGACCACCGCCGCCGCGGCCCGGCGCGCCCGCCCGGATCGGCCCGCGCTCACCAGCGGGCTCCGGGATGCGCCCGGTGCAGCACCTGCAGCTCGGCGAGCAGGTAGGAGAGGTGCTCGGTGTGCAGCCCGGCCCGGCCACCGGTCGGCCCCCAGCCGTCGGCCGGACGCTCCAGCGTGGCGGTCTCCAGCACCGGCTCGACGTTCGCGAGGAAGGCGGAGCGCAGCCCGGCCGGGTCGACCGGTGCGGCCGGGTCGGCCGCGAACAGCTCGCCGGTGTACGGCCACAGCTCGTCCACCGCCGCCGCCATCCGCCGGTGTGACTCCGCGGTGCCGTCGCCGAGGCGTACCGTCCAGAGGCTGGCGTGGTCGAGGTGGTAGGCCACCTCCTTGCGGGCCTTGCCGGCGGTGGCGGCGAGCCGTTCGTCGGCGCAGCCGCTCAGCGCGGTGTAGAGCGGGAGCTGGTACGCCGACAGGAAGAGCAGCTTCGCCATGGTCATCGCGAAGTCGCCGTTCGGCAGCTCGACCAGCAGGCAGTTGCGGTACTCCCGGTCCGAGCGCAGGTACGCCAGCGCGTCCTCGTCCCGGCCGGCGCCCTCCAGTTCCCCGGCGTAGCTCAGCAGCAGTCGGGCGGCGCCGAGCTGGTCCAGGGCGATGTTGGCCAGCGCGACGTCCTCCTCCAGCTCGGGCGCGGCGGTGACCCACTCGCCGAGCCGCTGCGCGGCGACCAGGGCGTCGTCGCCGAGCCCGAGCAGGTAGTCGACGGTGGTGTGCACGGGTGTGCCCGGGGTGTTCACAGGTGCGCCGCCCCGTCCGGCACCGGATAGAACGTCGGGTGCCGGTAGACCTTGTCGGCCGCAGGCTCGAAAAAGGCGTCCTTCTCGTCCGGGCTGGAGGCGGTGATCACCTGGGCCGGTACGACCCAGATCGAGACCCCCTCCTGCCGCCGGGTGTAGAGGTCCCGGGCGTTGCGCAGCGCCAGCTCGGCGTCGGGGGCGTGCAGGCTGCCGACGTGGGTGTGCGACAGTCCGCGCCGGGCCCGGACGAAGACCTCCCAGAGCGGCCAGCCGGCCCGGCCCTGGCTCGGGGCGGTCACGCCGGCACCGCCGTACGCGCGGCGGCCCGCTTGGCCGCGTACGCCTGCGCGGCCTCGCGTACCCAGGCACCGTCGGCGTCCGCCCGGCGGCGGTGCGCGATCCGTTGCCGGTTGCACGGCCCGTCCCCGGCGATCACCCGCATCAGCTCGGCGTAGTCGGGCTGGGTGTAGTCGTGCGCCTGCCGGGACTCGTTCCACCGCAGGTCGGGATCGGGCAGGGTGAGGCCGAGCACGCCGGCCTGCTGCACGCACATGTCGACGAAGCGCTGCCGCAGCTCGTCGTTGGAGAACCGCTTGATCTTCCAGGCCATCGACTGCTGGCTGTGCGTGGAGTCGCCGTCGGGCGGGCCGAACATCGCCAGCGAGGGGTACCACCAGCGGTCCACCGCGTCCTGGGCCATCGCGTGCTGCTCCGGGGTGCCGTGGGCGAGGGTGTGCAGGATCTCGTAGCCCTGCCGCTGGTGGAAGGACTCCTCCTTGCAGATCCGGATCATCGCCCGGGCGTACGGCCCGTACGAGCACCGGCACAGCGGGACCTGGTTGACGATGGCGGCACCGTCCACCAGCCAGCCGATGGCGCCGACGTCGGCCCAGGTCAGCGTCGGGTAGTTGAAGATCGAGCTGTACTTCTGCCGGCCGGCGAGCAGCAGCTCGACCAGTTCGTCCCGGGTCACCCCGAGGGTCTCGGCGGCCGCGTAGAGGTAGAGCCCGTGCCCGGCCTCGTCCTGCACCTTGGCGAGCAGGATCGCCTTGCGCTTGAGCGAGGGTGCCCGGCTGATCCAGTTGCCCTCCGGTTGCATGCCGATGATCTCGGAGTGGGCGTGCTGGGCGATCTGCCGGATCAGGGTCTTCCGGTACGCCTCCGGCATCCAGTCCCGGGGCTCGATCTTCTGATCCGCGTCGATCAGGGCGGTGAAGTAGTCCTGCGGGTCGGTGTCGGCGGCCGGGTCTTCCCCGGGACGGCCACGGTCGGCGGCCGCCCGCAGCGCCGCCTCCGCCGCCTCGACCTGATCGAGCAGGCCGCCGGCGGGTCCGTCATCCGGGACCGGGAAGTCATGTCCGTCCACGCAGCAAGTGTTACAGCTCAACTAGCCAGTAACCAAGACGTGTAATAGAAATGCCGCCCAGACCCGGCCGTGAGCTGGTCAGCCGACCGGCACCAAATGTCCGGACTGATGGGTGAATGAGCCTGGTCACATCGGCCCAAATATTCATCATCTATACCGACATAAGTGGTCATTTCCGGTCGGCACCAGCGAACTCCCGGCCTGCGCTATCTGGCGGATTGGACCGAGCCACGTAAACTTTCCCCCGTTCCGACCTGCCACCTCCCCCGGCAGTTCGGGCGCGGAGCAGACCGCCGGTGTGGGGCTGGCGGAGGCGCCGCCGACACACCGCAAGACGCACAGCGCCCTGGACACAGCGGCCCCCCGGCCTTCACCCTTGGAGCCCCATCCTCATGCGTCCCCGCGTGACCCTGGTGCTCGCCATCACGACAGTCGTGCTTGGCGGCCTGCTGCTCGTGCCCGCCGCGTACGCCCGGCTGGCCGACTCCGGCGGAAGTACCTCCTCGACCGAGGAGGCGCCGGTCGGGATCGAGCCGTCCGCGCCGCCGCCGCCGACCCTGGCCGCCGCGCCGGTGACGGTGAAGGGGGTGGACGGCTTCCTCGGCTGGGCCCTGTTGGACCGGGAGAGCGGGAAGATCTCCGGCTCCAAGAACATGACCTCGACCAACTCGACCGAATCGATGATCAAGGTCTGGATCGTCTCGGACTACCTCCGCCGCCTCGGGGACAAGACGCCGTCCGCGGCGTACCTCAAGATGGCGAGCACGGCGATCCGGGACAGCAACGACGACGCCACGAACGCCCTGTACAGCGCCGCTGGCGGCGCGAGCACCCTGGACCGCTTGATCAAGATGTGCAACCTCACCGAGACCGCCAAGGAGATTCCTGCCGGCGAGAACCGCATTTGGTGGAGTTACACCAGTATGTCCCCCCGGGACGCGGTCCGGATGGGAGAGTGCGTCAAGGACGGCACGGCAGCCGGACCGAAGTGGACCAAGTGGGTGCTGGACGAGATGACCAAGGTACGCGGTACGACCGCCGCGAAGGATCAGCGGGCTCGGCAGGGCGGCGGTCGCTGGGGCATCATCGACGGCCTGCCGCAGGGAATCCTTGCGCAGGGGCCGGTCAGCATCAAGAACGGCTGGACGCTGATCAACGCTGACGGGAAGTGGCACCTGAACTGCCTCGCGATCACCGACGACTGGGTGCTCTCCGTGATGACCCGCTACTCCGGCGCCAAGGGGCTCGACTTCGGCGCCGACGTCTGCGCCAGCGTCGCCAGCCAACTGGTCACCGAACAGCCGGGCGCCGTGCTCAGGGTGCCGCAGCCGCTCACCGTGAGGAACTCCTGATGGGCGCCGAGGAACGCGCCGCCGAGCGGCGGGCCCGGTCCAACCGGTCCACCCTGCTGCGGCTGACCCTGATCGCGGGCGTACTGCTGGTGCTGGTGCTGGTCGGGCTGCGGCTGATGCCCGGCTCACCGCTCGCGAGTACCGCCGCCGCCAAGTGGGGGGAACCGTCCGGCCCGGCCGGACCCACCGCCACCACCCCGGGCAGGCCGGCCACGCCCACCCCGACGCCCAGCCCCGAACTGCCGCCGCTGCCGGTGGCGCCGACCAACGTGAAGATCGACAAAGCCGGCTGGTGGAACTGGGCGCTGATGGACACCCGGACCGGCAAGATCTCCGGTTCGGCCAACATGGACGAGACCAACCCGACCGCCTCGATGATCAAGGCGTGGATCGGGGCGGACTTCCTGCGCCGCGCCGACGAGAAGGGTGACACCCCGAGCGACACCCGGATGAACCAGGTGTCGATCATGATCCGGGACAGCGACAACAACGCCGCGCAAACCCTCTACGAACTCAACGGCGGCACGGCGTCGATCAAGCGGCTGATCAGCATCTGCGACCTGACCGACAGCAGCCCGGCCGCCGACGGCGGCTGGAGCCGTACCGCGCTCTCGGCCGGGGACACCGCCCGGATGGGCGCCTGCATCGCCGACGGCCGGGCCGCCGGGCCGCAGTGGACCGAGTGGCTGCTCGACGAGATGCGCGCGGTACGCGGGGTCGGCAACTTCGGCATCCGCAAGGCGTTCCCGGCCGCCGAGCAGAAGACCATCGCGGTCAAGAACGGCTGGGTGGACCGGCAGCGCGAGCAGAGGTACACGGTGAACTGCCTGGCCATCGGTGACGGCTGGACGATGGCGGTGGAGACCCGGTACGCGATCGACCTCGGTTACACCTATGGGGCGAAGATCTGCGAGGACGTGGCCCGGCAGCTCCGCGCCGCCTCCGACGCCACCTGAGTCCGCTCCGGGCAGCGGCCGGTCAGGCGGAGAAGAAGACCGGCCCGCCCGCCGGCAGCGGCGGTACGCCGGCCAGGTCGACGGCGCGGCGGGCGAACTCCCGCAGCCCCGCCACCTGGCGCTCGCCGAGCGAGAAGTCCAGCGTCCGGAAGTACGACGCCAGGGTCGCCGCGTCGAACGGCTCCCACCGGGCCGCCGCCTCGGCCACCTCGTCCAGTTCGGCCAGGCAGAGATCCCGGGAGCGCAGGAACGCCTGGTGCACGTCCTTGACCTGGCCGGGATGGCTGGCCGCGAAGTCCCGGCGTACCGCCCAGACGGCGAAGACCATCGGCAGCCCGGTCCACTCCCGCCAGGCCAGGCCGAGGTCGGTGACGGCCAGCCCGCGCCCGGGCGCCTCGTAGAGGGCGCGCAGCGCCACGTCGCCGATCAGCACCCCTGCCTCGGCCTCCAGCAGCATGGTGGTCAGGTCGGGCGGGCAGGTGAAGTATTCCGGGTCGATGCCGTACTGCTGGGCGAGCAGCATGCGGGCGAGCAGCACCCCGGTCCGGGAGGTGGAGCCGAGGGCGACCTTGGCGCCGTCCAGCTCGGCCAGCGGTCGGGTGGAGACGATGTTGACCGAGAGCACCCGGCCGTCGCTGCCGACCGCGAGATCCGGCAGCAGCAACAGCTCGTCGGCGTGCTTGAGATATTCGACAAGCGTGATCGGCCCGATGTCGAGGTCACCGGCGACCAGGGAGGCGCTGAGCCGCTCCGGCGAGTCCTTGTGCAGCTCGACGTCGATCAGTGCACCGGAGCGCATCAGCCCCCAGTAGATCGGCAGGCAGTTGAGGAACTGGATATGGCCTACCCGGGGTCGCCGCAGCTCGCTCATGATCCGACCGTAGCCGCCGGCTCGGCCGGCCGCTCGGCCGACCGGGGCGGAAGTGGCCCAGGACGCATCGCGGCCCGCTCCCGCCGGGCGGCCCGCAGCACCACCGGCGTCACCGCGCCGACCACGGCCAGCCCGGCCAGCCCGGTCACCGCGACCAGCGGCCGGGGTGAAAAGCCGGCGAGCAGGATGCCACCGGCCAGGTAGCCGAACATCCCGGCGCCCTGGATCGCGGCGCCCTGCGCGGCGAAGGCCCGGCCGCGCGCCGCCGGCGGCACCCGGCTGGCCAGTACCAGGTTGCTGAAGACGTTCAGCCCGCCGTTCGCGACGCCGCCGACCAGCCAGAGCGGCACCAGCCAGCCGGCGGCCGGCACGGTGGCGCCGAGCCCGACCAGCAGGCAGGCCGCGCCGAGCATGCCCAGCACGCCCTTGACCCGGGCACCGTCGTCCCGGGCCCGCCGGGCAGTGCCGGCCAGCAGCCAGGCGCCGATCAGCATGCCGGCGGTCCAGACCGCGCTGACCAGGCCGAACATCGTGGTCGAGGAACGCAGGGTCTCGCGTACGTAGAAGACCTCGATCACGTTGACCGCGCCCACCCCGGCCACCGTCGCGGCGATCGCGGCCACCATCGTCCAGAGCAGCGGGTCGCGGCGCAGCCGCCAGGCCGGGGCCGTCGGTGCCGGGCTCGCCCCGCCGGCCGCTCCCGTCGGCCGTCGCCCACCCCGTCGGGTACGCAGCAGCAGCCCGGCCGCGATCAGCGCGAGATAGCTACCGGCGTCGAGCAGCAGCGGGATCCGGGCACCGAACTGGCCGACCAGCAGCCCGGCCAGGGCCGGCGCGACGAGGATGCCGACCGAGCCGGCGGTCAGGTTGATCGCGCTGGCTCGGGGCAGGTCGTCCCGGCGCACCATCTCGGGCAGCAGGGCGGCCAGGGTCGGTTGGGTCACTGCCAGCCCGCAGGCAAGCAGCGCGGCGAGCAACAGGATCACGGCGGTGTTCCCGGCGAAAGCGAGTGCGGCGCAGACCACCGCCTGGCCGGCACCGGCCCAGATCAGCAGGGTGCGGCTGTCCACCCGGTCGGCCAGTCGACCAGTCAGCGGGGCGAGCAACACCAGCGGCAGCGTGGCGGCCAGCATCACCCCGGAAACCGCCAGCCCACCGGCGCCAGCGGATTGCAGGGCGAGCGCCAGCGAGGTCGCCGCGAGGAAGTCGCCGCAGCTCGACACCGCCCGGGCACCGGCGGCCAGGTAGACGTCCCGCCAGCGGGAGACCGTCGGCGTGCCGTCGTCGTCGGGTACGCCGGGACCGGCAGTTATGAAGGACATATTTCGAAAGTAATCCTTCACAACTGCCGTACGCAACCGCCGCCCCGCCCGAGCCGGTCAGCTCACTCCATCGGCAGCGCCGCGTAGTGCACCATCACCGGGCGAGAACCCTCGGGCGGGTCGACCCGCTCCCGCCGCCGGTACGGCCGCATCAGCTCGCGGATCCGGTCGTTCAGCTCCACCAACTCCTCGGCGGTCAGCATCAGCACCGCACCGCCGTACCGGGCCGCGTCGTACCACTCCTTCGGCTCCTCGCCGGCCCGCCGGGCCCAGTTCCGGATCCGGTCCATGTCGCGGGCGGCGTAGACCTCGATCAGGGTCTCCTCGGCGGCCCGCGCCTCCGGCGAGGCGTCCTGACCGACCTCCACCCCCCAGGAGCCGACGCTGCTGCGCCAGAGCCGCTCGCGGGCGTCACCGCGGCTCGGCGCCTGCTCGACCAGCCCGTACTTCGCCAGCTCCCGCAGGTGATAGCTGACCGCGCTCGGCGAGAGCCCGACGATCTCGGCACACTCGGTGGCGGTGACCGCCGCCCCGGTGGTGGTCAGGTGCTCCATGATCTCCAGCCGGGCCGGATGCGCCAGGGCCCGCATCACCTGCGGGTCGCTGATCATC
Source organism: Plantactinospora sp. ZYX-F-223 (assembly GCF_039649625.1). Classification (NCBI taxonomy): domain Bacteria; kingdom Bacillati; phylum Actinomycetota; class Actinomycetes; order Micromonosporales; family Micromonosporaceae; genus Plantactinospora; species Plantactinospora sp. ZYX-F-223. The sequence goes on along the minus strand of NZ_JBDJAV010000013.1, from coordinate 81,250 downwards.
ATCGGCCGCTGCTCGACGGGCTGCTCGGTCATGCGCCCATGATTCCGCCTCCCGGACGCCCGGCGGCAGCGACCCAGCCGCAGGAGGGACGAGCGAGTGGCACAAACTGTTTGTAGTACAACCAGCCGGCGATACAAACAGTTTGTAGTACGCTGCCTCCATGCCGATCGTGGGGCGGGTGGCCGAGCTGGCCGAGCTGACCTCGGCCTGGCAGCGGGCCGCCGGGGGCAACCCGGAGCTGGCGGTGGTGTGGGGTCGCCGCCGGGTCGGCAAGACCTACCTGCTCACCCACTTCGCCCGGGGCAAGCGGGCCGTCTACTTCACCGCCACCCGGCAGGACGCCGACGACCGGCAGCTCCGCCGGTTCGCCGAGGCGCTGCGCGAGCAGCTCGGCGACGAGGTGACCGACCTGGCCCCGGCGACCTTCCCCGACTGGGAGGCCGCGCTGCGGTTCGTCGCCCGGCTGGCCCGCACCGACCCGCTGCTCGTGGTGCTCGACGAGGCGCCCCGGCTGACCGGCGGGCACGCCGACTTCGCCGACACCGTCTCCGCGGTCTGGGAGAACCACGTCCGCGACCAGCGGCTACTGCTGGTGCTCTCCGGGTCGGCGGTCGCGGTGATGGAGCAGATGCTCGGCCCGCAGGGCGGGTTGCACCGCCGGGCCGGCGTCGAGCGCCGGATGGACCCGTTTCCCCTGCTGGACGCCCGGGCCTTCCTGCCCGACCTGGCTCCCGAGCAGTTCCTGGAGGCGTACGCGGCCTGCGGCGGCTACCCGCTGCATCTGAGCCGCTGGTCGGCGCGGCGCTCCACCGAGGAGAACCTCGACGAGTTGGCCTTCACCCCCGGCGGCCTGCTGCTGCGCGACGCGCCGGACATCCTCTCCGAGGACCTCGACTGGCGGGGCGGCTACGAGCGGGTGCTGACCGCGATGGCCGGCGGCGCCCGGCGGCGGTCCCGGATCGCTGGCCGCGCCCAGCAGCGGATCGACTACACCCTTGACCGGCTGCGCCGGGCCGGCTACGTCCGGGCGGTACGCCCGGTCGGCGCGGGCGGCTCGGCCGACCCGATGTACGAGATCGCCGACGACTACCTCGCGTACTGGTTCGCCGTGCTGCGCGACGACGCCGACCTGATCGACGGCGGGCAGGGGCCCGCGGTCCGGCGACGCACCTGGGGGCGGTGGCAGACCCACCTCGCCCGGGTGTTCGAGGCGGCCGCCCGGGAGCACGCCCAGCGTCTGGTGGCCACGGGTGCGCTGCCCGCCGAGACGGTGGTCGGCCGGTGGTGGAAGGACGAGACCGTCGAGATCGACGTGCTCGGCCTGGCCGGCGACGATCCCGTACTCGTCGGCGAGGCCCGCTGGCAGACCAGACCGCTCACCCTGCGCGACCTGACCGACCTGCGGCGCCGGGCCGGCCACCTGCCGCCGCCCGGACCGGCCGGCCTGACCTTCGGGCTCTGGTCGCGCGGCGGTGGCGACGAGACGCTGGCCGGCCACCCGGAGGTCCGCACCTTCACCCCGGCCGACATGCTGGCGAGCACACCCGGCCGGCGGTCCGGCCGGCGCGGCGGGTGAAATTCGGTGGAGCGGGAGCTGAGCCGCAGGTAGGCTTGCTGCCCGCTTGACGGCCGAGGTGAGAAAGCACCGCAGCGGACGTCCCCGCGCCGGGTGCCGGCCATCCGCCCCCGGATACGCGAGCGAGCAGCCGACGCGCTGACGCGCCGATGGGAAACCAGCATGCCCGCACAGGACCTCGACACCGACCTGGATCACGAACGCGCACACCTGGCCGCCTCCCGGGCCGCCCTGCGGCGGATGCGGGAGCACGCCGAGTCGCTCTTCCGGACCGGCCAGGACGTCGCCGGTGACGCGTACGCGGCCGAGACGCTCGGCCGGACCCTCTCCCGGCGAGTCGCCGAACTCGCCGACGATCCGGGCACCCCGCTCTTCTTCGGCCGCCTCGACTTCGCCGACGCCAGCCACCACATCGGGCGGCGGCACGTCACCGACCCGGCCGGCGAGCCGATGGTGCTGGACTGGCGGGCCCCGATCTCCCGCTCGTTCTACCGGGCCACCGTCCGGGACCCGCAGGGGGTACGGGTCCGGCGGCGGTTCGGCTTCGGCGCCGGCCAGCTCACCAGCTTCGAGGACGAACACCTCGACCGGGGCGAGGAGTACGGCACCGCCAGCCGGATCCTGACCGCCGAGATCGAACGCCCCCGGGTCGGGCCGATGCGGGACATCGTCGCCACCATCCAGCCGGAGCAGGACGAGCTGGTCCGGGCCGAGCTGGCCGACTCGATCTGCGTGCAGGGGGCGCCGGGGACCGGGAAGACGGCGGTCGGCCTGCACCGGGCCGCGTACCTGCTCTATCTGCACCGGGAGCGGCTGCGCCGGTCCGGGGTACTGGTGGTCGGGCCGAACCGGGCGTTCCTGTCGTACATCTCGGCGGTACTGCCGGCGCTGGGCGAGGTCGAGGTGACCCAGACGACCGTGGAGGACCTGCTCGGCACCCCGGTACGTGCCGTGGACCCCCCGGCCACCGCCGGGCTGAAGCACGATCCCCGGATGGCCGAGGTGCTGCGCCGGGCGCTGGCCGGGCAGTTGCGGGCACCGGAGGAGCCGATCGTGGTCTCCGACGGCTCGTACCGGTGGCGGGTGACGGCGGAGGCGCTGCGCCGGATCGTCGAGGAGGCCCGCCGGGAGGGGCTGCCGTACGCCACCGGCCGGGAGCGGGTCCGGGTCCGGGTGGTCGGGCTGCTGCAACGGCAGTCGGAGGCCCGCCGGGGCGACTCACCCGGCGAGAGCTGGCTGCGCCGGATGGGCCGGTCGAAGCCGGTCACCGAGTTCCTCGACCACTGCTGGCCGGCGGTCACCCCGGACGGGCTGGTGCACCGCCTGCTGGCCGACCCCGAAGCACTGGCGGCCGCCGCCGACGGACTGCTCACCGAGGCCGAGCAGGCCCTGCTGACCTGGTCGAAGCCGCCGCGCACCCCGAAGGCGACGAAGTGGACCGCCGCCGACGCCGTACTGGTCGACGAGGCGGCCGGGCTGGTCGAGCGGCTGCCCAGCTTCGGGCACGTGGTGGTCGACGAGGCCCAGGACCTCTCCCCGATGCAGTGCCGGGTGATCGCCCGGCGCAGCGAGCACGGCTCGATCACGCTCCTCGGCGACCTCGCCCAGGGCACCGCCCCGTGGGCCGCCACCGACTGGCGGGAGTCGCTGCGACACCTCGGCAAGCCGGACGCCTCGGTGGTGCCGCTGACCATGGGGTTCCGGGTACCGGCCGCGGTGGTGGCGCTGGCCAACCGGCTGCTGCCGGCGCTGGCCGTGGACGTACCGCCGGCCGAGTCGCTGCGCTCCGACGGCACGCTGGACATCCGTACCGTGACCGACCTGCCGGCGGCGACGGTGGCCGAGGTGCGGGCGGCGCTGGCCCACGACGGCTCGATCGCGGTGATCGCCGCCGAGGCCGAGACGGACGGGCTGCGCACCGCCTTGGCCGGTGCCGGCATCCCGACGGCGAGCGCCGACGAGGTCGAGGCGGCGGCCCGGGTCACCGTGGTGCCGGCCACCCTGGCCAAGGGTCTGGAGTACGACCACGTGATCGTGGTCGAGCCGGCCCGGATCGTGGCGGCGGAACCGCGCGGCCTGCACCGGCTCTACGTGGTGCTGACCCGGGCGGTCTCCCGGCTCGCCGTGCTGCACAGCGAACCGCTGCCCGCACCCCTCTGACCGGAGGCGGGGCGCCGCCCGGCCGGGCCAGAGTTCGAGGGGGAACACCAGCATCCGCCTGGCCGGCTGGCGACCCGTTGGACCGCTCGAAAACTACTTCGTGCGGTAATGGACTTTGTATTGTAAACTCGTTTACGTGACCGGGAACTTTGACGACGACCGCACCGGAAGCCCCACCGACGACCGCGACGAACTGCCGCCCCCCGACCCGGCCGCCGCGCTGCGGCTGATCGCCGAGCAGCAGGCCGAGGCGGCCCGCAGGCTCAGCCCCAACCTGCTCTGGTACTACTGGCCCTGGGGGCTCGCCTGGCTGATCGGCTTCGGCCTGTTCTTCCTGCGCTTCGGGCCGGACGGCCGGGTCTTCGTCGACCTGCCCACCTGGCTGCCACTGCTCACCCTGCTCACCCTGCTGGTCGCCGCCGGGATCATCTCCGGGATCGTCGGCGGCCGGACGTACGGGCAGGTCACCGGCGACTCCAACCGGCGCGGCCTGTGGTACGGCCTGGCCTGGGGTCTCGGGTTCAGCGGCATCAGCACGGTGCTCGGCCGGGTCTCCGACCACCTGCCCGAGGACGTCGCCGGACTGCTCTGGGCCGGCGTGGCCGTCGGGCTCACCGGCGCCCTGCACATGGCCGGCGGCGCGATCTGGCTGGACCGCAACCTGTTCCGGCTCGGCGTCTGGATCAGCGTCATCAACATCGCCGGGCTGATCGCCGGCTCCGGCTGGCACGCCCTGGTGATCTCGGTCCTCGGCGGCGGCGGGATGCTGGTGGCCGGGGTCCACTTCCTGCTCCGCGACCGGGTTCGCAGCCGGAACCTCGCCGCCGGCATGCCGGGCACCCCGAGCGGGAGCGCCCGGAGCGTCTCGTGACCGGCCTTCCCGAACTCGACCCCGTGATCCACGCACAGGCCCGGTTACGGGTGACCGCGACCCTCGCCACCCTGCGGGGCGGCGACCGGATCACCTTCCCCCGGCTCCAGGACATCCTCCAGATGACCGCCGGCAACCTCTCGGTGCACCTGCGCAAGCTCGAAGAGGCCGGCTACGTCGAGATCGTCAAGACCCACCAGGGCCGCACCCCGACCACGCTCGTCGGGCTCACCCAGCGCGGCCGGTTCGCCTTCGAGGAATACACCCTGGCGGTACGTGCCCTGCTCGATCCGCCCCAGACGGAGGAGAAGCCATGATTCTCGCCCGCGCCGTCCAGGCCACCCGCCGGTACGGCGACGTCACCGCCCTCGACCGGGTCGACCTCGAACTTCCGGCCGGTGAACTGGTCGGCCTGCTGGGCCCGAACGGCGCCGGCAAGAGCACCCTGCTGAGCCTGCTGGTCGGGCTGCGCCGGGTCAGCTCCGGCCGGGTCGAACTCTTCGGCGGCGACCCCCGCGACCCGGCGTGCCGCCGGCAGATCGGGATGACGCCGCAGGAGACCGGGCTGCCGCCCACCCTGCGGGTCGGCGAGGTGGTCGACTTCGTCTCCGCGCACTACGCCGACCCGGTCCCCCGGGCCGAGTTGCTCGGCCGGTTCGGCATCGACGACCTGGTCCGGCGGCAGACCGGTGGCCTCTCCGGCGGGCAGAAGCGCCGGCTGGCGGTCGCGCTCGCCTTCGTCGGCCGTCCCCGGCTGGTCTTCCTGGACGAGCCGACCACCGGACTGGACGTGACCGCCCGCCGCGAACTCTGGGACGGCATCCGACAGTTCCACGCCGACGGCGGCACGGTGCTGCTGAGCAGCCACTACCTGGAGGAGATCGAGGCGCTGGCGCACCGGGTGGTGGTGCTCGGCCACGGCCGGGTACTCGCCGACGACAGCGTCAGCGCGATCCGCGACCTGGTCGGGGTACGCCGGGTCAGCCTGGTCGCCCCGGAGTTGCCGGCACTGCCCGGGGTACGGGCCGTGGAGCGGGTCGACGGCGTCACCCACCTGCTCACCACCGACGCGGACCAACTCGTCCGGGACCTGGTGCGCAGCGGTGTCCCCTTCGCCGACCTGGAGATCCGGCCGAGCAGCCTGGAGGACGCCTTCCTGGCCATCACCGAGGCGCCGTCCGACCGCCGGGCGCAGTCCGAGCCGCAGCCACAGCCCGCCCCCCAGCCCGCCGACGTGTGACGGAGGAACCGATCGTGCGACTCTCGCTCGTGCACGCCAGATACCAGTTGCTGGAGACGGTCCGGATCCCGATCGCGCTGGTCGGCAGCGCCTTCTTCCCGGCCGCCTCGATGCTCTTCTTCGTCGTCCCGTTCAGCGGCGACGATCCGGTGATCGCCACCTACGCCACCGCCTCGATGGTCACCTTCTCGGTGATGAGCACCAACATCTTCCAGTACGGCATCGGGGTGGCCGAGGACCGGGCGCAGCCCTGGGACCCGTACCTGCGGACGCTGCCCGCCGGGGCCGCACCCCGGTTCGCCGGGCGGATCCTCGCCGGCCTGATCCTGACCCTGATCTCGCTGCTCCCGGTGGTGGTGATCGCGGCGGTGGCCACCGAGGCCCGGCTGACCGGCCCGGCCTTCCTGGCCGCGCTCGGTACGGTCGTGGTGGTCGCGGTGCCGTTCACCCTGATGGGGCTCGCGATCGGCTACTCCCTGCCGAGCAAGGCGGCGATCGTGGTCGCCCAGGTCGTCTTCTTCCCGCTGGCCTTCGGCGGCGGGCTGCTCTTCCCGCCCGGCGACTCGCCCGGGTTCATCGAGGCGATCGCTCCCTACCTGCCGACCCGGGGCGCGGTCGAGCTGATGTGGGCGGCCGTCGGCGACTTCCCGGTCGACCGGCTCTCGCTGGTGATGCTCGCCGTCTGGATCGTGCTGCTGGCCACGATCGCCGGCTGGGCGTACCGGCGGGACGAGGGGCGCCGGTTCAGCTAGTCGGGTGTCGCCCGCCGGGCGAGCACTTCCCGCTGCACGGTGATACCACGGAGTCATCCTGATGACACCGTGGTATCACGCTCGAAGGGCATATGGCTGCTGGCCAGCCAGATCCCGGAGCCGGTGGTCAGCGGCACACCGGGCCCGGGCCGGGATCGAGGGTCTGACGGCGTGCGGATGCCGGCTCGACTGCTCTGCGAAGGTCCGGGACGAGATCGAGCGGCCTGTTCCCGGTGACCACCGCGACTCCTCGCCTCAGTTAGTCGGCGGCGCGGCGGGTCCGGACCGGGACCACGAGGGGGCCGTGTTCCCCCTCGATCACCCGGACCCGGGCCCGGTAGTGCGTACCGAGCAGGTCGTCGGTGAGCACCGCCCGGGGCGGGCCGTCGGCGACCACCGCACCGGCTGCGACCAGCACCATCCGGTCGGCGTACTCGCCGGCGACCGAGAGGTCGTGCATGGTGGCCAGCACCGTCAGTCCGTGGTCGGTGCGGAGCTGGTCGACGAGTTCCAGCACCTCCTGCTGGTGACCGATGTCCAGCGCACTGGTCGGCTCGTCGAGCAGCAGCAGCGGGGCGCCCTGGGCCAGCGCCCGGGCCAGGAAGACCCGCTGCCGTTCACCCCCGGAGAGGGTCGCCAGCGGCCGGGCGGCGAACCCGGTCAGGTCCAGCCGGTCCAGTACGTCGTACGCGACCGCCAGGTCGGCGGCGGACTCCCGGCCCAGCGGCGGCACGTACGGGGTACGGCCGAGCAGCACGTAGTCGAGTACCGCCATTCCGGCCGGCACGACCGGGGACTGCGGCACCGTCGCCACCGTCCGGGCCCGGTCCCGGCGGCGGAGCCGGGCGATCGGCGTACCGAAGAGGGAGACCGACCCGGTGCTGGCCGGCAGCAGCCCGCCGACCGCGCGGAGCAGGGTGGATTTGCCGGCGCCGTTGGGTCCGATCACGGTGACCCACTCCCCGGTCCGGACCGAGAGGCTGACCCCGGTCAGGATGCGTGCCCCGCCGAGGGTGATGCCGAGGTCGGTCACCTCGACGGCGACGCCGTTCGGGACGCCGTTCGGGACGGTCGTCCGGGTCGAGGCGGTCATTCCGCCACCCGCCGGGTGGTGCGCAGCACGATCGCGAAGAACGGGCCGCCGAGCAGCGCGGTCACCACGCCGATCGGGATCTCGGCCGGTGCGGCGACGGTCCGGGCAGCCAGGTCGGTCAGGGCCAGGAAGGCGCCGCCGAAGAGCACCGACAGCGGCAGCACCGCCCGGTAGCTCGCCCCGGCCAGCATCCGTACGACGTGCGGGACGATGACGCCGACGAAGCCGATCAGCCCGGAGACCGAGACCGCGGCGGCGGTGGCCAGCGAGGCGGCGGCGACCAGCAGCAGCCGGGAGCGCTGCGGGTGCAGCCCGAGGCTGCTCGCCTCGTCGTCACCGAGCGCCAGTACGTCGAGTTCGCGCCGGTGCACCAGCACCACGGCGGTGGTGAACACCGCGTACGGCAGCACCACCAGTACGTCGTGCCAGCCGGCGGTGGCGAGCCGGCCGAGCATCCACGAGTAGACCTCCTGGATGCTCTCGGCGTTGCGTTGCAGCAGGTAGGTCTGGCCGGCGGCCAGGAAGGCGGAGACCGCCACCCCGGCCAGGATCAGCGTGGCCGGGGAGCGGTCCCGGCCGCCGGCCGCGCCGAGCAGGTAGGTCAGCAGCACCGCGCCGAGCGCCCCGACGAACGCGGCCAGCGGCACCGTGACCGGCAGCCCGACCGTGACGTCGGCGCCGGTGACCCCGCGCACCACGATCACGGCGGTCACCGCGAGACCGGCTCCGGCGGCGACGCCGAGCAGGTGCGGGTCGGCCAGCGGGTTGCGGAAGACGCCCTGGTAGCAGCCGCCGGCCAGGGCCAGCATCCCGCCGACGAGCAGGCCGAGCACCACCCGGGGCAGCCGCAGCTCGGTGACGATGGCGATCTCGCGCTCGTTCAGGCCGCTGTGCAGGTGCACCCCGGGCACGAGGTTGAGCAGCTCGATCGCGACGCCGCCGGGCGGCAGGCTGACCGGCCCGAACGCGATGCCGGCCACCGCTGCGGCCAGTACCGCCGCGAAGCCCGCGACCAGCCATCGGCGACGCAGCCCGGCGGGCCGGGTGGGCCGGCCGCCCCGGGCGGCACGACCGGGCACGATCGGGGCGGCGGGGCGGGCCGGGGCACCGGCTGTGCTCAAGCGGGCACCTTGGCGACCGCGTCCACGATCACCCGGAGCAGCTCGACCACCCGGGGGCCCCACCGGGACGCGACGTCGTCGTCGAGCCCGACGACCTGGTTGTTCTTCACCACGGTCATCCCGGACCAGCCCTTGCGGGCCGAGACCGTCTGCGCGGACTGCTGGCAGCACTTGGTGTCGGCCAGGAATACCAGGTCCGGGTCGGCCTTGATGATCGCCTCCTCGCCGAGTTGCGGATAGCCGCCCTTGGAGCCGTCGGCGTCGGCGGGGTCGGCGATGTTCTCCAACCCGACCATCGCAAACAGCGAACCGACGAAGGTCTTGCTGGTCAGCGAGTAGTACTCCGGGCCGAGCTCGTAGAAGTAGCTCAGCTTCGCCGGCCGCTGCGGCACGTCCGCCACCAGCTTCTCGATCTCGCCCTTCATCCGGCCGACCAGGTCGGCCGCCTCGGCCGGATGCCCGGTGAGCGTGCCGAGGTCGGTGAGCTGCCGGTACGTGTCGTCCAGCGTCTTCGCCGCCGGTGCCAGGTAGTACGGGATCTTCAACTGGCCGAGCTGGTCCACGATCTTGTTCAGGTCGTTGGTGAGTACCACCAGGTCGGGGTTCTTCGCCGCGATCGCCTCGGCGTTCGGGGTGAACGCCGACAACTCGGTCTTCGGCGCCTCGGCCGGATAGTTCGAGTTGTCGTCGACGGCGGCGACCTGGCCCCCCGCGCCGATCGCGAAGAGCATCTCGGTGGCGGTCGGGCCGAGTACGACGATCTTCTCGGGGCGCTTGTCGAGGGTGAGGGTGCCGACGGTCACCGGATAACTGGCGCCGCTGGCGCTCGGCGCCGCCTCCTGCCCGGGGTCGTCGGCGGCGCAGCCGGTCAGGGCCAGCGCCGCGCCGGCCAGCAGCGCGGCCAGCAGTCGGGGCGTACGTCGGGTCATCGGTCCTCCTGTCGGGTGAGGTCTGGTGCTCCGCCGACAGGTGCCTGTGCCCCCCGCCCACGGGGCGCCCTTCCTCGAAGGCGCTTTCCGCGACCGCACCGCAGGCGACCTGGCTCATCCTCCGCATGCCGGGCTCGGGGCCGCCCGAGGGCGGCGAGCGGGTGCGGGAGGCATCACAGTTGCGGGACAGCGCCGGTTTCACACCGGCTTCGCTGCGGGGTGGTCGGGGCAACGGTAGCGCATCCGCTCCGTGACCCGGCAGCGGCATAGCGCCATCCGTACACCGTTCCCGCTGATCAGAAGCTGTCCGGGCGGCCGCTCAGGACGGGCGGACCTTTCCGGCGGCACGTGGCCGGGGACGGGTTTCCGTCGGGTGAGCCTCGTAGAATCCGCCGAATGGCCCTCCCCACCGACCAGCGGACCGGCGACGCCCTCGACGTGCTGCGCCGGGTCTTCGGCTACGACAGCTTCCGAGGCGAGCAGCGCGAGATCATCGACCAGCTCGTGAACGGCCGCGACGCGCTGGTGCTGATGCCGACCGGCGGCGGCAAATCGCTCTGCTACCAGATCCCCGCGCTCGTCCGGGACGGGGTCGGGGTGGTGATCTCGCCGCTCATCGCGCTGATGCAGGACCAGGTCGACGCCCTGACCACCCTCGGGGTACGCGCCGGCTTCCTCAACTCCACTCAGGACTTCGAGGCCCGCCGACTGGTGGAGACGGCCTTCCTCGCCGGTGACCTCGACCTGCTCTACCTCGCCCCCGAGGCGCTGCGCTCGGAACACGTGCTCCGACTGCTCGACCGCGGCACCATCGCGCTGTTCGCGATCGACGAGGCGCACTGCGTCGCCCAGTGGGGCCACGACTTCCGCCCCGACTACCTCGCCCTGTCGATGCTGCACGAGCGGTGGCCGGCGGTCCCCCGGATCGCGCTGACCGCCACCGCCACCCCGGACACCCATGCCGAGATCGCGGCCCGGCTCAACCTCAAGGACGCCCGGCACTTCGTCGCCAGCTTCGACCGGCCCAACATCCAGTATCGGATCGTGCCGAAGCGGGAGCCGAAGAAGCAGCTCCTCGACCTGCTCCGCACCGAGCATCCCGGTGACGCCGGCATCGTCTACTGCCTGTCCCGGGCCTCGGTGGAGAAGATCGCCGAGTTCCTCGTGCAGAACGGCGTACCGGCCCTGCCGTACCACGCCGGGCTGGACGCGCCGACCCGGGCCGCCAACCAGCAGCGGTTCCTCCGCGAGGACGGGCTGGTGATGGTCGCGACGATCGCCTTCGGGATGGGGATCGACAAGCCGGACGTACGCTTCGTCGCCCATCTCGACCTGCCGAAGTCGATCGAGGGCTACTACCAGGAGACCGGCCGGGCCGGTCGGGACGGCCTGCCCTCCACCGCCTGGCTGGCGTACGGGTTGCAGGACGTGGTGCAGCAGCGCAAGCTGATCGAGGGTTCCGACGGCGACCTGGCCCGGCGCCGGGTGCTCGGCACACACCTCGATGGCATGCTGGCGCTCTGCGAGACGGTCCAGTGCCGGCGGATCCAACTGCTCGGATACTTCGGCCAGCAGAGCGGGCCGTGCGGCAACTGCGACACCTGCCTGAGCCCGCCCGAGTCCTGGGACGGCACCATCGCGGCGCAGAAGCTGCTCTCCACGGTGCTGCGCCTGCACCGCGAGCGCGACCAGCGGTTCGGCGCCGGCCAGTCCATCGACATCCTGCTCGGCCGGCAGACCGAGAAGGTCACCCAGCACCGGCACGACACGCTCAGCGTCTTCGGCATCGGCACCGAACTGACCGAGTCCGAGTGGCGCGGCGTGGTCCGGCAACTGCTCGCCCAGGGGCTACTGGCGGTCGAGGGCGACTACGGCACGCTGGTGCTCACCGAGACCAGCGCAGACGTCCTCGGCAAGCGGCGCGAGGTGATGATGCGCCGCGAGGCGCCCCGGGCCGCGTCCACCGGCCGGGCCGCGAAGCCCCGGGCCGCCGGGGCCGCCGCCGTCGCGCTGCCGCCGGACGCCGAGCCGGTCTTCGAACGGCTCCGGGCCTGGCGTGCGGCCACCGCCAAGGAGCAGGGCGTGCCGGCGTACGTCATCTTCCACGACGCGACGCTGCGGCAGATCGCGGCCGAGCCGCCGACGACCCTGGCCGAGCTGGCCGGGGTCAACGGCGTCGGGGAGAACAAGCTCGCGAAGTACGGGCAGCAGATCCTGGACGCCCTCGCCGGATGAGGCGCCCCCGAGCCCGCCACCGAGCGGGCTCGGGGGGTCGGACCGCTACGAGCTGGTGATCGTCACGTTGTCGATCGCCGCCTCCACCAGGCTGGCCCCGGAGGCATCGGCGGCTTGCACCAGCAGCCGCACCGATTGCCCGGCGTACGCCGACAGGTTGGCGGTGGCGGTCGTCCAACTGCCGTTGCGGTTGCTGGCCGCGCCGGCCTGGTTGAGCAGTTGGCTGGTCCCGCCGCTGTGCACGACGCTCACCCGCAGGTAGTCCGCGGACGAGGCGTTCGACCCGTGCGCGAGATACCAGGCCAGGGAGAGCGTCAACGTCCCGCTGCCGGGCAGCGTGATCGCCGGTGACTGGGCGGTGCTCAGGCCGCCGTCCACGTCGTGGTCACCGGCCGCCGCGCCGGCCAGCCGGCCGGTGACCAGGTCGTTGCTGCCGGCGTACGGGGCGAGCTGCTTGGCGCCGCTGGAGGTGGTCGCCTGCGCGGTACCCCGTTCCCACGCCCCCGAGGTGGCGGTGTCGGTGCCGGCCGGGTTGACGGTCCAGCCGGTCGCGGTCTCGAAGGTGTCCGACCAGACCGTGGTGCCGCCGCCGGTGCCGCAGTACGTCGCCTGCAGCCCGACCACCCGGTACGGGCAGTCTGCGTACTCGCTCAGGATCAGCACCGCCTCCCGGTTGCGGGAGGTCTGCGCCGGGATCACCTCGTCGGGCGGGTAGAAGCCGCCGCCACCGGCCGAGCCCGGGTACATCTCGAAGGTGTACGCGAAGATGTTGTGGGTCGCCCACATCCAGTCCAGGCTGTCCCCGTCGGTGATGTAGAGGTCGCTGGACTGCTCCGGGGTGTAGCCGTTGGTGGCCGCCATCTGCTGGCCGAGGGTTCGGAAGGTCCGCTCCTGGTCGGCGTTCAGCCCCGGCCCGGTGTTCGCGGTGGTGTAGCCGTACGGCCAGAGCACCAGCTCCGAGTAGGTGTGGAAGTCGATGTTCACCTTGATCTGCTGGGTACCGCCGACGACCCGGCTGTTGACGAAGTCGCGCAGCCGGGCGGTCTCCGGCGCGGAGAACGCCGACGGGCCCCGGTAGGTCTCCGAGGAGGTCGAGCCGGACGAGCCGCCGCAGCAGCCCCAGTTGTAGCCCCAGTTCCGGTTCAGGTCGGTGCCGACGTTCGACGACCCGCTGTTCGGCTGCCGGTTCTTCCGCCAGGACCGGTAGGAACCGGTGGCGATGTCGTACTCGCTGCCGTCCGGGTTGACCGTCGGGACGATCCAGATCTCCCGGCTGTTGACGATGTTGGTGATCCGGGAGTCGGAGCCGTAGTTGTCGGTGAAGAGGTTGAGCAGGTAGATAGCCATCTCGACGGTCAGGTGCTCGCGGGCGTGCTGCTGCGAGTTGAACAGGATCTCCGGCTCGTTCTCGTCGGTGCCGACGTTGTCGGAGATCTTGATGACCGGCAGGTCGCGCCCCTCGTAGGAGGTGCCCATGCTGGACCGGCGGGCGATGGTCGGATGGTCGGCGACCACCTGGTTGAGCACCGCGTTCAGCTCGGCGTAGTTGTGGTACGCCGAGTCGGCCGGCGGGAAGTCGAGCACTCCCACGTCGCCGTGCTCGTGCTGGCCGCGGTCCGGCGCCGCCGGTACGGCCGCCACCTGGAAGCCGAGCGCGGTGATCGCCTTCACCTCGGCGGCGGTGGCGGTGACGTAGAGCGTGCCGTGCTCGACGTAGTCGATGCTGGTGCCGGTGGCGGCCACCGCGTTGCGGTCGGCCAGGGTGCGTGGGCCGGTCACCCGGTATTCGGCGCTGGTCGCCGATCCGGCCTCGGCCCGGTCCGGTCGAGCGCTGGCGGCGCCGGCCGCCGGGCCGATGCCGGCCACAACGAGTCCAAGCACGACGGTGCCGGCGAGCGCGCCGGCCCGGGCCCGGTGCCGGATCGACGGCCCGGACGTCCAGGTGCGGAAGAGCATGTAAACCTCCTGGGGGTAGGGAGGACTCCGCTGGGTAGTGCACACTGCACCATCCGTACCATGGTCATATCAATATGGATCACTTGGCGTCCCATGCCAGTTGGGCCCTTCTCCCGGCAAAGATTTTCTTAGCTTGAACATCTGGCGAAAGTTCCTGCCGAGCGGAATAGTGGCGACAGGACCCCGACCTTCGTCCCCCTGCGGAGCATCGATGGCCAGTTCGCCGAACCAGATCAGCCGACGCACCTTCACCCTCGCCGGCCTCTCCGGCCTGGCCCTGCTCGGCACCGGCGTGCCGGCCCGGGCCGGCGCCGCGACCGGCCGCCCCCGCCCGGCACCGCACGACGAGCAGATCACCTGGCAGGGCTTCTCCAGCTACGCCGACTGGCGGCGCGGCACCCACCAGGGCACCGTCGCCCTTCCCGGCGCGCGGACCGGGATCACCATGCTGCGCCCGGCCGGCAGCACCGAATACGCCGATCCGCACACCGGCACCACCCGCACCTGGTCGTACGCCACCTGGACCTCGCCGGTCACCCCGGTCGGCTTCGACGCCAGCGAACTGGTCGCCTCGTGGAACGCCGAGACCCCGGCCGGCACCTGGATCCAGGTCGAACTCCAGGGCACCTACAACACCGGCGCCCTGACCCCGTGGTACGTCATGGGCCGGTGGGCCGCCGGCGACCAGGACATCCGGCGTACCAGCGTGAACCGGCAGGGCGACCCGTACTCGACGATCTGGACCGACACCTTCTCGATCGACGACGTCGCGACCGGGGTGCTACTGCGGGCGTACCAACTGCGGCTGACCCTCTACCGCGCGCCGGAGAGCCGCCGCTCCCCCCGGGTCTGGCTGCTCGGCGCGATGAGCTCGCTGGTGCCGGACCGGTTCACCGTGCCGGCGAGCACCGGCCGGATCGCCTGGGGCCGGGAGCTGGCGGTGCCCCGCTACTCGCAGAACATCCACGCCGGGCACTACCCCGAGTACAACGGCGGCGGCCAGGCCTGGTGCTCGCCGACCTCCACCACCATGGTGCTGGAGTACTGGGGCCGGAAGCCGTCGGCCGAGCAGACCTCCTGGGTCGACCCCAGCTACCCCGACCCGTCGGTCAACCACGCCGCCCGGATGACCTACGACTACGCGTACGAAGGCTGCGGCAACTGGCCGTTCAACACCGCGTACGCCGCCTCGTACGGGTTGGACGCCAAGGTGACCCGACTGCACTCGCTGGACGAGGTGGAGCACTTCATCAACGCCGGGATCCCGGTGGTGACCAGCCAGTCCTTCCTGGCCGAGGAGCTGGAGGGGGCCAACTACGGCACCTCGGGGCACCTGTTCGTGGTGGTCGGCTTCACCGCCGACGGCGACGTGGTGGTCAACGACCCGGCGTCGTCGGCCAACGACGCGGTGCGCAATGTCTACCGGCGGGACCAGTTCGAGCAGATCTGGCTGCGGACCAAGCGGATCAACGCCAGCGGCGGGGTCTCCGGCGGGTCGGGCGGGATCGCGTACCTGATGAAGCCGTGCGGGAAGCCCTGGCCGAGGGTGTCCGGGTCGACCAACTGGTAGGCCCAGGCCGACCGGTAAGACCTCCTGGGGAGGACCGCCGGGCCCGTACCCGGTCAACGGCGACCGGAGTACGGGGCCGGCGCATTCCGGGCCGGAGGGACCTGGGCCGAATCGCCCGTCCGAGGCTGATCGCCCGTCGGGGCCGGATCGCCCGTCAGCAACTCGACCGTGCCGCGCGCGCCGTCCACCCGGACGCGGTCGCCGTCACGCAGCCGCCGGGTGGCGTTGCCGGTGCCGACCACCGCCGGGATGCCCAGTTCCCGGGCCACGATGGAGGCGTGTGACAGCGGCGCACCCATGTCGGTCACGACGGCGGCGGCGCGCGGGAACATCGGGGTCCAGCCCACGTTGATCAACGTGGTCACCAGGATCTCGCCGGGCTGAAGCCGATCGCCCTGCTCCGGGACGGAGATCACTCGGGCGATGCCCTCCACCACGCCGGGAGCCCCGGGGAAGCCACTCACGGTGTCGCTCACCGGGACGGCGGCTCCGCGCGCGTCGTACAGGTCGGCCCGCCGATCGGGCTCGGCGGCCCAGCGTACGGGATCGAACCGACCGACGATCAGCGCCGGGTACGGCGGCAGTGCGGCGTACTGCTCGTGGGTCGCTCGGCGTACCGGCACCCGCTCCAGCCCGGCCGGGTTGCCGCGTAGCAGGTCGAGCAACTCCTCCAGTCGGAGGTAGAACACGTCGTCACCGTGCCCGGTCAGCTCACCCGCCCGGAGGACGAACGCACGCAGCACCCAGAACGCCCGGATGATCTCCGAACGCACGCGCTCACGATCGCGTACGACGTCGTTCCAGCGCCGTACCCGCTCGCGTGTCCTGGCCTCTTTGCGCGGGTAGCGTTGGGCGAAGCGCGCCCAGGCGTCCTCTCTAGCCCTGTCCTGCCGGGCGAGCAGCGTCTCGGCGTCGGTACGCAGCTCACGCAGGCCCGCCAGCTGGGCGTCGATCCAGCCGGGGTCCTCGCCGGGCCGCGGGATCGACACCTCGAACTCGTGCGGGCCCCGATGCCCGTACGTGCGGACGAACTCGTCCCGGGTGATCTCCCCGTGCGCCAGCCGGGTCAGGCCGATCAGCAGGCCCAGGCTGGCCAGCTCGCCGCTGGCGTTGGCCCCGGTGAGCATGGCCTCGGCGTCGCTCTCGCCCATCGTCCTGCGTAGCCTGTCCCGGGTGAAGACCAGGATTCTGCCGCCCTGACGGTTCGCGGCCTCCAGCATGCGGGACGCGGTGACCAGGTGCGGCTCGATCTCCCGCTGGTACAGGTCGGCCAGCTCCGGCCCGGAGCGGGCGGCGGCAATCCGTGGATGCAGGTCCTCGCACCGCTGTCGGGCGGTAGCCAGGAACGCCCGCAGGCCCTTCACATTCCTCCGCACATTGCGCCGGGCGCGGATCGCCATACGCACACCGCTCTTCACGGCCTTCCAACGGAGGAGCTTCACCTTCGGTACGTCGAGGCCGGGCGGAATCCTGCCGAAGACGTCTTCGACCGCATCGAGCCATCTCTTCGCTCGAAAGACCGCGGCCACGGAGTAGACGGGGCTGAGATTCATGTAGCAGCGCCCGCCGATGTTGCCCACCAAATCAACGCCGGGCTGGGCCGACTCGGACATGGCATGGTGAATGAACAGCCGTACGAACGACCAGGTGATGGGGGTCATGACGTCCGGGATGGCCTCCCCAAAGTTGCCTCTGGTCCACAAATACTCGCCCTTGAGGCTGTCGTTCCACACCTCAACCCGTGGCTTGAGACAGGTGATCGGCCGGGCCTGGAGGATCACGAAAGCGCCGTCGCGCCTGGCCCACTCCACATCCATCGGCACGCCGTACAACTGCTGCACCCGGGCACCCAAGGCGGCCAACTCCAGCGCCTGCGCCTCGTTCAGGACCGGCTGGCGGCGCAGATCGTCGGGCACGGGCCGGTCCTCGGTACCTCCGGGGACCCGCACCGTCATGAGCGTCTTGTCGCCCGTGCTCGCCCTGGTGACCGTACCGCCCGACACCACCATCGTGTCCGGGGTGACCCGCCCACCGGCCACCGCCCCCCCAAGCCCCCACGAGGCGTTGATCACCGTCTCCTCGCCGGCACCGCTGACCGGGTTGGCGGTGAACAGGATGCCCGCCGCGTCCGCGTACACCAGCTCCTGCACCACCACCGCCAGCGCCACGTCGTGGTGGGACACACCGTGCCGCTCCCGGTAGGCGACGGCGCGCGCGTTCCACAGCGAGGCCCAGCACCGCTTGACCGCGTCCAGCAGGACGTCGCCACGAACATTGAGATAGCTGTCCTGCTGGCCTGCGAACGACATCTCCGGCAGATCCTCTGCGGTGGCGGACGAGCGGACGGCGACCGGCACATCCGCGCGGAGAGTCCGGTAGGCGGACAGGATCTCGTCAGCGATGCGCGCGGGCACGTCGTGACGGGCGAACACCGCCGTGGTCCGCACCGGATCACTTGGGTCGATCTCGTCGCGGAAGGCCGACACGAAGACGCGGTACGCCTCGGTCGTGACGTGGAACCCGCCAGGGACCGGCAACCCGGCCCGGAGCAGCCGGGCCAGCGAGGCGCCCTTGCCACCAACAGTGCCCAGGTCGGCCGCCACGCTGTCGAGCGGTAGCACCAGCTTCACCACGCACGCTCCTCAGTGCCCAGCGAGGCCGCGAGCTAAAGCAGCGACCTCCTCCATCGCGTTGAGAAGTCGACGATGTGTCGGCTGCTACGCCAACACGCCCAGGTGCGTGAACCGCGCCGCCACGGCCACCCCGCCGCCGAGGCGGTGCTGGCCAAGCCGCGAATCCGCCGCGGCTGACCGCTCACCGTCGCCTGTCACTCGACACGAGGTATACTCCGAAACTGCCGAATAAACGAACCAGAACCACAATCGCCGGCACCGTTTCTACGATCTCATGCGACGGTCCAGTGAGAACCTGATACTCCTTCGTGAGGCAATCGCCCCGCCACCCAAGCGTCGATCGAATACGTTGCGACGCCCGACGTTGGCAGAATAGAACACATCTATGACGACAACAAGTCGCATTTCTGGCGGCTTTCGGCGATCGAGCAAAAACGCACACCGCCTCGACAGACCTGAATCCACCTCGGTTGTCACCCTGGCGCCACAGGAAACGGTGAGGCGACTGAACGTTCGCGCCCAGCCATGCGCAGCCTCGGCAGGCTGGCAAGGTCAAGAAGGGGCCCCTCCTCTACCCAAAGACGATAGAACGGGCCCTTCCCCTGCCTTCCTTACCTCGCGTCGTCAGACTTGTCCGCTGGCTTCTTCGCTGCGTCGGGGGACTGATCCTCGCCAGCCAGCGCGGAGCGCAGCCGCTCCTTCTCGGCCCGGCGCTTCTCCGCCGCCCCGGCCAACTGCTGGGCCATCTCGTCCCGCCAGCCGCGCAGCAGGAAGAACGCCAGCGCGGCGGAGAACGCCACCGCCAGCATGAGCTTGAGGAAGATGTTCATCTCGACCGGCCAGAGCGCCAGGGCGACCGCCACGAACAGCCCGATCCGGCCCAGCGTGTACTTCACCGCGGGACTCATCTCCGCCAACTCCGATCAGCTCGTCCGGCCGGCGAGCCAGCGGACGCCGACAAACCAGACCAACGCGTACGCCGTGGCGAAGACCGCCGCGGCCAGCCCGCCCGAGACCAGCGGCGGGGTCGAGGCGGCCAGGCCGGCGGCGAGCAGCCCGACGGCGACCCCGACGGCGGCGGCCACCAGCGCCGCCGCGACCCGGGCCGGGCCGAACCGCCAGGCCCGGAACTCCTCGACGAAGATCCAGGCCGGCAGGACCACCGCCAGCCACCCGCTCGCCCGGCCGAACTCGCCCAGCCCGACCAGGGAGGCGCCGAGGTCGATGACGAGCAGCGCCACCAGCCCGACGACCACCCCGACCAGGGCGACGCCGAGCAGGTCGGCCAGCAGCACGATCCGGCCCTGGTCGTCCCGCCGGGGAAAGGGTGCGCGTTCGCTTCGCTCGCTCATGACCTATCGAGGGTACGTGAGCGGGCCCGGAACCTCCTCCGCAGGCGGTACCCGCCGGGAGGACGCCGTAGCGGTGCCCGGCGGCGCGGACCGCGCCGACCGTGGCGCCCCGCACGCCCCCGCACCGGCGGCGGTCGCCGCTACCCGGCCCGGAGCGCCTTGGTCGGCAGCATCCGGGCGGCCCGGGCCGCCGGGTAGAGCCCGGCGAGAGCGCCGGCCAGCAGGCTGCCGAGCAACCCGCCGGTGAGCGCGTCGACCGGTACCACCACCGCCCAGTCCCGGGCGGCGGCGTAGCCGATCGTGATTCCCGCCCCGATCACGGCTCCGGCCGCACCACCGGAGACGGACAGCAGCACCGACTCGGTCAGGAACTGCCGCCGTACGTGCGCCCGGGTCGCGCCCAGTGCCCGGCGCAGCCCGATCTCGCCCCGCCGCTCCAGTACCCCGATCACCATGACGTTGGCGATCCCGACGCAGCCGACCAGCAGCGCCACCGCGCCGAGCCCCAGGAACAACCCGGTGTACGCCGCCTCGGCCGCCGCCCTGGCGACCAGCGCGTCCGACGGCCGGCTCACCTCGACCTCGCTCGGACTGGCCGGGTTCGCGACCATCGGCAACTGCTCCCGGACCCTCGGCACGGCCTCCTCGGCCGACCGCTGGTAGATCCGGGTCGGCAACCCGTCGAAGCCCAGCCGCTCCATTGCCACCGGTACCCCGACCAGCACCGCCGAGTCGACGGCCGGTTCGAGGACCGCCGGCCCGAGTACTCCGACCACGGTGAACCACTGACCGGCGAGGAAGATCTGCGGGCTGCTGCGTACCTCGGTGATGCCCAGCCGGCGCGCGGCGGCGGAGCCGAGCACGGCCACCGGGTACCGCTCGGTGGCGGCGTTGAGCCAGCTTCCGGAGGCCACCGGCACCTCCAGGGTCGCCGGCAGGCCGAGGCTGGCCGCCAGGATCGCGATGCCGCCGCTGTTGCCGGCCGGCATCCGGTCGTGCCGGTAGACGCCGCCGTCGACCCGGCCGACGTGCGCGGTGGCCCGCACCCCGGGCAGCCGGGCGATCATGGCCGGCGCCTCGGCCGGCAGGTGGGCGTCCTCACCGGTGAGCGACTTGCCCGGCTGCACGGTGAGCAGGTTGGTGCCGAGCGCGTCGATCTGGGCCAGCAGCCCGGCCTGGCTGGACGCGGAGATCCCGAGCACCGCGACGACGCAGGCGATGCCGATCGCGATGCCGAGGCCGGAGAGGGCCGCCCGGGCCGGCCGGCCCCGGATGCCGAGCAGGCCGAGCGGCAGCACGTCGGCCGCCCGCAGCCGGGACCGGGGCAGCCGGCCCGCGAATCCCGCGCCGGTCATCCGGCCACCCCCGTCGGCTCGGCGCGGTGCGCTAGCGGCGGCTCGGCGGTGCGCTGGTCGGAGACGACCCGGCCGTCCCGGATGCCGATCCGGCGGGGCAGTGCGGCCGCCAGCCCCGGGTCGTGGGTGATCACCACGACCGTGGTGCCGTCACCGTTCAGCTCGCGCAGCAGTGCCAGCACGGCCGCGCCGGAGCGCGAGTCGAGGTTTCCGGTGGGCTCGTCGGCGAGTACCACCGCCGGGTCGCCGACGACCGCGCGGGCGATCGCCACCCGCTGGCACTCGCCGCCGGAGAGCTGGCCGGGGCGGTGCCGTAGCCGGTGCGCCAACCCGACCCGGTGCAGCGCCGCCACCGCCCGCTCCCGCCGCCGGGCCGCCGGCAGGCCGGTGTAGAGCAGGCCGGTGGCGACGTTGTCGACGGCGGAGAGCGTCGGGGTCAGGAAGAACTGCTGGAAGACGAAACCGATCCGGTACGCCCGCAGCGCGGCCAGCTCCGCTTCCCGCATCCGCCCGGTGTCCCGGCCGTCGACGTAGACGGTGCCGCCGGTGGGCCGGTCCAGGGTGCCCATCAACTGGAGCAGGGTGGTCTTGCCGGAGCCGGACGGGCCGACCACGGCCAGCAGTTCGCCCCGGTCGACGCGCAGGTCGACGTCGCGCAGTACCGGCAGGTCGCCGTACCGCCGGGAGACGGCGCGCAGTTCGAGGACGGGTCCGCCGCTCGGTCCGCTCACAGCGTCGGCACCTCCACCTGGTCGCCCTCGGCGAGTCCCGCCCCAGAGACCTCGACCCGGCCGGAGGTGAACATCCCGGTCCGCACCGGTACGCTCCGCCGGCCGCTCTCCGGGCCCACCACGACCACCGCGTACGCCCCGTCGGGTCCGACGGTCAGCGCCTCCACCGGCACGCTGAGTACGCCGCGCCGGGTCTCGGCCGGGAAGGTGACCGTGGCCGTCCCCTCGGAGACCCCGCCGAGTTGGCTCTCCGGTGCGGTGATCCGCACCTCGACCGGCACCGTCTGCGGGCAGGAGTTCCCCTGGCACCCGGTCGGCTGCCCACCGGCCTGTGCCGCCGTACCGCCGGGCAGGCTCTGACCCTGGCTGGACGAGGTCTGCGCGGCGCTGCCCAGCGTGGCCACCGTGCCGTCGACGGTACGGCCGGTCGGCAGTTGCACCCGGACCGCCTGACCGACCCGGACCAGCGCCCGGTACGACAGCCGCAGGTCGAGCTGGACACTGTGCCCGGTGCCTGTCCCGGTCAGCACCGTCTCGCCCGGCTGGATCCGCTGGCCGATCAGCGGCTGCACCGCCCCGACCCGGACCGCCCCGGGTGTCACCAGTACGTCTCCCGGGGCCAGCTCGCCGGTCTCGTCCACTCCCAGGTCGTCCTGCCAGCGCCGCACCGCCCGGGCGGTCGCCGCCGTGTAGGAGTCGTCGACGGTCAGCCGGTCAGGATCGGCGTGCCCGAGGTCGACCAGGTTCCGCTCCAGTTGCCGTACGTCGGCGCCGCTGCTGCCCGGGGCGAGCGGCCGGTAGAACGGCACCGAGCCGTACAGCAGCGGGATCGGGCGCAGGTCGACGCCGAGGATGCGCTGCCCGCGCTCGACCACCTGGCCGGGCCGGGGCACCCAGGTCACCGTCCCGGCCACCTGCCCGACGAGCTGGTACGCGCCGGCGAAGCCGAGCCGGCCGGTCGCCTGCACCGAGGAGACCAGATCGGACCGGGTCACCGGCCGGGTCGGCAGGGTCGCCGCCGCCGGGCGGGGTTCGGTGGGCTGGCGGCCGACGTACCGGTAGCCGACCAGTCCGGTGGCGGCCAGCAGCAGTATCGCGGCGGCGCCGGCCAACCGGCGCGGCCAGCGCCGCCCGGAGCCAGGCGGCGGGCCCGGCTCGTCAGGGGCTACCACGCCGGGGACGGGCGCCGGGAACGGTTCGTCAGGAGCTACCGCGCCGGGGACGGGCGCCGGCTCGGCGGGGACCGCCGCCGCGCGTCGGTGGGGCGTGGCCGGCACAGGTGCGGTCACTTCGTCTGCCCCGTTCCCTTCGGCCCGGCCGGCATTCCGTTGACCAGGTCGGCGTACTTGGCCGGCAGGTGTTCCCGGCAGGCATGCGCGGCCGGCCGCCAGTTCGGCGCGGAGAGCAGGTCGCCGTCCAACCGGAGTCCGCCGTCGGCCGGCGGGTCGGGCATGTCGACGCCCCGCTCCCGCATGCACCGGGCGAACGCGAGCAACTGCTCGGCCATCTCGTCCTTCGTCGGTGCGCCGGCCGCCACCGCCGCCGAGTCCAGCGCCACCCGGCACTCGGCACGGGCCGCCTCGTACCGCTGGTCGCCGCGCAGCTCCGGCTCCGCGAAGCCGGGAAAGCCCCGCTCGTCGAAGACCGGATCGGGTACGTCGTAGCCACGCTCGCGCATGCACGAGCTGAACTGGAGCGCGGCGGCCCGCAGCTCGCCGGCCGGGTCGGCTCCGCCGGACGCCGCCGAGGTGCCCGTACCCGCGCCGCCACCCGGGTCCGGCCCGTCGCCGCCGCCGCAGCCGGGCAGTGCCAGCCCGATCAGCAGGGCGAGCGCGGCGGCCGGTACGCCGCCGATTCTGGTCCGCATCCGCTGGTTCCTTCCGTTCGAGATCCGTCCGGGCCAGCATCGGGACCGGGGTGTCAACAGGAGATGCGCGGAATTCTTGAGGTCGTCTTTAAGCCAGGGGGCGTTTACTCGACGACATGCGGGTTCTGGTTGCCGAGGATGACGAGATACTGGCCGACGCGATCGCCCGAGGGCTGCGGCAGCACGCGATGAGCGTGGACGTGGCCCTGGACGGGGCGCAGGCGCTGGAGCGGGCCGGCACCACCCGGTACGACGTGGTGGTGCTCGACCGGGACCTGCCGGAGGTCCTCGGCGACGAGGTGTGCCGGCGGCTGGTGCACGACGGCGGCCAGCAGACCCGGATCCTGATGCTCACCGCCGCGTCGACGCTGGCCGACCGGGTCGAGGGGTTGAACCTCGGCGCCGACGACTACCTGCCGAAGCCGTTCGCCTTCGCCGAGCTGGTCGCCCGGGTGCACGCGCTGCTCCGCCGGGTCGCTCCGGCCCGGCCGCCGGTGATCGAGCGGGCCGGCATCCGGCTCGACCCCGCGCAGCGGGTGGTGACCCGGGACTCCCGCTACGTCCGGCTGGCTCCGAAGGAGTTCGCGGTGCTCTACGTCCTGCTCTCCGCCGAGGGTGCGGTGGTGAGCGCCGAGGAGTTGCTGGAGCGGGCCTGGGACGAGAACGCGGACCCGTTCACCAACACCATGCGGACCACCATCGGGACGCTGCGCAAGAAACTGGGCCAACCCGGTGTGATCGACACCGTGGTCGGCGCCGGCTACCGGATTCCGTGATGGCCGGCCGAAGCGCGGCCCGGCGCATCGTGGGCGCCCGGAGCACGGCCCGGCCCGAGGTGGCCGGCCGGGGGTGGCGGCTCCGGCTCACCGTGCGGGCCCGGCTCACCCTGCTCTACGCCACCCTCTTCGCGCTCTCCGGGGCCGCGGTCGCCACGCTGATCATCACCCTCACCTTCGCCCCGTCGTCGCAGAGCCAGCCGCTGCAGAAGGCCGTCGAGCTGCGGAAGAGCGCGTCGCCGCCACCGGCCAAGTTCACCGCGACGCTGGACGAGCTGAACCAGGCGGACGGAGTGCTCCAGGCCAAGGAGGCGGCCCGCCGGGAGCTGCGGGAGCGGCTGGTCCGCAACTCCGCCCTCACCATCGGGGTGATGACGCTCGCCTCCGCCGGGCTGGGCTGGCTGATGGCCGGTCGGGTGCTCCGGCCCGTACACCTGGTTTCCGGTACCGCCCGGCGGCTCTCCCAACGCAACCTCGACCAGCGGATCCCGGTCTCCGGGCCCGACGACGAGTTGCGGGAACTCGCCGAGACCTTCAACGGCATGCTGGACCGGCTGGAGACGGCGTTCGAGGCGCAGCGCCGGTTCGCCGCGAACGCCTCGCACGAGCTGCGCGCCCCGATGACCACCTCACGGACCCTGGTCGAGGTGGCGGCGGCGACGCCGGGCGCCAGCCCGGACCTGGCGGTGCTAGCCGGGCAACTGAGTACGGTGCTGGACCGGCAGGACCGGATCGTCACCGGGCTGCTCGCGCTGGCCCGCAGCGAGCACGGCACCAGTACGCTCTGCCCGGTCCGGCTGGACCGGCTGGCCCGGGAGGCGCTCGACCGGCGCGCGGCCGAGCTGGCGGAGCGGTCGATCGAGGTGCGGGCCGGGCTGCCGGCCAGCACCGTCTCCGGTGATCTGGTCCTGCTGGAGCTGCTGGTGGACAACCTGGTCCGCAACGCGGTCCGGCACAACCATCCCGGGGGTACCGTCTGGATCCGCACCGACGGGCCGACCATCGTGGTCGAGAACACCGGCCACGAGGTCGATGCCGAGCGCCTGGGTGAACTGGTCGAACCGTTCCGGCGGGGCCGGCAGGACCGGGTGTACGGCGGCGGTGGCGCCGGCCTCGGACTGGCCATAGTGGACGCGGTGACCCGCGCGCACGGCGGCCGGTTCACCCTGACCCCCCGCCCCGGCGGCGGCGTACGGGCCGACCTGGCCCTCGGCTGAGCCGTCCCGGAGCGCCCCGGATCAGGCCCAGACCTGCTGTGGCTCGGCCCGACGTTCGGCCAGGCTCGGCGGGGCGTCGTACTCGCGCAGCACCGCGTACCGGCTGTCCCGTTCGGCGGGACGGAAGTCGGCGTCCCAGATCAGGTGGAGCAGTTCCTCCCGGGACAGCGCGGCGGGCGTACCGGCCGGGTCGGCGCCGTGGCCGATCCGGTGTTCGGCCGCCGCGCCGGCCAGGTCGTCCACGCCGAAGTGCAGCGCGAGTTGCGCCACGGAAGGCCCCTGGGTCGCCCAGCAGCACGTCAGATGCGGCACGTTGTCGAGGAGCAGCCGGGACACCGCGAAGGTCTTCAGCGACTCGGCCGGCGATGCCGTCGATGCCGTCTCGGTCGGCGGCTGCGGCCGGAGTCCGCCGCCGGCCGGGGCCACGAGGTCGTGCTCGTAGCGCAGCGGCAGGAAGCTGGTGAAGCCGCCGGTCTCGTCCTGTAGTTCGCGCAGCCGCAGTACGTGGTCGACCCGGTGCCCGGGCTCCTCGACGTGACCGAAGCGCATCGTCGCCGGGGTACCGAGCCCCTTGGCGTGGGCGAGCCGGTGGATCCGGGACCAGTCCTCCCAGGTGCAGTCGCCGAGGCCGAGCCGCTGGCGTACCTCCGGGTCGAAGATCTCGGCCCCGCCGCCGCTGAGCGACGCGAGCCCGGCGGCGACGAGTTCGTCGAGGATCTCGTCGGCCGGCAGTCCGGTGCTCCGCTCCAGCCAGCGCAGCTCGGTCGCGGCGAAGCCGGTCAGCCGGACGTCCGGCAACGCCGCCGTCAGCGCGCGCAGCAGCTCCGGATAGTGCCGCCACGGCAGCATGGGGTGCACCGGGTTGACGAGGTCCAGCTCGGTGAGCCCGTCAGCGGCCAGCGCGGTGGCCTGCCGGACGGCCTCGTCGACCGGCATCGGGTCCGTCTCGCCCTGTTCCGGGCGGAAAGAGCAGTACGCACAGCCGGCCGCGCAGAAGTCGGCCAGTTTCAGTTGCCGGTTGACGACGAACAGCACCCGGCCGTCGCCCCCCGCCCCGGTACGCCGGTGGTGCGCCAGCCGGCCGAGCCAGACCAGGTCGTCGCTGGCGTACAGCGCCTCGCCGTCGGCACGGCTGAGCCGAACTCCCGCGTAGACCTTCTCTTCCAGCTCACGCTTGCGTCCGGCGTCCATCGCAGCACGTCCCTCCAGGCACGATCTCCGCGACGAGCCTACGTGGAGCGCCCGAGGTGCCGGCGAAGGCGGTGGCGGCAGCGGTCTGGTTCACCTTGCCCAGGTACCCTTAACCTGCTTCTCAGCGTCTCGTTACCCGACGTCGCATCGACATCCCCGGCGCATTGAGGTAAGACAAAGTAGGACGCGATGCACCACTAATGGCGATACCACAGCAGCGCCGGGCGCGCTGCTGTGCACGGACGGGAGCGGCATGGCCAACAGCAGGCGCGGACGACCGGACCGGCCCGTCAACGCGGTTTCGCCGGTGCTACGCCCGCTGGTCTGGTCAGCCCTGGTCGGCGCGATCGTGGCGGGCGCGATGGCGACCCCGGTCTACGCCGAACCGCCGCTGCCGAACACGGTTCCCGACGCCGGGGTACGCCCGCTGCCGGCCGGAGCGCCCGGCGTGCCCACCGGCACCGGCGCACCGACGACGCCCTATCCGCTGCCGCCGAGCGTGAACGGTCCACTGGCCAGCCAGATCATGGCGCTGGAGGTCGAGGTCGCCCAACTCGGCGACCAACTGCTGCAACTACGACAGGAGCGGGACCAGGCCACCACCGAGCTGACCACCGCCGACGGCGTACGGCAGACGGCTCGGCTGGAGCTGGCCAACGCCCGTACGGCGGCCGACAACGCGGCGGCGGGTGCGCTGAAGGACGCCGCCGGGCTGCCACCGGGTGCGTTCGGCTCCGACCTGCACGGGCTGGACCTGCTCGGCCGGATCCAGCGCGGCGAGGAGCGTGCCGGCGACACCGAACTGGCCGCCGGTGAGGTGGCCCGAGCGCAGCAGGCCGAACAGCAGGCGGAGGCGGCATACCAGACCGCGTCCAGCACCTACCAGCAGAAGGTCGCCGCCTTCACGACCGCGGAGACGCGGTACAAGGAACGCTCCGCCGCCCTGCTGAAGCTCAAGCGCGACAACGCGGACCAGCTCAAGGCGATCGAGCGCGCCCGGGAAGCCGCCGAGCAGCGCATCGGCGCAACGATCGGCAGCGACAGCGTCGCCGGGATGGTCGCGCACCCCAAGGCGCTGGCCGCGATGCGTTACGCGCTCGCCCAGCGGGGCGACCCCTACCTCTGGGGCGCCGAGGGTCCGAACCGGTTCGACTGCTCCGGGCTGATGCTCGCCTCCTATCTCTCGGTGGGCAAGCGGATCCCGCGGGTCTCCCGCAACCAGTACAACGGCACCCGCAACCAGAGTGTGGCCCGGGAGGCCCTGCTCCCCGGCGACCTGGTCTTCTTCGCCTCCGGCAGCAGTTGGACCAGCATCCACCACGTCGGCATGTACATCGGCGGCGGCAAGATGGTGCACGCGCCGACCACCGGCGATGTGGTCAAGGTCTCCACCGTCTGGTGGTCGCGGTTCTACGCCGCGACCCGGATCTTCCCGGCGGTGCCGGCCCCGAACGCGACCACCCCGCCGCCGACCACTCGGCCACCGACCACGCCGCCGCCGACCACCAAGCCGCCGACGACGCCGCCGACCAAGCCACCCACCACCCCGCCGACCACGCCTCCGGCGACCAAGCCGCCCACCACGCCTCCGCCCACCACGCCTCCGCCCACCACGCCTCCGGCGACCCCGCCGGTGACGCCGGCACCGACCCCGAACCCACCGGATACCTCCACGCCACAGACACCGCCGGTCACCACCTCGGGCGCCCAGCCGACCGCGGGTACGTCCGACGCCAGCCGGTCGGCTCCGGCTGCGGAGGGTAGCTCCGACAGCGACTGAGGGTGCCGGTCACCGGCCGACTGTGCGCTCGTGCTGAGATGTGGCACGGTGAGGGTTGACGTACTTCCGACCCGGCCTACCGGCCCGGGTGTGGGCGCGGGAGGCAACAATGGACGAATCGCAGGTCAGACCGGCTGTCGGGGAGGCATCCCCGGATACTGACGGTCGGGCTGCGGCCACCCGGTCCGGACGGGACGGCGTGGACGAGAGCGAACTGTCCCCGCTGCCGCCGCCCCCGCCGGTCGGTACCGCGCTGCCGGAACCGCCAGCCGAGGAGGAGCTCCCCGAGGTCTACCAGCCGCCTCCGCCGCCCGCCGCCGGAGCACTCTGGACGGACGCGCCACCGGACCCGCCCGCAGCAGACCCGCCCGCACCGGACTTGCCCGCAGCAGACCCGACCGCAGCAGACCCGACCGCACCGGACTTGCCCGCAGCAGGCCCGGCCGGTTCCACAGGCTCCGACTCGGCCCGGGACGCTTCCCGCTCGATCCGGGACGATCCAGGCTCGGTGCCGGACGGGGAGGCGAGCCGCACCGCCGACCCGTCCGTCGGCTCGTCCGCCGACCCATCCGGCGAGCTGGACGCGGATGCCGTCCCGGACGCCCAGACGAGTTTTGGCGACCCGTCCGACGATTCCGGCGACTCGTCCGACGCACCGGAGCAGGCCGACGACAGCGCCACGGCAGAGCCGGTCCGCGGCCGCGCTGTGAGTAGGGCGGCCACCACCCCTACCGCAGCGGAGATCGCCGCCATGCCCGCCGCTTCCTCGGGCAGCCGCACCTACCGCGCCGGCGAACTGGCCGCACCCGCCAACCCGGCGGCCGCCACCCCGGCACCCGCGTCCCCGGCACCCGTCTCCCCGGCCTCGGGCACTACAACCGCCGACTCCTCGACACCGAGCGCCCCGGTCGCCGCGTCCTCGACACCGGGCACTGCGGCGGCCGACTCCTCCGCACCGGCCGCCGCTTCACCGGCACCGGTGCTGGCCCCGGCGCCCCCGGGGACTCCGGTGCCGCCGCTACAACGACGGCGTCCGCAGACTCCGGCACTCGACTCCCCGTGGTCGGCGTTTGCCAACGCCGTCAAGTCCCCGCCAGCCCCGTCGAGCGGATCGGCCGTCGTGTCGGCGGCCGGCTCGGCATCCGTCCCGCCCGTCGGGTCGGCATCGGTCTCGCCGGCCGTCACCGGACTCTCCGGGTCGACCTCGGCCGAGCCGGTACGCCAGACCCGGGAGCGGCCCGGGGCCGTGCACTTCACGGCCCCGCCCGAAGCCAGCGTGTCAGCACCGCCGGCCGCCCCCGGTCAGTTGTCCCGGGACGCCGGGTCGCCCGCTGGCGGCACCCCGTCGTACACGGTGCCGCCGCAGCGCAGCGCTCCGCGGAGCAGTGCCGGTACGACCCGGGCCAGTGCCTCGGTGCCGGGACTGTCTCCGGTGTTGCCGAACGAGGCCGCCGCCGTGGCCGCGGTGCCGGGAGTGGCGAAGGTCTACCGGAGTACCGAACCGGATCCGGCTGGCCCGCCCGCACCGGCACGTCCGCCGGAGCCGGCCGGACCGCCCGAGCCGGCACATCCGCCGGCGCCACCGGCACCCGAACCGCCGGACCCGAACCCGGCACCCACGCCCTTCCCGGCACCGGTGCCTCCGGTGCCCACGCCGCGGCCCGACCCGGTGCCACCGGCTCCGTCGCCGTACCCGCCCGCGCCGCCCCGGCCCGCTCCGGTGCCGCCGGGCCCGAGCCCGGTACCCCCGGGCCCCGCCCCGTACCCGCCGAACCCCGGCCCGACTCCACCCGGTCCGGTACCCCCGGGCCCCGGTCCGTACCCGCCGAACCCCGGCCCGGTGCCGCCAGGCCCGGTGCCGTACCCGCCGACGTCGGCGGCGGCCTCGGTGGCGTACCCGGCCACGCCGGTCTCCGGTGGGCCGGCTGGCCGGCCGGCGGATCCACCGGCACCGGCCCCGCTGGTGGTTCCGGCGCCCGCCCTGCCGAGCTGGCCACCACCGACCAACCCGATGTCCTCGGCCAACCTGGTCGGCGGCGGTACGCCGGGCTACTCGCTGCCCACCGCCGACCCGGGCCCGGCCGTCGCCGCCGAACCGGCCGGGCGGCCCCCGACCGGTGGCCGCCCGCCGGGCGCCGGCCCGGCCTCACCGCACCAGCCGGGCGCCGGCGCGACGACACCGCACTCCCCCGGCTACCGGGACTGGGCCCGGGACCAGCGGGCGGAAGGCACCGTGTACGGCGGCCCCGAGGGCCATGTCACCGTCTCGATGCCCACCAACCAGCTCGAGAACTCGGGCTCGCTGACCGGGCACATCCTGGCCCAGGGCTGGACGGACACCCCTGCGCAGAAGGCGAACACCGGCAAGGTGGTGCTGGTACTGCTGATCGGGCTCGGCATCCTGGTCGCGGTCGGACTGATGGTGGTGCTGCTGGCCGGGGACGCGTTCAGCAGCCTCTTCGACGGCATGCTGAGCAGTTGACGGAGCCGCCCGGCGGTCGGCGGTTCGGCGGGCGCGGGTGGTGAGCCTGCCCACTGGCGTGCGCGGCGAGGTGGCGGTGGCGGCTGGCCCCCGTACACTCGGATGGATTGTTGACCTGGCGCGTGCCACGCGCCTCTGGGCGATCTTGCGGGCGATTCAGCGGCGACCTCGTCGCGGCGGGCCATCGCGAAGATGCGCCCCGCTTGAGAGGTATCTTTGACGACCTTTGCTGACCCCAGCATGTTTCCGTCCGTATTCGATGCACAATCCGGTTCCGTTGCCGCAGAGACCTCCGGGTCTGATGAGCAAGCCGTTTTGACTGTGCCGGCTGTTGCCGATGCGCACGCTGATTCCGCCGACACGGTGACCGTCGACGATTCCGGCACGCTCACCGTGGCCGCCCCGGACGCGATTGCCGGGCAGGACGACGCCATTTCCGGGCCGGTCATTTCCGAGCCCGCCGAGGCCGAGCCGACCGAGTCCGAGCCGGTTGATTTCGCCGCCCTCGGGCTGCCCCGGCAGCTCGTCCGGGCGCTGCACCGGGAGGGCATCGACACGCCGTTCGAGATCCAGCGGGCCACCGTGCCGGACGCGCTCGCCGGGCGGGACGTACTCGGCCGGGGGCAGACCGGCTCCGGCAAGACGCTCGCCTTCGGGCTGCCCGTACTGGCCCGGATGGCGGCCGGCCCCAAGGCCCGGGCACACCACCCGAGGGCGCTGATCCTGGTGCCGACCCGGGAACTCGCGATGCAGGTCAACGATGCGCTGATGCCGCTCGGCCGGGCAGTCGGGGTGTTCCTCAAGACCGCTGTCGGCGGTGTGCCGTACGACCGTCAGATCGACTCGCTGCGCCGTGGCGTGGAGATCGTGGTGGCCACCCCGGGCCGGCTGGCCGACCTGATCGAGCGGGGTGTCTGCCGCCTCGACGACATCGAGGTCACCGTGCTGGACGAGGCCGACCAGATGGCCGACATGGGCTTCCTGCCGGACGTCACCGAGCTGCTCGCCAAGACGCCGGCCAATGCCCAGCGGCTACTCTTCTCCGCCACTCTCGACAACGACGTCGACGCGCTCGTCAAGCGGTTCATGACCGATCCGGTCACCCACTCGACGGCACCGCCGACCGCCGCCGTGTCGACGATGGACCACCACATGCTGCTGATTCCGCCGCATGACAAGTTCGCGGTGGCGGCCTCGATCGCGGCCCGGCAGGGCCGGACCATGATGTTCGCCCGGACCCAGATGGGCGTCGACCGGCTGGTCGAGCAGTTGGCGGCGGTCGGCGTCCGGGCCGGCGCGCTGCACGGCGGCAAGACCCAGCGGGTACGCACCCGCACCCTGGCCGAGTTCAAGGAGGGCCGGACGAACGTGCTGGTCGCCACCGACGTGGCGGCCCGGGGCATCCACGTCGACGGCGTCTCGCTGGTGGTGCACGTGGACCCGCCGAAGGACCCGAAGGACTACCTGCACCGGGCCGGCCGTACAGCCCGGGCCGGCGAGTCGGGTGCGGTCGCCACGCTGGTACTGCCGAAGCAGCGCCGGTCCACCCTGGCCATGTTGCAGAAGGCCGGTGTCGAGCCGGAGCAGACCCGGGTACGCTCCGGCGACGCCGCGCTGGCCGAGGTGACGGGTGCCCGGGAGCCGAGTGGCGTACCCGTGGTCGACGAGCCGGCACCGCGCCGCGGGTCCGGTACGCGCCCGGACCGTCCCCGCTCCGACCGCCGGTACGGCGACCGGCCCCGGGCTGACCGCCGCTACGGCGACCGGCCGCAGTCCGAGCGCCGGCACGGCGACGGTCCGCAGGGTGAGCGCCGCTACGGCGACCGCTTCCAGGGTGAGCGCCACTACGGCGACCGGCCGCAGTCCGAGCGCCGCTACGGCGACCGCCGGTTCGGCGACGGCGGTGCTCCGCCGCAGGGCGGGCGCGCCGAGCGGGGCGGTGAGTGGCGCTCCGGCGGGCGGCAGGGCGGCTTCCGGCACGAGGGCCGGCCGCACGCCGACCGGCCGGTCTGGGACCGATCCCGGGACGAGCGCCCGCGCGACGACCGGGCCCCCGGGGACCGGCCGGACGACCGGCGGGGCCACCGCGACCACCGCTTCGACGGCCGGCGGCCGACCCCAACCCGCTGAACGGTCCGCATCCGCAGGTCGGCCCGGCCCGCTGACGGTCACCCATCGGCTGGTCGGGCCGCCGGGTCCTGCGACCGGCGTGAGTGATTCGGGCGGCTCGGGCATTCCTGTCGGTCGGTGGCGGTAACGTCCATGGACATGCCGAGCATGCCGAAGACGTTGTTCTGGAGCCGCACCGACGTGCCCGGTGCCGACCACACGCTCGCCACCGACCACCGTGGGCTGACCGCCCGGGGCACCGCGCTCGCCGTCGACCCGATCGCCTTCACCTGCCGCTACGAGCTGCGCACCGACGAGCACTGGGCGGCGGAGGGGCTGGAGGTGAGCTGCGAGGGCGCCGGCTGGCTGCGCACGCTGCGGTTGGAGCGGGCGGCCGGCCGCTGGCGGGCGAGCACGGCCGAGCAGGGCGACCTGGACGCGGCGCTGGCCGCCGCCGGCCAGCCGGGCGCCGGCCTACCCGGCACCGAGGAGCCGGAGCGGCTCGCCGAGGCGGTCGACGTCGACCTGAGCGCCTCGCCGCTGTTCAACACCCTTCCGGTACGCCGCCTCCGGCTGCGCGAGGCCACACCGGGCAGCTCGCACCGGATCGTCGCGGTCTGGGTGCTGGTGCCCAGCCTCCAGGTGGTGCCGGCCGAGCAGACCTACACGGTGCTGGAGGGCGGCAACGTCCGGTTCACCAGCGAGGGTTTCACCGCCGACCTGACCCTCGACGCCGACGGCTACGTGCTGCACTATCCCGGGCTGGCGCACCGGCACTGACCCGAGCAGGCCGGTCGTCCGTCATCCGGACCACTCGCCGGTCACCAGGAAACGTTCCACTGTGGATCGGTGTGCGGCCAGGTCGAGGCCCCGGTCGGCCACCCACTCGTCCGAATAGTACGTGTCGGTGTAGCGTTCGCCGCCGTCGCAGAGCAGCGTCACGACCGACCCGGTCCGGCCGGCGGCCCGCATCTCGGCGATCAGGCCGAACGCGCCCCACAGGTTGGTGCCGGTCGACCCGCCGACTCGCCGGCCCAGCACGGTCGACGCGACGCGCATGGCGGCCAGCGAGGCCGCGTCCGGCACCCGCACCATCCGGTCGACGACGCTCGGCTGGAAGGACGCCTCGACCCGCTGCCGGCCGATCCCCTCGATCCGGGATCCGGCATCGGTGGTGGCCGACCAGTCGCCCGAGGTCCACGCGGGATAGAACGCGGAGTTCTCCGGGTCGACCACGCAGAGCCGGCTCGCCAGCCGCCGATAGCGGAGGTAGCGCCCGATGGTGGCGCTGGTGCCGCCGGTACCGGCGCCGACCACGATCCAGTCCGGCACCGGGTGCCGTTCCAGGGCGAGCTGTGCGTAGATCGACTCGGCGATGTTGTTGTTGCCCCGCCAGTCGGTGGCGCGTTCGGCGTACGTGAACTGGTCCATGAAGTGCCCGCCCAGGTCCTCGGCGAGCCAGCGGGCCTCGACCACGACGGCGGCCGGATCGTCCACCAGATGGCACTTTCCGCCCTGGAACTCGATCAGCGCGATCTTCTCCGGCGAGGTGGCGGCGGGCATCACGGCGATGAACTGCACGCCCAGCATCCGGGCGAAGTACGCCTCCGAGACTGCGGTCGAGCCCGACGACGCCTCCACGATGGTGGTACGCGGCCCGATCCAGCCATTGCAGAGCCCGTAGAGGAACAGCGACCGGGCCAGCCGGTGCTTCAACGACCCGGTCGGGTGCACCGACTCGTCCTTGAGATAGAGCTCGATCCCCCACTGGCGGGGCAGCGGGAAGCAGAGCAGATGGGTGTCGGCGGATCGGTTCGCGTCCGCCTCCACCGCCGCGATCGCCTCGGTGACCCAGGCGCGTTCGGCGTCGTCGCACCGGTCGAGCTGTTCCATGACCAGGAACGTAGCAAGCCGCCCCGGCGGCCGGCCGGGTCAGGACGGGCTGACCGGCTGGGGGCGGTTCTCCCATTTCGTCGAGAGTGCGACGGCCGTCCGGGTCGAGGCGACTCCGGCGGTCCGGTTCAGCCGCAGGATGAGCTGCTCCAACTCGGCAATTGTGCCAACTCGCGCCTTGAGCAGGAACGATTCCACTCCGGCCATGAAGTAACAGGATTCGATTTCCGGCATGCCCCGGATCGCCTCGAGTACGTCGTCGGTGTCCCCGCCGGAGTCCTGCACGATGCCGATCAGCGCCGTCACACCGAGCCCGATCGCCTCCGGCTCGACGTCCGCCCGATAGCCCCGGATGATGCCGCCGGCCTCCAGTTTGCCCACCCGCTCGTGCACTGCCGGCGCGGAGAGGCCGACCTGCCGGGCCAGCTCGGCGTACGAAAGGCGGGCATTGCCGCGCAGCAGCTCGACGAGGCTCAGGTCGATCGCGTCCACGTTCTGAGACCCTAGTCCGGGTGGGTGAACGGGCCGCCCGGGGTCGGCAGCATTGTTGCCGACATAGCGCTTAAATGCCGTAAATCGTCTCGGCTAACCTCACACACGGTACGTTTCGCGTTTGCCGGACACGGCACTCCGGCGGTGTTGTAATTGCCGTACGTCCCTTAAACGAAGGCTCTGGCAAGCATGTGTTCTGGGGGCGGTCCTACCAGTCCGGGGGCTTCGTAGACGCGAGGAGGGGGCTGTGGACACTGGAGATCGTCTGCTGACGCCGGGCGAGGTGGCAGCGCTCTTCCGCGTCGATCCGAAGACCGTCACACGCTGGGCCGCGGCCGGGCGTATCGGCAGCATCCGAACACCGGGCGGACATCGCCGCTTCCGCGAGTCGGAGGTACGCGCGCTGCTTGAGGGTGAGGGCATGCTCGACGAGGTGGACGAGGGCCTCGCGAACCGGCCGCGCAACGCCGGACCCGCCACCCCGAGTGGCCCCGGCCCGGCCGGCGCCGGAAACGTCGGCCTGCACTGAACCTTCTTCCGGCCTGGACAACGCGGCGCATGCGCCCCGACGTCCAGCCTGCGGCCACGACGACCGCACGCTTGAGGCGGCCACGACGACCGCACGCTGAGGTCGAAGGGTTCACTGACCGACACCGGGCAGGGGGTCGGCACCGGGGCGCTCAGCCCCGATCGGCCCCCAGCTCGCCGGACCAGCGCCGGAACAGGGAGTGCGGCACGTCGAGCGCGTCGAGCACCTTTCCGGCCACGAAGTCGACGAGCTGCCGCGCGGAGGCGGCGGCCCCGGCACCGTAGAAGCCGGGACTCGCCGGCAACACCACCGCTCCGGCGTCGTGCAGGGTGATCAGGTGCTCCAGGTGGCTACGGGTGACCGGAGTCTCCCGGGGCACCACCACCACCGGCCGGTGCTCCTTGAGGTTCACCTCGGCGGCCCGTTGCAGCAGGTCCTTGGAGAGGCCGATCGCGATTCCGGCGCAGGCCGCCGTACTCGCCGGCACCACCACCATGCCCCGGGCCGGGTACGACCCGCTGCTGGGCCCGGCCGCGAGATCTCCGGCCGGCCAGTACGCCACGTCGGCGCCGGCCAGGTCCCGGCCCAGCCAGGCAGCGAGGTCGTCCTTCCAGTGCGCGTCCCGGAACGGGCGGCCGGTCTCGTCCAGGATCGTCAGCCGGGCCGCCCGGGAGACGACCAGGTCCACCGGTTCACCCGCGTCGAACAGCCCGCCGAGCACGGCGGCCGGATACGGCGTACCCGATGCCCCGGAGACGCCGACCACCCACGGCCTTCTCATGCCCACCAGCCTGCCGCAAGCACCGGAGCCGGCGCCGACCGGCCCCGGCCGCGACCTGCGGGGCGGCCCGCAGAGCGACCGGATCATCACTTACTGCGAAATAGGACGTACCCGACGGCAGTCACAGACCGGCCGGAAACTGCAATGCTGCTCACGTCTGCCCGCGCGGCATGGACGAAGGGGGCCGGGCATGTACGGGATCAGCTCGTGGGCGGCCGAGCTGAGGTGTCCGATACCGGCACGCCTCTGCCCGCACGCCGACGAGGTGCAGGAGTGGCTGGTCGACTGGGCAGACCTGATCATCGGCCCGCTCGACGCGGCGGCCCGGGACCGGCTCGCCCGGGGCGGTGTCGCCCGGTACGCCGGCCGGCTGTATCCGGACGCCAGCGAGGCCGACCTGCGGGTCATCGCGGCCCTCTTCACCTGGTTCTTCCTGCTCGACGACGCCTGCGACGCGACCCGGCGCCCCCGGCCGGCCGAGGTTTCCGCGCTCTGCGACGGGGTGCTGCGGCTGCTCCGCTCTACGCCGGCCGGGCCGCCGCCGCCCGGGTCGCCGTCCCGGTCGGGGCAGCCCGCACCGGCGGCCACCCCCGGCCGCCCGTCCCACGCCGCCGCCCCGGGCCCCCGGACCGGACACCCCTCGGCGGCGCAGTCCCGGCCCGCGCACCACCCGCCGGCCGCGACAGGTGCCCGGTCGACCAACCAGCCGGCGGCCCGGCTCACCACCCCGCCGCAGAGCCGGGCGGCCAACCAGCCGGCACCGAGGCCGGAGGCGTTCGACGGGCCGCTCCGGCGGATGCTGGCGGATGCCTGGCGTACCCCGTACCAGCGGATGTCGGCGGCCTGGCGGGACCGCTTCGTCGACGCGGTGGCGCACCACCTCGCCGGCGTGGTCACCGAGGCGATCAACAAGGCGAGCGGGCGGCTGCCCGGCGTCGCCGAGTACATCCCGCTGCGCCGGGCGACCTCCGCCGCGTACGTCTCGTACGCCCTGATCGAGTTCGCCACCGGCCGGCCGGTGCCGGACGCGATCTACCACCACCCGGCGGTACGCGAGGTCGCCGACACCGCCAACGACCTGCTCAGTTGGTTCAACGATCTGCTCTCCCTGGAGCGGGACGTGGCCACCTCCGGCGGGCACAACCTGGTGCTGGCGGTGGCCCGGGAGGAAGGGATCCCGGTCGAGGCGGCGATCGAGGCGGTGGTCCGGCGCTGGCAGCGCAGCATGCGACGGTTCGTCGAACTGCGCGACGCCGTGCCGTCGTTCGGGCCGGCCCTGGACGGGCCCCTTCGGCAATACCTGGACGGGCTCGGCAACTCGGTGCGCGGCACCATGGACTGGTCCATGGAGAGTGCCCGTTACCGGGACGCCCTGGCCGGCGCCCGCCCGGCGGGAGCGCTCGGCCGGGCCGAGCCGCGCCGCCGCCCCGACCGGCCGCCGAACGGCATCGGCGCCCGGACCGAGCCGTCCAGCTAGCCGGGGCCGCTCTCCGCTCGCCGGGGCCGCTCTCCGCTAGCCGGCGAGGTGGAGCCGGATCACCAGGTCGAGCAGGGCGAAGACGAACAGGGCGATCGCGACGAAACCGTTGGCGGTGAAGAAGGCCCGGTTGACCCGGGACAGGTCGGTCGGGGTGACCAGCACGTGCTGGTAGCCGAAGGCGAGCGCGGTCAGCGCCAGCCCGACCCACCAGAGCCAGCCCAGCCCGACCATTTGCCCGTACCAGAAGAAGAGGCCGAAGGTCGCCACGTGGGCGACGGTCGACGCGTGCAGCGCGAACCGGAGGCCGTAGCGGGCGGGGACGCTGCGTACCCCGATCCGGCGGTCGACCTCGATGTCCTGGCAGGCATAGATCAGGTCGAAGCCGCCGATCCAGAGCCCGACCGCCGCGCCGAGCAGCCAGGCCGGGTCGGAGCCGTCGAAGGTGCCGGTCACCGCGAGCCAGGCGCCGACCGGGCCGACCGCCTGGGCCAGGGCCAGGATCGCGTGCGGCCAGTCGGTGAACCGCTTGCCGTACGGATAGACCACCAGCGGGATCGCGGCGAGCGGGGCGAGGGCCAGGCAGAGCGGGTTGAGCGCCGCGGCGGCACCGAGGAAGACCAGCAGTGCGACGATCGCGCCGGTCCAGGCCGTCCGGACGCTCACCGCCCCGGTCACCAGTTCCCGCCCGGCGGTACGCGGATTGCGGGCGTCGATGCGCCGGTCGATGATCCGGTTCGCCGCCATGGCGAAGGTCCGCGCCCCGACCATGGCGATGGTGATCAGCAGCAGGTCGAGCCAGCGCACCTGCCCGCCGTGCCGCTGCATCGCGGTCAGCGCGGAGAGGTACGCGAACGGCAGCGCGAAGACCGAGTGCTCGATCGTCACCAGCCGGAGGAAGGACTTGACCCGCCCCGGCGACTCCGCCACGGCCGTCATGAGATGCCGTACTCCTTCCAGCGCTTGTCCACCAGGGACCGGATCTCCGGCGACATGGTCATCTCCTCCGGCCAGCCCCGGGTGTAGCCCTCGGTCGGCAGCTTGCGGGTGGCGTCCACCCCGGCCTTGCCGCCCCAGAACTGCTGGTACGACGAGTGGTCCAGGTGGTCCACCGGGCCCTCGGTGAGCAGCAGGTCCCGGGCGTAGTCGACGTTGCCGAAGGCCCGCCAGGCCACCTCGGCGTAGTCGTGCACGTCGCAGTCCTCGTCGACCACCACGATCAGCTTGGTCAGCGACATCAGGTGGGCGCCCCAGATCGCGTTCATCACCTTCTGGGCGTGCTTCGGATAGCGCTTCCGGATCGAGATGATCGCGCAGTTGTGGAAGACGCCGGCGGCCGGCAGGTCGTAGTCCACGATGTCCGGGATCAGCAGTTTGAGGAGGGGCTGGAAGATCCGCTCGGTGGCCTTGCCGAGCCCGTGGTCCTCCTGCGGCGGCTTGGAGGTGATGATCGAGTGGTAGACCGGCTCCCGCTGGGTGGTCATCGCCTCGACGTGCAGCACCGGGAACGGCTCGACCGGGGTGTAGAAGCCGGTGTGGTCGCCGAACGGCCCCTCGGGCAGCCGCTCACCGGGCTCGATGTAGCCCTCCAGCACGACCTGGGCGTGCGCCGGCACCTGGAGCGGCACGGTCAGGCAGTCGACCATCTCGACCCGCTCGCCGCGCAGGAAGCCGGCGAAGAGGTATTCGTCGATGTCGCCCGGGAGCGGGGCCGAGGCGGCGTAGCTGACCACCGGGTCGCAGCCGATCGCGATCGCCACCGGTAGCCGCTGGCCGAGGCGTTCCGCGACCGCGTGGTGTGCGGTGGAGTCCTTGTGGATCTGCCAGTGCATGCCGAGGGTGTTGTGCGAGTGCTGCTGCAACCGGTAGAGCCCGAGGTTGCGCTTGCCGGTCTCCGGGTGCTTGGTGTGGGTCAGCCCGTAGTTGTGGAAGATCCCGCCGTCGCCGGGCCAGACCTGGAGGCCGGGCAGCCGGTTCAGGTCGACGTCGGCGCCCCGGTAGACCACCTGCTGGCAGGGGGCGGTCTTGACCTTCTTCGGCGGTACGGACTTGAGCTGCATCACCTTGCCCAGGCCCTCGCGGATGCCGGACCAGCCGACCGGCAACTCCGGCTTGACCAGCGCGCCGATCCGCTCGCCGATCTCGTCCAGCCGGTCGACGCCGAGCGCCATCGCCATCCGCCGCTCGGTGCCGAACAGGTTGATGGCGACCGGCATCTCGCCCCGGGTGGGGCGATCGAAGAGCAGGGCCGGCCCGTTCGCCCGGACGGTACGGGTGACCACCTCGCTGATCTCCAGCGTCGGGTCGACGGGCACCGGGACCCGGCGCAACTCGCCGGCGCCCTCCAGCGCGGTGAGGAACTCCCGGAGATCGGTGTACGGGAAGCCACGAGCCGCCATGGCCGCTAGTCTGTCGCACCGCCGGTCGGGGCGGCGCGGCCGGGTCCCCCGCCGTGACCGGGCTCCCGTCGATGGGTCCCACCGGCACGGCCGGTCCGGGGCCTGTGCCGACCCCGGACGGCGAGTCAGCCCGACCCGGGCCGAGGCCTCAGAGCAGGCCGACGCCGAGCAGGAGAGTGCCGGCCATCAGGCTCACCCCGCCGACTCCCACCAACCAGATCAGCTTGTTGGGTCGGGTGTCGGAGGGGCGTACGACGGAGAGGAAGAAGCCGATCGGCATCAGGATCGGCGGGGCGACCAGCAGGACCCGGATCAGCGTCCGCATGCCGTCGCCGTAGTCGGCCCGGTCCAGGTAGAGGAGTGCGACGAGCGCGAACAGCACGAGTACGCCCGCGTGGGCGTGCCCGGCGGTCCAGAGCGCCCGCCGGACGGGATTGTCCAGATAGCCGGGTATCCGCCGGACCAGGTGCATCAGCAGGGACAACCCGCCGAAGGCGATGGTCGAGACGGTGATCAGCAGGATGGCGGCGGTGGTCTGGGTGGCGGGCGACATCACAGGGCTCCCCGAGGCGGTGCGACGGAGCACAACTTGGCACCGTCAAGATTGCCTGTCGACGGCCCATCTTGTCAACAACAAGACTGCCGGACGGCTGCTCTCCGCCGGGGCCGGCTCGTCCCCGCTCAGCCGCGCGGGCGGGGCTGGTGCGGTAGTCAGGCCCGTTCGGTGGCGAGCCGGACACTGAAGCCGAGCATCGCGACACCGGTGCCGGCGTCCATCGCCCGGCGTACCCGACGCCGGGACAGCACCCGGCGTGCCCGGTGCAGCAGCCCGACCAGCGTCAGCAGGTAGAGCAGCGAGAGCACCGCGTGACTCAGCGCGAAGAGCAGCAGTACGGCCAGCGGGGCGTGCTCCCCGACGAACTGCGGGAGCACCGCGAGATAGAAGGCCAGCACCTTGGGGTTGGTGATGTTGGACAGGAAGCCCTGCCGCCAGCCGGCGAGTGCCTGCCCGGACGGGTCGGGCTGGTCCCCGCCGATCGGGGCGTACCGGCCAACCCAGGCCGAGCGCAGCGCCTGGAGGCCCAGGAAGGCGAGGTAGCCGACCCCCACCCACTTGATCGTCTGGAAGAGCGGCTGGGACCGTACGATCACCGCGCCCAGCCCGGCTGCGGCCGCACTGCCCTGTACGGCGTTGGAGCAGGCGACGCCGACCGCGCTCCACCAGCCCCGCCCACGACCGGCGGCGAGGGTGTTCCGGGTGACCACCGCGAAGTCCGGGCCGGGCACCACGATCAGCACCACCGCGAAGACCAGGAAGCTGCCATAGGTCGTCCAGGACATGATTCCGAGCCTACGACCGCACTCCCGCCGCGGCAGCCGGCGGGCGGATGTGCCCAGTTCAGAGCCGTGCCGCACGGGACTGAACAGCGCGCCGCTAACCACAGTTAGCCAAGAATCATGGTGCTGCTGTTCGGCGGTCGGGGTCAGCGGGTCGCGATGTGCCGGGTGAAGGTGCGCCAGGCGTCGGGGGTGAAGATCAGCGCGGGACCGGAGGGGTCCTTGCTGTCCCGGACTCCGACGACACCGGGCAGGTTGTCGGCGACCTCGACGCACTCGCCCTGGTTGCTCCGGGTGCTCTTGCGCCACCGGGCGCCGGCCAGGTCACTCATCGTAACTCTCCTTGATCACCGTTGCTATCAGGTCGTCCGACTCGTCCGCGCTGAGCGCCGTCGCGCTCAGCATCTCCCATCGATCAGCGTACGCGGCCAGCTCACTCGGCTTTTCGAGATAGAGCGCGCCGGTCAGCTCCTCGATGTAGACCGTGGACGGGTCGACCTGCCGGCCGCCGACCGGCGGGAAGTCCAGGATCGCGAAGCTGCCCGCATTGGCCGCCATCGCGCCCGCGTTCGCCGGCAGGATCCGCACCCGCACCCCGGTCGCCTGGGCGTTGTTGACCAGGTGCGCGAGCTGCGCCCGCATGGCCTCCTGGTCGGGGACCTGCCGATACAGCACCGCCTGGTCGAGGATGACCTCCACCGTCGGGGCCTTGGGCTTGCGGCGGGTGAGCAGCCGCTGCCGCTCCATCCGCAGCGCGACCGCCTGCGCCACCTCCTGCTCGGTGATCCCCGGTTGAATCCGGAAGATCGCCGCCGCGTATTCGGGGGTCTGGAGCAGGCCCGGAATCAACGCCAGTTGGAAGAAGCGCAGCCGGGAGGCAGCGGCCTCCAGACCGACGTACAGCTCGAACCAGGCGGGGATGACGTCGCCGTACGCGTGCCACCAGCCCTTGGACTTCGACTCCACCGAGAGCGCCACCAGGGCCTCGGTGAGTTCGGTCGTCGCGCCGTACACAGTGCACATCGCGAGTACGTCGTGCTTGCGCATCAGCGTCTGGCCGCCCTCGATGCGATACATCTTCGCCCTTGACCACTCCAGCTCCTGGGCTGCCGCCTCCAAGGTCACCCCGGCCTCCTCCCGAGCCTGGCGCAGGTGGCGACCGAGCTGCCGACGCGGCACGGACGATCCGGATTCGACCATTGTCAGCTCCTGTCTCAAAATGACGCACTCGACAGCGTCCAAGTGAGACATCGACGCCATCGCTCGCGCTATATGGACAACCAATTCACCGCCGTCTCACCCTAATTCGTTGCACCGACAATTCGCACCGGACAAAGCTGCTGGTGGCGAGGCGGTTTGCGGCACTCCACATCCGCCGGCCGCCAGGCCCACAAGATCCGGTGTCGGAGCTGACGCAAACGACCGGGCCTCAGCTCCGGCGCCGGCCGTTCAAAGGAGAGAAGGCATGAGACTGCGTCGGCAGCGACCCCAGGCAGCACACCGCCGGGATTGGCGCCGGTTGTGGCGGTACTGCCGGTGCGGCTGGCGCTGGCGCTGCCCGGACTCGGTGGAGCTGGTGCCGATGCCGTATCCGCCACCACCACCGCCGACCGCCGCCGGACGCACTGCGGTCGTGACGCCCGAGCCACCGCTCCCGACCGCCGGAGGTAGCGTGCTCGTGCCCGGTGACCCGCCGCCACCGCCGGCCAGGGTCAGGGCCGTGAACAGCCGATTTCCGTTCCGGAACGCGCCGACCGGCTCGCACGGGATCGGCCGCGCAGCGGCGCCGACACCAGCCCGGAGCAGGCGGACGGACCAGGCGGAGCGATCAGGGCGACCGGAGCGACCGGGGCCGACCGGTCGGGCGCTGCCATGAGCCCGCCGCCACCCGACGACGTGGTCCGGCCGGGGTTGCGGTCGCCGTCGACCGAAAGGCCGGCCGGGCCTTGGACGCGACCGTTCGCCCGCTTCCGCGCGCACACCGCGATCCGTCCGCTGTTCCGCTGCCGGGCCTGCGGCGCCAGGTGGCCGTGCCAGCCCGCACGCCTGACCCTGCTGTTCATGTACCGGGACGATCCGCACGGCCTGCGCCTGCACCTGGGCCGCAAACTGCTGACCGCGCTGGCCGACCAGCCACAGAGCGACGCGGTCACCCTGGCCGTACGCCTGCTCGGCTGGCTGCCCCCGACACCCGCCGAGAGAGCCGGCGCTACTGCG
Organism: Plantactinospora sp. ZYX-F-223; assembly: GCF_039649625.1. NCBI lineage: Bacteria > Bacillati > Actinomycetota > Actinomycetes > Micromonosporales > Micromonosporaceae > Plantactinospora > Plantactinospora sp. ZYX-F-223. The sequence continues at coordinate 37,128 of NZ_JBDJAV010000013.1, read as the reverse complement.
CGACGGCCGCCTCGGTCGGCAGGGTGAGCTGCCAGGAGATGCCGAAGCGGTCGTTGACCCAGCCGAACTTGGCGCTGAAGCCGTACGAGCCGAGCGGCATCAGCTCCTGGCCGCCCTCGACGAGCGCACCGTAGAGGTGGTCGATCTCCTTCTCCGACTCGCAGGTCACATGGAGCGAGACCGCCGGGGTGAAGCCGAACCCGTGCGTGACGCTGCTGTCGATGCCCATGTACTGCTGGCCGCCGAGCCGGAAGGTGGCGTGCCGCACCGTCCCCTCGGCACCGTCCTCGCCGGGGCCGTACCGGTCGACGGCGAGCACCTCGCCGTCGTCGAAGAGCGACGTGTAGAAGGCCATCGCCTCCTCGGCCCTGCCGTCCTGGAACATCAGGAACGGGGTGACCTTCTGGGACGCGATCGCAGACACTTCGCGGAACTCCTTCGTGGCACGGCGGCAGGGTGGGCACGCGCGGTTCGCCGCACGCACAACCGATCTTCTACGCCTCGCTTATATAAGTCAAGGCTGAAGATAGCCGCGCGCTGGAGGAGTTGGAAGCCTCAGTCGAGGCCGCCGTACGAGTGCAGGCCCTCGAAGAAGATGTTCACGCCGTACAGGTTCATCTGCATGGTCAGGAAGCCGAGTACGGCGATCCAGGTCGCCACCGGGCGCTTCACGCTCGGCGTGGCCCGGGCGTGCAGGTAGCCGGCGTAGACCACCCAGGAGATGAAGGCCCAGATCTCCTTCGGGTCCCAGCCCCAGTACCGCCCCCAGGCCGCCTCGGCCCAGACCGCGCCGGCCATCACCGCGAAGGTGAAGATCGGGAAGGCGAACGCGTGCAGCCGGAAGGTCAGCCGCTCCAGCGTGTCGGCGGCCGGCACCCGAGCGCCCAGGCTGTACGGGAAGCTCCGCTTGCCCTGGTCGTAGCCGTGCCGGATCAGGTACATCACCGCCGGCACGGCACCGAGCAGCAGGATGCCGGACGAGGTGGCGATCGTCGCCACGTGCACGACGAACCAGTACGAGTCGAGCGCCGGCACCAGCGGGACGATCGGTACGTAGAGCACCAGCCCGGCGACGGCCAGCAGCAGGACCATGGCCAGCGCGACGAAGAGTCCGAGGTGCCGCAGCGTCGAACGCCGGTAGAGCAGCACCAGCCAGCCGACCACCCCGACGAAGGTGACCGAGAGCAGGTACTCGTACATGTTGCCCCACGGCATGCGCTCGGCGGCGATGCCCCGGGTGGTCAGCACGGCGAGGTGGACCACGGCGGCGAGCACGGTGAGCGCGACGGCGGCCCGCCCGGCCAGCACCGCCCGGGGCGACCGCGGCCCGGCGGACGGGACCGGCGGGTCGGTGACGGGGAGCCCGGTCCCGGCGACCGGCGCCGGAGCGTCGACCGGACCGGATCCGCCGGCCGCGCCGACACCCGCCCCGACCAGCACCCGCTCGCGCTCGCGCTCGCGCTCGGGTCGCGCCGCCGCCCGGCCGATGACGCTGCGGGTGCCGAAGGCGTACTCGACGGCGTGGCAGATCATCGCCAGCAGGTAGCCCAGGATCGTGACCACCAGGAGTTGGTCGGACAGCGCGGCCATCAGTCGGTCCCCTCTTCCGTCGCCCCGTCACGTCGCGACCCGTCCGGTCGCGCCCCGCCGGGTCGCGGCACGTCGTCGCTTGGCGCCCCGCCGGATCGCGTCGCGGCGACGAGCCGGTCGAACTCGTCGGCGAACCCCGCGTACTCGGTACGCGGCAGGCCACCGACCTCCACCAAACTACTACGACCTGTCGTGGTCGCGTCGGCCGGTGCCGGAGAAATCCGGAACCAGACCCGGCGCCGCCGCCCGAACAGCGACGGCATCAGCCCGACCAGCAGCAGTACCGAGCTGATCAGCACGATCCGTTCGCCGGGGTCGTACCGGACCGAGATGGTGACGTACTGGCGGGTGCCGACGAACTCCACCGACGTGCCGTCGTCGAGCGTCCACTTCTCACCCGGGCGCAGCAGCTTCCCGTCGCCGAGCTGCTTGAGCTTGCCGCTGCTCACCTGGCGCTGGTCCAGCCGGTAGACCGAGCCCGGGATCCCGGCGTCCAGCCCGAGGTTGCCCCGGTACGCGAAGAGCATCACCGCCGGAGACCGCTCCGCCGGGTACGTGGAGCGGACGAACGGCGGCGCGTCCGGCGCGGTCGGGAAGTACAGCCCCTCGAAGGCGACCTGAAGGTCGGGGTTGCGCGCCCCGGTCACCGGGTCGAGGTTGACGTCCGGGAACAACGCCACGCCCTCGCTGGTCAGGTTGCCGTCGATGGTCAGGAACGCCTCGTCACTCTCCACCGACTCGCCGTTGCGGTCGGTGTATTGCAGGATCGGCGCGTATCCGTGCCCGAGCAGATAGACGCTGGCCCCGTCCAGCCGCAACGGGTCGTTGACCGAGAAGCTCGCCTGGTAAGGCGCCCGGTCGCCCTGCTCCACCAGCGTCGTCGCCCGGAACGACGACGGCTGCCCGGTCGGCAGGAAGCTCGCGGTGAAGTCGGTCAGCTCCAGGCAGAACGGCGGCAGGTCGCTGCTGTCCACCCGGTGCCCGAGCTTGGACTCCGCGTACTGCTGGAGCGTATTGCAGAACGCGTTGTCCTGGCCGGCGACCAGCAGCCGGTTGCCGTGCCAGCCGTACCAGGAGCCGAGGCCGATGCCGAGCAGCACCCCGATCAGCGAGAAGTGGAAGAGCAGGTTGCCGGTCTCCTTGAGATAGCCCTTCTCCGCCGACACGGTGTCGCCGCGGACCACCACCCGCCACCGCCGCCTGCGCAGCACCGCCGCGATCCGGGCCAGGTCCCCGTCGGAGTCGGTCAGCACGGCATGCCGGGGCAGCCGGTCCAGCCGCTTCGGCGTGGGCGGCGGGGCGGCGCGCAGCGCGCGGACGTGGTCGCGCAGCCGGGGCACGATGCAGCCGACCAGCGAGGTGAACAGGAGTACGTAGATCGCCGAGAACCACGGCGAGGCGTACACGTCGAAGCCGCCGAGCCGGTCCAGGATCGGGAAGAGGTCGGGATGCTCGGCGGCGTACCGGTTGACGTTCTCGATGTTGATGTTGCGCTGTGGGAGCACCGAGCCGGGGATCGCGGCCAGGGCCAGCAGGAAGAGCAGGATCAGCGCGGTACGCATGCTGGTGAGCTGCCGCCACGAGTTGCGCAGCAGGGCCAGCGGCAGCGGGGTACGGCGTACCCGGGACGGCTGGCCACCCCCGGTCGGGCCGCCGGCCGCCGGCGACTCGGCCTCGGCGACGCCGGCCGGCGCGGCACCCGACCCGGTCACGGCCTCCCCCTCCTCGGTCGACATCAGATGCTCACCTCGCCGACCCCGAACGTGGTCTGCAACCAGATGACCAGGTCCTGCCAGCCGCCGGTGACCAGGGCCAGCCCGATCGCGATCAGCAGCGCGCCACCGACCCGGGTGACCCAGCGACTGTTCCGGCGCACCGCCCGGAACAGCCCGAGCAGCCGGGAGAAGCCGAGCCCGAAGACCACGAACGGCAACCCCAGCCCCAGGCAGTACGCGACGGCGAGCAGCGCGGCCCGGTCCGCCTGACCGCTCGCCGTGCCCATCCCGACCACCGCACCGAGGGTCGGCCCGACGCAGGGTACCCAGGAGAGCGCGAAGACCGCCCCGAAGACCGGCGCACCGAGCAGGCCGGCCGAGGGCAGCCGGCGGATCCGGAACTCCCGCTGCATCCCGGGGACCAGCCCGAGGTAGGAGAGCCCCAACACCATGATCACGATGCCGATGCCGATCTCCAGCGGTCGCCGCTGCGCGAACAGCGCCTGCCCGACGGCGGTGACCAGCACCGCGGTCAGGGTGAAGACGACGGTGAAGCCGGCGATGAAGAGCAGCGTGCCGGCGAGCACCCGACCCCGGACCGCCCGGGGCGTCCGGACCGGCCGGGTCGCCACCGCCACTGCGCCGCCGGCCGCCTCCCCGCCCGGCCCGTCCGGAGCGCGGTCGGTCGCGGCGCGGCGCTGTTCCAGGTCGCTGCCGGCCAACCCGGTCACGTACGACAGGTAGCCGGGCACCAACGGCAGCACGCACGGGGAGAGGAAGCTGACCAGGCCGGCCAGCGCGGCCGCCCCGATCGCCAGCAGCACCGGCCCGCTCTCGGCCAGCTCGGCGAAGGTCTCGCCCATCAGCCCGCCCCGCCCGGCACCGTGCAGTTCCGGCCCGCCCGCGCCAGCCGCCGATCCGCACCCGGCCCGGCCATCAGTTCGGCCCGCCCGGCGGCTTCTCGTCGGCCACCCGGGCGACGATCGGCTCCAGCCTGTCCCGGGTGGTGCCGGCCCGGATCACCACCGCGATCCGGTTCTCCCGGTCGAGGACGATGGTGGCCGGGATCGAGTTCGGCGGGATGTCGAAGGCCAGCGCCAGCCGGCTCGGCGGGTCGAAGAGGCTGGGATAGCTCACCTTGTAGGCCGCCTCGAACGCCTTCGCCTTGTCCCGCCCGTCCTGGATGTTGATGCCGAGGAAGCGGACGTCCCGGCCCTTGGTCGCCTGGTAGGTCGCCTCCAGGTCGTCGGCCTCGGCCCGGCACGGCGCGCACCAGGAACCCCAGAAATTGATTACCACCACCCGGCCGCGCTCCCCGGCCAGGTCGTACGTCCCGCCGGTCAGCAGTTCACCGGAGACCGGCGGAGCCGCCGGGCGGTGCTCCGGCGCGCACTCGACGATGCCGTCCGTGGTCGTGCAGTCGTCCTTCCAGTCGTTCCCGCCTCCGTCGCCGCCCGAGCAGCCGGCCACGGCCAGCGCCACGGCGACGGCGAGCAGCGCGCCGAGGCCGGCGGACCATCGGGGGCGACTCACCTCATGCCCCCTTGGCCGTCCGGGCGGTCGGCGACATGGCGACCAGGTGCGCGGCCGGTTCGGTGTAGCCGATCCCGACGATCTTGGCACCGTCGAAGTGGAACGAGGTCAGGCTGGCCAGCCCGCACTGCCGCTTGCGCGGGTCGTGCCAGAGCCGCTTGTGCTCGACGTACCGGCGCAGGGTCCAGATCGGAAGCTGGTGCGAGACGCAGACCGCCTCCCGCCCCTCGGCGGCGATCCGGGCCGCGTGCAGGGCCGCGAACATCCGCTCGGCGATCAGGGTGTACGCCTCGCCCCAGGACGGGGTGACCGGGTCCCGCAGTACCCACCAGTTGCGCGGGTCCCGGAACGAACCGTCGCCGGGCGAGACCCGCTTGCCCTCGAACCAGTTGGCGCTCTCGATCAGCCGCTCGTCGACCCCGACCGGCAGCCCGAACTGCGCCGCGATCGGCTCCGCCGTCTGCTGGGCCCGCTCCAGCGGACTCGCCACCACATGCGTGACGTTGCGCTCGGCGAGCGCCTGGGCGGCCGCCTTCGCCATCTGCACACCCAGCTCGGAGAGGCGGTAGCCGGGCAGCCGGCCGTAGAGGATCTTCTCCGGGTTGTACACCTCACCGTGCCGGAGCACGTGCACGACCGTTGTGCTGCCCACGTTCCCTACCCCCCGTGACCGGCCGCCGCCGCAGCCTCCGCCGCGACCGGCAACACGGCCGCGACCTGCTCCAGCGCGGCGTCGTCCAGCGCCGTCGACACGAACCACGACTCGAAGGAACTGGGCGGCAGGTAGACCCCGCCGGCCAGCATCGCGTGGAAGAACGCCCGGAACGCCGCCACGTCCTGGGTCCGCGCGGTGTCGTAGTCGTAGACGTCCGCGTCGGTGAAGAAGACCGAGAACATGTTCCCGGCGTACGAGAGCCGGTGCGGCACCCCGGCGGCGGCCAGCGCGTCGCTCGCCAGCTTGCCCACGGTGGCGGCCGTCTCATCAAGCCGCCGGTAGGTCGCCGCGTCGGCGAGCCGCAGCGAGGCCAGCCCGGCCGCGGTGGCCAGCGGGTTGCCGGAGAGCGTGCCGGCCTGGTAGACCGGGCCCGCCGGGGCGAGCCGCCCCATCACCTCGGCCCGGCCGCCGAACGCCGCCGCCGGCAGCCCGCCACCCATCACCTTGCCGAAGGTGTAGAGGTCGGCGTCGACCGGATCGAGCCGCGCCCAGCCGCCCGCCGAGACCCGGAACCCGGTCATCACCTCGTCCAGGATCAGCAGCGCGCCGTGCGCGTGGGCGATCCGGGCCAGTGCCTGGTTGAAGCCGTCCCGAGGTGCCACCACACCCATGTTCCCCGGAGCGGCCTCGGTGATGACCGCCGCGATCTCCGACCCCTGGGCCGCGAAGACCGCCTCCACCGCCGCCACGTCGTTGTACGGCAGCACGATCGTCTCGCTCGCCGCCGCGCCGGTGACCCCGGGCGAGTCCGGCAGGCCGAGCGTAGCGACCCCGGACCCCGCCGAGGCGAGCAGCGCGTCGACGTGCCCGTGGTAGCAGCCGGCGAACTTGACGATCCTGCCCCGGCCCGTGAAGCCCCGGGCCAGCCGGATCGCCGACATGGTCGCCTCGGTCCCGGAGTTGACCAGGCGGACCTGCTCGACCGGGGTACGCGCGACGATCTCGGCGGCCAGCTCGACCTCGGCCCCGGTCGGGGCGCCGAAGCTGGTCCCGTCGGCGGCCGCTGCCTGCACCGCCGCCACCACCTGGGGATGGGCATGCCCGTGGATCAGCGGCCCCCATGAGCAGACCAGGTCGACGTAACGTCGCCCGTCCACGTCGAAGAGCCACGCGCCCTCGCCCCGGGCCATGAACCGGGGCGTGCCGCCGACGGCCAGGAACGCGCGCACGGGAGAATTAACCCCGCCCGGCACGAGGGTGCGGGCGCGGTCGAACAGGGCCTGGGAGGCCGGTGCCGCAGCCGGATAGCGACCGGGGCCGGCGGGGTACGTCTCACTCACGGTGCCGCCATTCTGTCAGCGCTACCTGTGCGCCCGGCACCCACCCCTCGGGCCGTCGCGCACGTCACGCCGACAGCCGATAACCCGAGCCCGGTCCCCTTACCGTCCGGCGGGGCGACCGGCCGTCAGAGGCCGGTTCGGCTAGGTCGCGATAGGCTGAACGGGTGAACCGGGCGGACCTGACCATCGGCGTGCAGCGCGGCACCGACGAGGTGACACTCATCCTCGCCGGCGAGATCGACATGCTCACCGCCGCCAGGCTGTCCAGCGTCGTCAACGAGGTGCTCGGCGACGCACCGTCCCGAATCGTGCTGGATCTCACCGATGTCACGTTCTGCGACTCGCAGGGCCTCGGCACCCTGGTCGTACTCAGTCGCAAGGCCAGCCACGCGCAGAGTCTGCTGGTGCTGACCAACGTCGGCGACTTCCTGCTCCGGGTGCTGGACATCACCGGCCTGCGCTCCGCCCTGATGATCCGCAACGAACAGGCCACCGGCTGACGCCACCGTCGGCCCGACGGCGACGCGACCACCCGACCGGCGACGCGACCACCCCGACCACGTCGGGGTTGGGGGCCGGATCGCCCGCGTCGGGATCAAGCCTGACCGCCCGGAGCGGGTGATCCGGCCCCCAACCCCCGCACGACGGCGCGGAAGCGACCTACGGCCTTGTCAGGCACCCGGCCCCTTCAGGCCACCGCACCCCAACGCGCCTGCTCCAGTACCTCCACCGCCCGCTCCCGCCCCGCCGGGTCGTCCGAGCGCAGCAGCGCCACCGCGTCGTCCACCGCCTCGGCCATCGTCCGCCACTGGTTGTCCCGTTCCCGGACCAGCTCGGACTGTGCGGCGAGTTGCCGCGTCTTCACCCACAGTTCGACAAAGACCGAGACCTTGGCCCGCAGCACCCACGGATCGAACGGCTTGGTCAGGTAGTCGACGGCACCGACGGCGTACCCGCGCAGGGCGAGCTGGGCGTCCCGGTCGGCGGCGGTGAGGAAGATGATCGGCACGTGCCGGGTACGCTCCCGCCGCTTGATGTGACTGGCGGTCTCGAAACCGTCCATCTCCGGCATCTGGGCGTCCAGCAGGATGACCGCGAAGTCCTCCACCAGGAGCTGCTTCAGCGCCGCCTCGCCGCTCTCCACCGCGACCGACTGGACGGGCAGCCCCTGGAGGATCGCCTCGAGCGCCATCAGGTTCTCCCGCCGGTCGTCGACCAGCAGGGCTTTGGCCAGCTCGCTCACTCGAACGTCCCCCCGCCTCGGATCGTGCCCGCATCATCCGCGCTCACCCCTCGACCTCCCGTCCGCCCCCGTTGACCCAGGAGGCCATCAGCTCGATCAACTCGTCCAGGTCCACCGGCTTGGTGATGTAGTCGCTCGCACCGGCGCCGAGTGCCGACTCGCGGTCCCCCGGCATCGCCTTGGCGGTCAGGAACACCACCGGCAGGTCGGTGAAGCGGTGGTTGCGGCGGATCGCCCGGGTTGTCTCGTAGCCGTCCTGGTCGGGCATCATCGCGTCCATCAGGACGATGTCCACCTCCGGATGCTCGGCAAGCAGGCGCACCCCGTCCACCCCGTTGTCCGAGTAGAGCACCGTCATGCCGTGCAGCTCCAACGCGCTGGTCAGGGCGAAGACGTTGCGGACGTCGTCGTCGATGATCAGCACGGTGGCGCCGTCGAGCTGCCGGGCCGCCGGGGTGATCGGCCGGTCCGGCTCGTTCTGGGTACGCAGCATGGCGGGCAGCCCGCCCCGGGGCGTCTGCATCGGCGGCACCGGCACCGGGGCGACCACCGCGTCCGGGGCCAGTACGTCCGGTACGAAGAGGGTGAACGTCGAGCCCTGCCCCGGTGCCGACGACACCGTGATGGTGCCGCCGATCAGGCGGGCCAGGTCGCGGCTGATCGACAGCCCGAGCCCGGTGCCGCCGTACCGCCGGCTGGTGGTGCCGTCGGCCTGCTGGAACGCCTCGAAGATCAGCCCGAGCTTGTCGTCCGAGATGCCGATGCCGGTGTCGATGACGGTGAACGCCACCACCTGGTGCGCGGTCGCCAACGCCGGTACGTCGAAGAACGCTCCCTCCGGCGCCGGACCGATCCGCAGCGTCACCGCCCCGTTGTCGGTGAACTTGACCGCGTTGGAGAGCAGGTTGCGGAGGATCTGCTGCAACCGCTGCGCGTCGGTGACCAGGGTCGGCGGCAGCTCCTTGGAGATGCGTACCTGGAAGTCCAGGCCCTGCTCCTCGGCCTGCGGCGCGAACGCCTGCTCGACGTAGCTGCGGATCTCGGAGAACCGCACCTCGGTCGGCTCGACGTCCATCCGGCCCGCCTCGATCTTGGACAGGTCGAGGATGTCGTCGATCAGTGAGAGCAGGTCGGAGCCGGCACTGTGGATGGTGCGGGCGAACTCGATCTGCTTCTCGGTCAGGTTGTCCTCCGAGTTGTCCGCCAGCAACCGGGCCAGCAGCAGCAGCGAGTTGAGCGGCGTACGCAGCTCGTGGCTCATGTTGGCCAGGAACTCCGACTTGTACGCCGAGGCGCGGGCCAACTGCTGCGCCTTGTCCTCCAGACCGATCCGGGCCAGCTCGATCTCCCGGTTCTTGGTCTCGATGTTGCCCTTCTGCTCGGAGAGCAGTTGCGCCTTGTCCTCCAGCTCGGCGTTGGTGCGCTGGAGTTCGGCGGACTGTTCCTGCAGCTCGTGGGCGAGCCGCTGGGACTGGGAGAGCAGTTCCTCGGTACGCCGGTTGGCCTGGATGGTGTTCAGCGCGACGCCGATGGTCGAGACCAGCCGCTCCAGGAAGGCCAGGTGCAGGTCGGAGAAGGGCGAGACGCTGGCGAACTCGATGACGCCGAGCAGTTCCCCCTCGAAGAGCACCGGCAGCACCACCAGGTCGGCCGGTGCCGTGGCAGCCAGTCCGGAGCGGACCGTGAGGCTGCCGTTCGGCGGGGCGCCGACCCGGATCGTCCGCCGGGACAACGCCGCCTGCCCGACCAGCCCCTCACCGGGGCCGAACGTGACGTCGTGGTGCCGGGCCACGTAGCCGTACGACGCGGTGAGCCGCAACCGCATCACCGCCTCGTCGGTGTCGGCCAGGAAGAACGCGCCGAGTTGCGCGTCGACCAGCGGGGTCACCTCGGTCATGATCATGCGACAGACCTCGCCGAGGTCCCGCTGCCCCTGGAGCAGACCGCCGATCCGGGCCAGGTTGGAGTCGAGCCAGCCCTGCTCGGCGTTCTTCTTGGTGGTCTCCCGGAGCGTGACGATCATCTGGTTGATGTTGTCCTTCAGCTCGGCGACCTCGCCCTGCGCCTGTACGGCGATCCGCTGGGTCAGGTCGCCGGTGGTGACCGCCGTGGAGACCTGGGCGATCGCCCGGAGCTGGGTGGTCAGCGTGGCGGCGAGCTGGTTGACGTTCTCGGTGATGTCCCGCCAGGTACCCGAGACGCCCTTGACCTGGGCCTGACCGCCGAGCTTGCCCTCGACGCCGACCTCCCGGCCGACCCGGGTCAGCTCGTGGGCGAACGACGAGAGCTGGTCCACCATCGTGTTGACGGTGCCCTTCAGCTCCAGGATCTCGCCCCGGGCGTCGACGGTGACCTTCTGCGACAGGTCACCCCGGGCCACCGCCGTCGTGACCGAGGCGATGTTGCGGACCTGGGCGGTCAAGTTCGACGCCATCGAGTTCACGTTGTCGGTCAGGTCCCGCCAGGTGCCGGAGACCCCCTTCACCTCGGCCTGACCGCCGAGCTTGCCCTCGGTGCCCACCTCCCGGGCCACCCGGGTCACCTCGTCGGCAAACGACGAAAGCTGGTCGACCATGGTGTTCACCGTCTGCTTGAGTTCCAGGATCTCACCCTGCGCGTCGACGGTGATCTTCTGGCTCAGGTCGCCCCGGGCCACCGCCGTCGACACCTGGGCGATGTTCCGCACCTGGGCGGTCAGGTTCGACGCCATCGAGTTCACGTTGTCGGTGAGATCCCGCCAGGTGCCGGCGACGCCGCGCACCTGGGCCTGGCCGCCGAGCTTGCCCTCGGTGCCCACCTCCCGGGCCACCCGGGTCACCTCGTCGGCAAACGACGAAAGCTGGTCGACCATCGTGTTCACCGTCGACTTCAGCTCCAGGATCTCGCCCCGGGCATCGACGGTGATCTTCTGCGACAGGTCGCCCTTGGCCACCGCCGTGGTGACCGAGGCGATGTTGCGGACCTGGGCGGTCAGGTTCGACGCCATCGAGTTCACGTTGTCGGTGAGATCCCGCCAGGTGCCGGAGACCCCCTTCACCTCGGCCTGACCGCCGAGCTTGCCCTCGGTACCCACCTCCCGGGCCACCCGGGTCACCTCGTCGGCAAACGACGAAAGCTGGTCCACCATCGTGTTCACCGTCGACTTCAGCTCCAGGATCTCGCCCTGCGCATCGACGGTGATCTTCTGCGACAGGTCGCCCTTCGCCACCGCGGTGGAGACCTGGGAGATGTTCCGCACCTGCGAGGTGAGGTTGCCGGCGAGCTGGTTGACATTCTCGGTCAGCGCCCGCCAGGTGCCGGAGACGCCGCGTACCTGGGCCTGGCCGCCGAGCTTGCCCTCGATGCCGACCTCCCGGGCCACCCGGGTCACCTCGTCGGCGAAGGACGAGAGCTGGTCCACCATGGTGTTGACGGTGTCCTTCAGCTCCAGGATCTCGCCCTGCGCGGCCACCGTGATCTTCTGGCTCAGGTCGCCCCGGGCGACCGCCGTCGACACCTGGGCGATGTTCCGCACCTGGGCGGTCAGGTTCGACGCCATCGAGTTGACGCTGTCGGTGAGGTCCTTCCAGGTGCCGGCGACGTTCGGCACCTCGGCCTGGCCGCCGAGCTTGCCCTCGGTGCCGACCTCCCGGGCCACCCGGGTCACCTGCTCGGCGAAGAGCCGCAGCGTGTCGGTCAGCCCGTTGATGGTGTGCGCCAGCTCGGCGACCTCGCCCTTGGCGGAAACGGTGATCTTCTGCGACAGGTCGCCCCGGGCCATCGCCGTGGTCACCTGCGAGATCGACCGCACCTGGTAGGTCAGGTTCGACGCCATGGTGTTCACCGAGTCGGTGAGGTCCTTCCAGGTGCCGGCGACGCCGCGTACGTCGGCCTGGCCGCCCAGCTCACCCTCGGTACCCACCTCCCGGGCCACCCGGGTCACCTCGTTGGAGAAGGACGAAAGCTGGTCGACCATCGTGTTGACGGTGCGGCCGATCCGCAGGTATTCACCGCGCAGCGGCCGGCCGTCGATCTCCAGCGCCATGTGCTGGGAGAGGTCGCCGTCGGCGACCGCCACGATGACCCGGGCGATCTCGGTCGTCGGCCGGCCCAGGTCGTCGATGAGCTGGTTGATCGCCCGCTGCCCCTCGGCCCAGGCGCCGTCCAGCCCCTCCTCGTCCAACCGCTCGGTGAGCCGGCCGTCCCGACCGACGATCCGGCTGATCCGGCGCAGGTCGAGGTGCTGCCGTTCCTGGAGGGAGACCACCTCGTTGAAGGCGTCGGCCACCTCGCCCGCGACACCGGCCCGGCGGGGCAGCCGTACCTTCAGATCGCCGCGACGGACCCGGCGCAACGCGTCGGCGAGTTCGCTGAGCAGCACCGCGTCCTCGCTGGCGGACCGCTCCTCGGCAGAGATCTGTTTCGCCGTGGTCATCGTTCCTCGCTCAGGTTTCGAAGGAGGTGGGCCAGCCCGGCCGGCCCGCGCCGCCAGGTGGTCGGCGAATCCGCTCTGCCGCGCCCGCGCGGTTCCGCGCGGGCGGCGACCACACCCATCATTGTGCCTTTCGTCCACCCAATGCCACCCTCGGCGCACACCGGAGTCGGGAGCGGCAGTCGGCGGGACCAACCAGGAGGTAAAGCGGGCAGAACGGTCAAGTGGGGCACGGTTCAGCGTAGCGCGGCCCCGCTCCGACCGCCTGCCGGGCACGAGCGCGGCGCAGACGTGCCCGGCCCGGATAGGGTGGCCTGGATCTCGGATCGGTGGAGGATACGGAAGGTGTCAGCGGAGGCGGGCGGCACGGGCACCGGCGGAGCGGCCACCGGGGGCACCGGCGATCAACTGCGCCGGGTACGGCTACCCGCCGACCGGCGTACCCCGGCGGCTGCCCGCGCCCTGGTCCGGTCGGTACTCGCCGAGACCGGCCTCGAGGAACTGCTCAACGAGGCACTGCTGCTCACCACCGAACTCTCCACCAACGCGGTCGAGCACGCCCGCACCGAACTGGACATCGAGGTCGTCGCGGACCCCTCGGGCCTGACCGTGACGGTCTCCGACTTCGCGGCCGGACCGATCGACGACGTGACGGCCCGGCCCAGGAACGACCTGACGGACATCTCGCAGGTCTCCGAGCGGGGCCGGGGGCTGCTCCTGGTCGACCACTTCGCCAGCCGGTGGGGCACCACCCACCAGGCCACCGGCAAGGGCGTCTGGTTCCGGCTGGACCGCAAGGACCCGGCCGTGGGGTCGCACGCGCTGGAGGCGGGGCAGACGGGGTCCACCGGCGGCGCCGGCGGCCCGCCCGGCCCGTCCGCGCCGAGCGCCGGGGCGATGAGCGCGCTGATGCAGACCGCCCCCGATCCGTACGCCGACGATCCGCTGCCCACCTTCGCCGCCGACCTGCTGGTCCGGGTCGGCGACATGGTCGGCGCGGCCGGCGGGGCGGTACGCCTCGACCGGGGCGACGGCGCCGGCTGGCAACTCCTGGCCCGGTACGGCCGGCAGCCCCGACCCGGCGACGAACTGCTCCGGGTGCCGTTGACCGTGCACCGGCCGTACGCCGGGGAGCTGGAACTCGACGCCGCGCCGTCGGGGTACGCCCGCCCGCTCGCCGCACTGGTCGCCGAGCGGCTCTCCCTGCACCTGGAGAACGACCGGCTGCGCCGGGCCGACGTACGCCGGCAGACCTGGCTGACCTTCCTCGCCGAGGCAAGTGAACTGCTCGCCCAGTCGCTCGACGTCGAGCTGACGATGGCGCTGATCCCGCAGCTCGTGGTCCCCCGGCTCGGCCAGTGGTGCGCGGTGCACGTCACCGACGAGTGGGGGCGGTTGAAGCTGGCCGCGGCCACCCACGCCGACGAGGCGGTGCTGCCGCAACTACACAAGATGCTCAAGGAGGACGGTCCGGAGTCGGTGCAGTCCCGGTTGCGCGAGGCGTCCCGCAGCCAGGGGCAGGTACCGATCGGCGCTCCGATGGACGGCTTCGCCATCCCGCTGGTCGCCCGGGGGCAGCGGCTCGGCACCCTGGCGGTGGGGCGGCACCAGCGGCACCGGCACGACCCGGACGAGATCGCCGTACTGGAGGACGTGGCCCGGCGGGCGGCGCTGGCGATCGAGAACGCCCGGATCCACGACGAGCGGCGCAAGGTCGCGCACACCCTCCAGCAGTCGCTGCTGCCGCCCGTGCTGCCGGTGGTGGAGGGGATCGGGTTCGCCGCCGAGTACGTGCCGACCGGGGACGCGGCCGAGGTCGGCGGTGACTTCTACGACGTCGTACCGCTGTCCGAGGATCGCTGGCTGGTGGTGGTCGGGGACGTCTCCGGCAAGGGCGTGCAGGCGGCGGCGGTGACCGGGCTGGTCCGGGACGTGATCCGGGTCCTGGTCGGCGACGGCAAGCCGCTGCCGGAGGCGCTGGCCCGGCTCAACGGCACGCTGGTGGAGCGGGGTGGCGGCCGGTACTGCACACTGGCGCTGGCCGCTGTGGACCGGGACCGGACCGGCCGGCTCACCGTCTCGCTCTATCTGGCCGGTCACGACCGGCCGGTGCTGGTCCGCGCCGACGGGCGGGCGTCGTTCGTGGGTTCCGGGGGTACGGCGCTCGGCCTGCTCGACTCGATCACCTCGCCGGTCGCGGAGGTGCGGCTCGGCCCCGGCGACGCGCTGGTCTTCTACACCGACGGGGTGACCGAGCGGCGGCGCGGCCGGGAGCTCTTCGGCATCGAGCGGCTTCGGGACGCGGCGGCGCCGCTGGCCGGCTACTCGGCGGAGGTGGTGGCCGCCCGGCTGCGCGCGGCGGCGATCAACTTCTCGGTCGAGTCGCCCCGGGACGACATCGCCATCCTGGTGCTGCGCAACGACTCGACCGGCTGACCGGCACGGGGCCGGCGAGCCCGATGTCGTCAGAGGTGGCGGGCACCCTCCGGGGGTAGCGACACATCCGGGCCGGTTGCGGTGTCTGAGGCAGAGCCATTGTCGTGAGGCCGTGGCAACCGCACGGAGATCCGGTGTCCGGTCAGCTCGCGCAGTCGGTCCGCCATGAGCCGGGCGGTGTCCATGCACTCCAGCCGTCGCGCGCGTCGCGGACCGGTCCGGTATTCGGCGAGCATCGCGGAGGCGAGCGCGGGCGGGTCCGCCACGGGGCAGCGGCGGCCCGTCTCCTCGGTGCACAAATCGTCCGCGGAGGCCATTTCGACCGACGCGATGACCCGCGTGCCGAAACCCAGTGCCTCGTTGATCACCCAACCCCACGGCTCGCGGTGGGACGGAGCCACGAAGACGTCCGCCGCGGCGTACACGGCACCCAGCCGCTGCTGGGGAATCGTGCCAAGGTAGCGGCAGTCGTCGTGGGCGTCGACGTACTGGCGGACCTGCGGTTCCAGCGACCCACTACCGACAATGACGAGAGCGGTGGTGCCGTCGGGCACCGTCTGGCGTACGACGTCGTACGCCTGCAGAAGGTCGGTGACGCCCTTGATCGGTTCAAGCCTGCCCACGAAGGTGAAGACGAAACGCTCGGTGAGCCCGAGCCCGGCTCGTAGCGCCGCGGCTCCTGACTCGTTTCCCGGCAGTTGTTGCAGCGCGTACGGGATCAGATGGTGCCGTCGCAGGCCCAACAGCCGCCAGTATGCGGTGTTGGCCGATCCGTTCGTCCACACCTCCGGCTGCCCCAACAGCATCCTTAGGTACCAGCGTTTGAGTAGTCGGCGGAACGCCGGCCGGGACGATTCGTCGCGGACGTTGGCCGCACCCCGCAACACGAGCGGGAGACCACGCAACCGGGCGACGTTCGCCGAGACCAGCCTGGCCAGGCCGCGGTATCCGTACACGCCTACCGCCCGCAGCTTCGGCGACAGGAGAGCCTTGGCGAGTGCGACCTGGCCGCGGAGGTGGTCGAGCACGATGTAGCGGTGCGTCGCCGCGACATGGCCCCAGCCGTGGGAGGTGTCGGCGCCGTAGAGGTAGAACACGCATAGCTGGTCGCCCAGCTCCTCCTGTAGCCGGTTGAGCACCGGCGTGTGATACGGGCTGGGACACTCGACGACGAAGACGATCATGATCGGATCTTTCCCCTGTTCCTTCTCGGCTAGGGTCTTCGGGATCAGCGGATGGCCTCCACGAACAGGCTGTCCGGTCGGTGCTCCACATCGGCCAGCCCGGGTAGGGCGCCGACCAGGAACTCGCGTGGTTGTGGCTTCGGGAATCCGGCCTGGCGCAGCATCTCGTGCACCAATGCCGGCGTCGGCTGCCAACGATGGGACGAGCTGGAGAACCGGGTGACCACTCGCTGTCTGCGGGTCGGCCGGGAGAGTGGACCCATCAGCAGGTTCTTGGTGAACTCCAGGCCGGCAGCGGCGGCTTCGTCGCCTGCGGCGGAGAGGAGTCGACGGGCCAGTACCTGGGCGTCGGGCAGAGCGAGCCGGATTATCCCGCCTGGACGGAGCGTCCGATGGCACTCACGCAGGAGCAGGAGGGCCTGGTCGTAATAGAGATGTTCCAGTGTGTGCGATGAGTAGATCGCGGAGACCGAGCCGTTTGGATACGGCAGCGGCTCGGTTACGTCGAACTGCTTGATGGACCGTGGCCAGGGGACCATGTGTTCCTCGCTGAGGACGCCGGCTCGGCGGAGGAACGATCTGGCACCCGGTACGCGCGCCAGAGTCAAACTTGGTGACCTGTCGATGTTGATCCAGCCGGCCGGAGCCCGTAGTCCACAGCCCAGGTTGAGGCGAATATCTGCCTGTTTTCCCAAGAATGTCTCATGAGTTGTCGAAAGGTTGGTTAGTCCCATAAGCACGCATAGTAACCACAAGGGGACGCGGCCCGAGGGCTACTTGCCGTCTCATGGCGGCGTCCACGCCGCACACCGGCGACGCGCGGGTTCGGCTATCGGGTCAGATGCCGCCCGGATAGCGCCCGGGGGCGAGTCGTCGGGCCGGATCGAAGTACTCCTTGACCCGGCGCAGCATCGGCAGGTCGGGCAGTTCGCCCCAGACATCCACGGCTTCGCGGATCCGGGCCGGAGCGGCGACCACCACGCAGCGGCCGGAACGGGCGCGCAGCACCGCGCGTACGCCGTCCAGGATGGCGCCGACCCGCTCCGGTGACGAGTCGGCCGACAGCGCGGCGTGCACGACACCGAGCCCGGCCGAGCCGCGTACCGGCACCGGCGCCCCGGCGGCGTCCCGCAGCGCGTAGATGGCGGCGTGCAGGTCGCCGATCGACACCTCGATGCGCAGCGCCACCTGGTCGGGCTGGAACGGATAGCGGCGCCACCACCCCGGCGCCGCCCCGACCACCTGGGCGTCGCCGCCGAGCAGCGCGGTCAACCGGGCCGTCCGTTCGGCCACCTCTGCCGGCCCGCCTTCGAGCAATACGGCCAGGCTGCCGGAACCGGGCTCGCCGAACTGGCCGCGCGGCCCGGGACCGCCGCCGAGCCCGGGCTGTCCCCGATCACCGGATCCACCTGCGCCCGAGGATCGGCTTCGCACGCCGGGCCGGCCCGGGGCCTCGAACCAACCTCGCCCGCCGGCCCGTCCGGACGGGCCGGGTGCCCCCGTGGCACCCGGCCCGTCCGGCGGAAGGTGCCCGCCGGAGCCGGGGCGCCGGACGCCGCGGCCGGTCGTCGGCGCCCGGCCGCCGGGCAGGTCGACCTCGATCGCGGTCGGCCGCAGCTCGGCGTCGAGGACGGCACGGACCAGGTCGTGCACCTCCAGCGGGGTCCAGACCGAACGGACCACCCAACTCCGGCTCGCCGGGATCGGCTGCACCCGCAGGGTCGCCGAGACC
Source organism: Plantactinospora sp. ZYX-F-223 (assembly GCF_039649625.1). Classification (NCBI taxonomy): domain Bacteria; kingdom Bacillati; phylum Actinomycetota; class Actinomycetes; order Micromonosporales; family Micromonosporaceae; genus Plantactinospora; species Plantactinospora sp. ZYX-F-223. Next base: position 19,289 of record NZ_JBDJAV010000013.1, on the reverse strand, counting down.
AGCACGCCGAGCGCACCCTGCGACCCGCAGAGCAGCCGGGCGACGTCGGGATGGGCCGGCACCGCATCGGGCCGCTCCCCGGGACGGCCGGTCGCGCCGGCCCGGGCGTGCGCGAGCACCCCCGAGGCGTCCACGTAGCTCACCCCGACGAGTTGGTCGCAGGGCCGGCCGTGCAGGTGCCGCAGCGGACCGCTCTCGTCGGCCGCGACCACGCCCCCGACGGTGGCGCCGACCGAGGGCACGTCGATCGGCAGCCGGCGGCCGGTCCGTTCCAGGATCGCCTCGGCGGCCCGGACCGGTGTGCCGGCCCCGATCTCGGCGACCAGCTCGCCCTCCGGCTGCTGCCAGACCCCGGCGAGCCGCCCGGTGTCCAGCACGATGTCGACCTGTGACGGGGGCATGCCCCAGTCGAGTTTGGTGCCGGCCCCCCGGGCGACCACCGAGAGGTCGTGCTCGGCGGCGAGCCGGACCACCTCGGTGACCGCCTCCGGACTGCCCGGCGCCGCGACCCAGCGGGCCGCCGCGCCGGCCACCCCGTCGGCCGCTCCCGCGGCCCGGGCGAAGTGGGCACCGCAGATGCCCGCCAGTCGCCGTGCGATGTCAGCGCCCCCGCGCCGTTCTATCGAAATCTCCCCCACCTTGGTCATCGTACACATGTACTAATTTTCGGCAACGCCCCGGGCCGCACCGGGCCGCCCACCGGCCAGCCGGACGGGTAACGTGACCGGGTGACCACTGAGACGACCGCCGCCCCCGTCGCCAAGCGGGTGCCGACCGAGCGCACCCACCACGGCGACACGGTGATCGACGAGTACGCCTGGCTCGCCGACAAGGACGACCCGGACACGATCGGCTACCTGACCGCCGAGAACGCCTACACCGAGCAGACCACGGCCCGGCTCGGCCTGCTGCGGGAGACGCTGTTCAACGAGACGAAGCGGCGGACGAAAGAAACCGATCTATCGGTGCCGACCCGCAAGAACGGCCACTGGTACTACACCCGGACGGTCGAAGGCGAGCAGTACGGCATCCACTGCCGCCGATCGGTACGGGACGGCGAGACGGCCCCGCCGATGCCGGAGGACGGCGCACCACTCGACGGCGAGGAGATCCTGCTCGACGGCAACGCACTGGCGCAGGGGCACGACTTCTTCGCGCTCGGCACCTTCGACGTCAGCCCGGACGGGCGCTGGCTCGCCTACTCCACCGACTTCGCCGGCGACGAGCGGTTCACCCTGCGGGTCAAGGACCTCTCCACCGGCGAGGTGCTCGCCGACGAGGTACCGGACACCTTCTACGGCAGCGCCTGGTCGGCCGACGGCTCCACGCTGTTCTACCTGACCGTGGACGAGAGCTGGCGGCCCTACCGGGTGTGGCGGCACACCGTCGGCACGGCACCGGATGCCGACGAGATCGTCTACCAGGAGGACGACGAGCGGTTCTGGGTCGGCGTCGGGCTGACCCGTTCGGAGAACTTCGTCGTCATCGACTCGCACAGCAAGGTGACCAGCGAGGTACGGGTCATCCCGGCCAGCAACCCGACGGGCGAGCCGGCGGTGATCGCGCCCCGCCGGCAGGGCGTCGAATACTCGGTCGAGCACCACGGGCATCGCCTCCTGATCCTGCACAACGACGGCGCGGAGGACTTCGCGCTCGCGTACACCTCAGCGGACGCGCCCGGGGACTGGGTGCCGATGATCGAGCACACTCCCGGCACCCGGCTGGAGGCGGTCGACGCCTTCGCCAACCACATCGTGGTGTCGCTGCGTACGGCCGGGCTGACCGGGATCCGGGTGCTGCCGGTGGGTAGCACCGAGTCGTACGACATCGACTTCCCGGAACCGCTCTACAACGTCGGGCTGGACAGCAACCCCGAATACCAGACCACCAGCGTCCGGCTGCACTACGCCTCGCTGACCACCCCCGACTCGGTCTACGACTACGACCTGGTCACCCGGGAGATGGTGCTGCGCAAGCGGAAGCCGGTGCTCGGCGACTTCGACCCGGCCGGCTACGAGCAGCACCGGGACTGGGCGCTGGCCGACGACGGGACCCGGATACCGATCTCGCTGGTCTGCCGGGTCGGCACCCCCCGGGACGGCTCGGCCCCGTGCGTGCTCTACGGCTACGGCTCCTACGAGGCCAGCATGGACCCGTGGTTCTCGATCCCCCGGCTCTCCCTGCTGGACCGGGGCGTCGTCTTCGCCGTGGCGCACGTGCGCGGCGGCGGTGAACTGGGCCGCCGGTGGTACGAGACCGGCAAGCTGCTGAGCAAGAAGAACACCTTCACCGACTTCGTGGCCACCGCCCGGCACCTGGTCAAGGCCGGTTGGACCTCGGCGGACCGGCTGGTCGCCCGGGGCGGCTCGGCCGGCGGGCTGCTGATGGGCGCGGTGGCGAACATCGCCCCGGACGCCTTCGCCGGGATCGTCGCGCAGGTGCCGTTCGTCGACCCGCTCAACTCGATCCTCGACCCGTCGCTGCCGCTCACCGTCACCGAGTGGGAGGAGTGGGGCAACCCGCTGGCCGACCCCGAGGTGTACGCGTACATGAAGTCGTACTCGCCGTACGAGAACGTCACCGCGCAGGACTACCCGCCGATCCTCGCCGTCACCAGCCTGAACGACACCCGGGTGCTCTACCACGAGCCGGCGAAGTGGGTCGCCCGGCTCCGGGCCGTCGCACCGCAGGGGTCGTACCTGCTCAAGACGGAGATGGGTGCCGGGCACGGCGGCCCGAGCGGGCGCTACGACTCCTGGAAGGAGGAGGCGTTCGTCGCCGCCTGGATCCTCGACCGGCTGGGCGTGGCCGCGTAAAGCGCAAGGTTGTGGAAGGGTGACTCGCATGACGGTCTTGACGGACGACCGCTCCGGACTGGTCGGCGTGGGTTACGAGGGCCGGGACATCGGGGACTTCGTGGCAGACCTGGTCACGATGGGCGTGTCACGTCTGGTGGACGTACGGCTCACCCCGATCTCCCGGAAGCGGGGGTTCAGCAAGTCAGCGCTCGGGCAGGCGCTCGGCGAGGCGGGGATCGCCTACGAACACCGACGTGAGCTGGGAAATCCGAAGGACAACCGGCCTGGATTCACCGGCTCTCCGGAAACGCTCGCCCAGGCCCGGGCGATCTACGCCGGACTGCTCGCCCGGCCGGAGGCCGTCGACGCACTCGACGCACTCGCCGCCGCGAGCCAGCGGGAACTCGTCGCGCTGCTCTGTTTCGAGGCTGACCAGCGGCAGTGTCACCGGGACCTGGTGCTCCAAGCGGCACACGAGCGGCGTCCTATCGGTGGGGCGGCCAGTAGACCCCGAGGACGCTGAACGTATCGACCCGCTTGGCCTGGTTGCCGACGTAGAAGGCGACATCGCGACCAGGCCCGCAGAGTTCGTGCAGGAACTTCTGTTCCACGGCTCGCCGCACCTCGTCGTCGGAGCGGCCCCGCAGATTGCGTTGCAGGACGACGAGTTCCCAGTCCAGGATTCCTTGCCGGTGCCCACCGCAGCCCGGTTCGTGGCAGTGGTAGTGGTAAGCCGCTCGAAATCGGGGTGCCTCAAGTGGCGTCCGGTCGCGGCTATCGAGCAGGTCGAGTTGCGTCGTGGCGCCTCCAGCCGAGAGAGCTGTGGGTGTCGACGCAACTACTCCGAGAGATATTTTCGTGGGCGGCGATACCTGGCTAGCCCTTGCCGATGCCCCACAAGCGGGCCACCGTCTACGACGGACCTCGCTCGCACAGCAGGGCGATTCGATCCAGGGGCGGTCCTCTCGACAGACTGCGGCTCCGCAACCTTCTTTTTAGTTAACAACCTTGCAAGAAAGCGCTCTCTGGCGTAGAAACATTGACATGCGTACACGCCGAGCCACCCTCGTCCTGGCCCTGCTGGCCGCGACGCTGGTGGTGACCCCACCGAGCCCGGCCGTCGCTGAGCCGGGCGCGCTCACCTGGAGCGACGAGTTCAACGCGCCAGCCGGCACCCCGCCCGACGGCAGCAAGTGGAAGCACGACATCGGCGGCGGCGGCTGGGGCAACAACGAGCAGCAGTACTACACCAACAGCACCAGCAACGCGGCGCACGACGGCAACGGCAACCTGGTGATCACCGCCCGCCGGGAGAACCCGGCGAACTACCAGTGCCACTACGGCTATTGCCAGTACACCTCGGCCCGGCTGCTCACCGCGGACCGCTTCACCCAGACGTACGGCCGGTTCGAGACCCGGATGAAGCTGCCGCGCGGTCAGGGCATCTGGCCGGCGTTCTGGATGCTCGGCGGCATGCCCTGGCCGGACATGGGCGAGATCGACATCATGGAGAACATCGGCCGCGAGCCCGGCAACGTGTACGGCACGCTGCACGGCCCCGGCTACTCCGGCGGCAGCGCGATCAGCTCCCGCTACACGCTCCCTGGTGGCCAGGCGTTCGCCGACGCCTTCCACACCTTCACCGTGGACTGGGCGCCGGACTCGATCACCTGGTACGTCGACGGCATCCAGTACGGCCGCAAGACCCCGGCCGACCTGAACGGCAACCGCTGGGTCTACGACCACCCGTTCTTCATGATCATGAACATCGCGGTCGGCGGCCACTGGCCGGGGTACCCGGACGGCAGCACCACGTTCCCGCAGCAGATGCTGGTCGACTACGTCCGGGTCTGGGCCTGGAACACCGGCGGCGGCAACCCGGGCACCGGCAGCCAGCTCATCGGAATCGGCAACAAGTGCATCGACGTACCGGGCGCGAACCCGGCCGACGGCACCCAGTTGCAGATCTGGGACTGCAACGGCACCGCCGCCCAGCGCTGGACCTTCACCGGCGGTACGGTCCGGGCCCTCGGCAAGTGCATGGATGTGGCGAACGGCTCGACGGCCAACGGCGCCAACATCCAGATCGTCGGCTGCAACGGCAATCCGGCCCAGCAGTTCGTGCTGAGTGCGGCCGGCGACCTGGTGAACCCGCAGGCGAACAAGTGCGTCGACGTACGCGACTGGAGCACGGCCAACGGCGCCAAGCTCCAGCTCTGGGAGTGCACGGGCGGCGCCAACCAGAAGTGGCGGCGTGCCTGACCCGTCAGACGCGCGGCGGCACGCCGACCCGCCGCGACCCCGGCCCCGCACCGATCCCGGTGCGGGGCCGGTCGCTGGTACGCCCGGTCCATCGGCACGGCCGACCCCCAGGCATGGCCAGCCGCGCGACAGTACAGTTGACCTCGGCCACCTCCGCCCGGCATCTCACCTGCCCGGAGGCAGCCAGATGGACACCGACCGTTTCGCCGACGCCCCGCCCGTCGAGCTGCCCAGCCACCGGGCGATCGAGAATCTGATCTTCACGTATGCCGAACTCGTGGACACCGGGGACTTCGCCGGGCTCGCCGACCTGCTCGCCGACGCCAGCTTCACGCTGGGCAGCGGCGAGACAATGGACGGTCGGGACGCGGTCGAGCGACTGGCCCACGACACGCTGCGGCTGTACGACGACGGGACGCCGCGGACCAGACACGTCACCACCAATGTCATCGCCGACGTCGACGAGGCGGCCGGCACCGCCGAGTCCCGTTCGTACTTCACGGGCGGCCCACCTCCGGCCGGTGCCCCCGTCTCCCGACCCGTCGCATCTGACCCGGCAACGGCAACCCGGTGACGTCCCAATGGGTACGGGCCAGCCGCGAGGCCGAGGCTGGCCCGTACCCGATAGAGGTCAGCGGCCGGATTCCGCCGGTGCCCTGACGGCGGCGGCCGGCAGGTCGGCCCCGTCCCCCGGGCCGACATTTCCCGCATCGGCTCGGCGGCGGACCCCGAAGGCGGTGACCACGGCCGCGACGACGATGGCGGCAAGCGGCACCACCAGGGCCGCGCGGTAGCCGTCGAGCATCGCCGCCGGGCTGGCGCCGGCGCCGGTGGCGGCGACGTTGACGGCAGCCACCACGGAGAGCCCGAGGGCGGCACCGAACTGGATCGACGTGTAGAGCAGCCCACCGGCCAGGCCCTGCTCCCGATGCTCGATCCCGTCGGTGGCGGCGATGGTGAGCGGTCCGTAGACCAGCGCGAACGCCACCCCGAGGATGATCACCGTCGGGAACATCGCCGCGTACGTCGTGTCCGGGCCGATCCGCAGGAACAGCGCGTACGCGACGGCGGCGAGGAGCAGGCCGCCGAGGATCACCCGGGGATTGCCGTACCGGGCGACGAGCCGGGGCGTCAACAGCGGGGCGAGCACGATGTCCACGCTGACGGCCAGCAGGGCGAGACTCGTCTCCAGAGTCGACCAGCCGCGCAGCTCCTGCAGGTAGAGCACGGCGACAAACTGGAACCCGAAGAAGGCGGCGAGGAAGAGCAGCCCGGTGATGTTCGCCCGGACCAGCGCTCCGGAGCGGAGGATGCCGAGCCGGACCAGTGGGGCACGCGACCGCGCCTCGATGGTGAGGAACGCGCCGAGCAGGGCCAGCGACGCGGCGGCCGTACCGACGGTCTGCACGGCGCTGGTGTGGGTGGCCCGCTCGACCGCCAGCACGAGCAGCAGCAGGGCGGCGGTCACGGTGACCGCGCCGGCCAGGTCGACCCCCTGGCCAATCGGCCCGGGCCGCGGCGACCTCGGCACCAGCGGTACCGCCACGATCAGCAGGACAAGCGCGAGGAGTACCGGGGCGAAGAAGACCCACCGCCAGTCGATCGCCGTCAGCAGGCCGCCCACGACGAGCCCGAGTGAGTAGCCGCCGGAGGCGATCCCGGCGTAGACCAGCAGCGCCCGGTTGCGCTGCGGTCCCTCCGGAATGCTGGTGGTGATGATCGAGAGCCCGGCGGGGGTCATGAACGCGGCGGCGACGCCGGTGACGAACCGGGCCAGGATGAGCATCCAGCTCTCAGTCGCCAGGCCACCGAGTCCGGAGAAGAGCAGGAAGACGAGCAGCCAGCAGAGGAACATCCGGCGCCGGCCGTACAGGTCGGCGGCGCGACCGCCGAGCAGCATGAAGCCGCCGTAGCCGAGGACATAGGCGCTCATCACCCATTGCAGCGCGCCGGTCGACAGGCCGAGGTCGGCGCGGATCGACGGCAGGGCGACGTTGAGCATCGCCACGTCGATGCCCTCCAGGAAGATCGCCCCGCACATCACCACGAGTACGCCCCAGGCGCGTGGATCGAGCCGGTGCGGGGCGCCGGATTGCTGGGTTGACGGTGAACTGGGCAACGGACCGCTCCTCGTGAGGCGATGGGTACGCGCGAGGAAACCGCCGGGGCGCGTCGTTCGGTTACCACCCGGCTGGCCAGTTCCCTCTTGTAACCAAGGAGATCGTCGGTCAGGCTTGACCATCGTGGAAGAAGGCACTTCGAAGTCACCCGGTTACTGCACCGGAACCGAGGGCGACTACACGGCCAGGCAGTGGGACGGCCGCGAGGACTGCGAGGTCCGCCAGATCCTCGACCGGATCGCCGACAAGTGGTCCCTGCTGGTCATCGCCCTGCTCGACCGGCAGAGCCTGCGCTTCACCGAGTTGCGCCGGGAGGTCGACGGGATCAGCCAGCGGATGCTCACCGTCACACTGCGCCAGCTCGAACGCGACGGGCTCGTGCACCGCACCGTCCACCCGGTCGTACCGCCCCGGGTGGACTACGCGCTCACCCCGCTCGGCGTCACCCTGCACCACACCATCCAGGCGCTGGTGCACTGGACCGAGTCCCACCTCGACGAGATCGCTGCGGCCCGTGCGAGGTACGACGAGCGCGCGGCGACTCCGGTCCCGGTGACTAGCCAACCTGCGGCCGGCTGAGCGGGCGGCGCCGCCAGGCGGGGCGTTCCGCGTTGGTGAACCAGCGCAGCAGCCACTCGGCCGGGCCGTGCCCGTGCCGCTCCAGCCACCGGCGGCTGACCACCACCTGGCCGACGAAGATGGCGACCGCGAAGACCAGCATCTCCAGCGGCGACACCTGACCCACCAGGCCGAAGCCGACCCCGGTGAAGATCAGCAGCATGGCGACGGACTGGCCGAGATAGTTCGACAGCGCCATCCGGCCGGCCGGGGCCAGCGTCGTGCCGAGCCACCGGCCACGCTCGCTGTGCACCACCCGGACCAGCGTCGCGGCGTACGCGGCGGCCAGCAGCGGCGCGGTCATCGCACTCACCAGCACGCCGAGGGTGTCGCCGTTGCCGCCGAGCGAGGCGTAGACCGCGCCACCGGCGATCCCCACCGGAAAACCGACGAGTTGGACGATCCGCAGCCACCGCTCCCGGCCGGTGAGCCCGACCAGCAGCCCCCGGCGGGCGGCGACCATGCCGAGCAGGAACATCGCCAGGGTGGTCGGACCCTGCACGGTCACCTGGGAGAGAGCGTAGAGCGGCAGGATCGCGATGTGCTCGTGGACCACCGAGCCGAATCCGCCGGCCAGGTTCGCGGTCGACTCCTCGGCGGCGGCGATCTGGCTGGCCTGGTCGAAGTAGCTCGACGTGTCCAGGAACAGGATGCTCGACCCTATGCCCAGCAGCAGATAGCCGTAGAGCGCGGCGGCGACGATCAGCGCCGTGCGGTCCCGTACCCCGCGCATCGCCAGCAGGATCGCGCCGAGCAGCGCGTAGACGGTGAGGATGTCGCCGCTGATCAGGAACACCATGTTGATCGCACCGAGGGCGAGCAGGCCGAGCAGCCGGCGTACCATCCGGGGCCGGAACTCCGCCCCGGCCCGCGCCGCCGCCTCCGTCTGGAGCACGAAGCTGTAGCCGAACATGAACGAGAAGAGCAGGTAGAACTTCATTCCGAAGAAGCTCAGGTTGAACCAGCGCACCGCGTCGTCCAGCCACGAGTCGTACGCCGGGTCGGTGACGTTCAAGCTGTAGCCGGTGGCGACGAAGGTGATGTTGACTACGAGGATGCCGAGCAGCGCGAAGGCGCGCAGTGCGTCGAGATCGGGGATGCGGGTCCGGGCGGCCGTTGCGGCGGCGGTAACTGTGCTCACCAGTCGAGCACACCAGCGGCGGGCCGCCGGGTCAGGAGCGTCAGGTCCCGGGGCGGGGTGGAGCTAACTCCACCCCGCCGCGGAAACCGGCTCGATCAGTACACGACGTGTTTTCCGCCGTCGACGATGACCGCCTCGCCGGTGACCATGTCCATGCCGAGCAGCCCGAGCACCGCCTGCGCCACGTGTTCCGGGTCGGCGGTGCGGCGCAGCGGCACCACCTCCCGCTCCCGGGCACTGCGCTGCGCGAAGCCCTGCTCGCCGTGCAGGCCGGGCTGCCAGCGGGTGTGCTGCACCGTGCCGGGCGCCACCGCGTTGACCCGTACCTCGGGGGCGAGCGCCACCGCCAGGTTGCGGGTGAGCTGGAGCATCGCCGCCTTGCTCACCCCGTACGCGATCGAGGAGCCGCCGGCGCGGTAGCCGGAGATGGACGAGATGTTCACGATCGCGCCGCCGGAGGACCGCAGCGCGGGGGCGAAGGCGCGGGCGCAGCGAAACGCGCCGAGCAGGTTGACGTCGAGTACGTCCCGCCAGACCTCGTCGGACAGCCCGTCCAGGTCGGCGTGCTCCACCGCCCGGGTACCGCCGGCGTTGTTGACCAGCACGTCGACCCGGCCGAAGCTGGCGAGCACCTGCTCGGCCATGGTGCGTACCTGGGTGTCGTCGGTGACGTCGGCGGCGACCGCGCGGGACCGGCCGGCCCACTCCCGGGCCTGCGCCGCGGTCTCCTCGGCCTCCGCCCGCGACCGGCTGAAGTTGACCACCACGGCGTCCGCGCCGGCCCGGGCCAGCGCCAGGCTGACCGCCCGGCCGATCCCGGTACCACCGCCGGTGACCACCGCGACGGTCTTCTCCAGCTTCATCGCGCGGTCTCCATCGGAGTCGAGGCCGTCGGCGGCCCGTCCGCCGCCTTCCCGCCCGGTTCCTCCTGGTACGCGTGCACGGCGCCGATGTCCATCGTCCGGGTCTCCCGGGCGACCACGAACGCCACCAGCGAAACGACCGCGGTGAAGATGATCCAGAGCGCGACCAGCCAGGGCGAGCCGTCAGCGGTGCTGAGCAGTGCCGCCGCGACCAGCGGGGAGAAGCCGGAGATGGCGGCGCCGATCTCCCGGGAGGCGGCGAACCCGGTGTACCGCACCCCGGCACCGAACAGCTCCGCATAGAACGCCGGCTGTACGGCGATCATCGGTGCGAAGCCGATGCCACCGGCAATGATCAGGGCCAGCCAGATCAGCACCGTCACCTCGGAGTTGAGCAGCCAGAAGTACGGGAAGGCGAAGGCGGCGGTGAAGACCACGCTGAACACGTTGAGCGGCTTGCGGCCGATCCGGTCCGACAGCGCGCCGTAGACCGGCTGGACCGCGATCACCACCAGGCCCATCAGGATCACGCCGGTCAGCGCCACCCAGCGCGGCCGGTCGAGTTCGTTGGTCAGGTAGGCGACGCTGAAGGTGGCGAAGATGTAGACGATCGCGGTGTCGCAGATGTGCGCGCCGATCCCGACCAGGAAGTTGCGGGGGTACAGCCTCAGGGTGTCCAGGACGGGGGTCCGCACCACCGTCCGGCTGCGCTCCAGCCGGCGGAACACCGGCGACTCGGTGACCCGGAGCCGTACGTAGACGGTCACGAAGATCATCAGGAAGCTGGCCAGGAACGGGATCCGCCAGCCCCAGGATTCGAGCTGGTCGTCGGGGAGCATCCCGACCAGCAGGAACGAGACGGTACCGAGCACCAGACCGATCTGCACCCCGGTCTGGGCGTACGAGGCGTAGTAGCCGCGCCGCTGCGGTGGGGCGTGCTCGGCGAGCAGGGTCGACGCGCCGCCGAACTCGGCTCCGGCGCCGAGCCCCTGGCAGATCCGCATCAGCACCAGCAGGATCGGCGCCCAGACCCCGATCTGGTCGTACGTCGGCAGCAGACCGATCAGCCCGGTCGCGATGCCCATCACCAGGGTGGTGATGATCAGTGTGGAGCGCCGGCCGATCCGGTCACCGAGCCGGCCGAAGAAGAACCCGCCGACCGGGCGGAACAGGAACGCCACCCCGAAGGTGGCGAACGCGACGAGCGTGCCGACCGCCGGCTCGGCGTCCGGGAAGAAGATCTCGTCGAAGACCAGCGCGGCGGCGGTGCCGTAGATGAAGAAGTCGTACCACTCCAGGGCGGTGCCGACCAGCGACGCCGAGACGACCCGGCGCAGCTCGGCGGGTGGGGTGGTCTCCTGGTCGGACGGCGCGGAGGCGGTCTCGGGCTCAGGCGGGGGCGCGGGGTCCACCGGCGATGTCATCACGATCCTCCTCGGGCGAGGGGGCCGCGCGGTCCGCGCGGCTTCGGGGGTGGGGTACGGGTACGGCGGGCAGCTCGGGCCCGCCCGGCAGTTCGGCCAGTTCGCGCCAGGTGGACGGGGCGAGCGGGATCCCGTCGGAGATCCGGGCGGCGCGGGTGTGCGCCTCCTTCTCGCCGGGCACCAGCACGCCGTCCGGGCCGGGGTCGCGCTCGACGGCGGGCGCGGTGTCGCCGAGCAGCCGGCAGAACCCCTCCGACCGGGTCCGGAAGGCGGACACCGGCAGGAAGGTCCCGATGTCGATGGCGATCAGTACGGTGCCGTTGGTGTTGTCGTAGCCGGGCAGGCTGGAGATTCCGGCGCCGGAGAGCAGCCCGCCGACGATCTCGATCATCACGCTGAGGCCGTAGCCCTTGTGCTGGCCGAACGGCAGCAGCGCGCCTCCGGCGTAGAAGTCGGACGGGTCGGTGGAATCCCGGCCCTCCGCGTCGACCAGCAGGCCGGCACCGACCCGTTCCTGCCGGGCCAGCGAGAGCGCGAGCTTGCCCTCGGCGATCGCCGAGGTGGCGAAGTCGACCACCACCGGTGGCCGCCCCTCGGCCCGGGGCGCCGACCAGGCGAGCGGGTTGGTGCCGAGCCGGCGCTCCCGGCCGCCGTACGGGGCGACGGTCGGGTTGATGTTGCAGAAGGCCAGCCCGATCGCGTCCGTCTCGGCGAGCAGTTGCACGTACTCGCCGAGCCGGCCGATGTGGTTGCAGTTGCCGATCGTCACCACGCCGACGCCGTACTCCCGGGCGAGTTCGCGGGCCTCGGTCACGGCCAGCCGGGCGGCGAGCTGGCCGAACCCGCGCCGGCCGTCGACGACCGCGGTGGCTCGGTGCCGGCGTCGGATGACGGGGTCGGCCGAGGGGTCGATCATGCCGCCGCGCACCGCGTCGACGTACGGGATCAGCCGGCGTACCCCGTGCGAGTCGTGCCCGACCAGGTCGGACTCGACCAGCGAGGTGGCGACGGCCCGGGCGGGCGGCTCCGGGCTGCCGGCGGTGGTGAGGATCCGGGCGGCGATCTCCACCAGTTCGTCCGCCGGTACGGCGACCGGCGGCATCTCGTCGTCGACCGGCCGTGCGGGGTGGTCCGGCGCGTGGCTGCTCGGCACGGTCGACCAGGACGGCGGACGGTGCGCCGCCGCGCTGTCGTCGATCCGGTTCCGGTCCTCGCCGCGCGCCATCTGGCGTCACCTCCGGAGCACGCCGTTCCGCCCTACGGAACACCGTTCCACAGTAACCTTCGTCACAGTCTGGCCCGTAACACCGACCAGCGCAACCGGATGGAAACAATTCGGATCGACCCGAGACAGGCACCGGGGCGCCGAGTCACCAGAGGCGGGCGCCGGGCCCGATCGGCCCGGGACAGGGGCCGGGCCGGATCGGCCAGGTCAGCTCGGGACGGTGCGGGCGCCGAGGGCCCGGGAGACCTCTCCGGCGGCCTCGACCACCTGCCGGCCCACCTCGTCCGCCGACTGGTCCGCCGCCTCGTAGCTGAGCGTCGCCGCGCTCAGCCCGCCGATCACGTGCCCGGCGTGGTCGTACACCGCCGCACCGGTCGCGGAGACCCCGGGCTCGTTCTCCTCGTGGTCCTCGGCCCAGCCCCGGGACCGGACCGTGGCGAGCTCGGCGAGTAGCGGCCCGACCTCGACGATCGTGCCTGGCGTGTGCCGGCGCAGCCCGGTCCGCTCGGCGAGCGCCACCACCCGGTCGTCGTCCAGGGTCGCCAGGACCGCCTTGCCGATCGACGTACTGTGCAGGTCGAGGCTCATCCCGACCCGGGAGGCGAGCTGGTACGGCTTGCCCGCCTCCACCTTGGCCACGTAGACCGCCTCGTCACCATGCAGCAGCGCCAGGTGCACCGTACGGCCGGTGCGCCGTTGCAGCTCCTCCAACTCGGGGCGTACCCGGGCGGGCAGGTCCAGCCGGTGCATCACCCGGCCGGCCAGCGCGAGCATCCGGGGGCCGGTGAAGTAGTCCCCGTTGCCGGTGGGTCGGGCCAGCCCGCGCTCGACCATCACCTGGAGAATCCGGTGCACGGTCGCCTTCGGCAGGTTCGTCGCCGCCGCGATGTCGGTCAGCCGGCTGTGCTCGACCAGTGCCTCCAACACGGCGAACGTCTTGTCCGAGGCGCTCGCACCGGTCCGGTCAGCCATGGTTCCAATGTAGGGAATGCCGCCGGTCGGCTCGGTCGGGCCGCATCCGCGCCGTCAGCCCGCGTCGGGGCGGCCGACGGCGGCCGCCAGTACCGCCGGGTCGACGTTGCCGCCGCTGACCACCGCCACCGTACGCCCGGCGGGCAGCTCGGCGGCGTGGAACATCCGGGCGGCGGTGGCCACCGCGCCGCTCGGCTCCACCACCAGCCGGGCGCCCCGGACCAACCGGGTCGTCGCGGCGGCGATCTCCTCCTCGCTGACCGTCACGATGCCGTCCAGCCGGGCGCGCAGGTGTGCGAAGGTCAGCGCGGAGAGGTTGGTCCGCAGCCCGTCCGCGCTGGTCCGATAGGTGCGGGCCGGTTCCCACTGGCGCAGCTCGCCGCCGCGCAGCGACTCGGCGGCGTCGGCGGCGAGTGCCGGCTCGACCCCGATGACCCGGGCACCCGGGCGCAGCGCCTTGACCGCGGTGGCGACCCCGGAGGCGAGCCCGCCGCCGCCGACCGGCACCAGCAGCACGTCCAGCTCGGGCAGGTCGTCGAGCACCTCCAGCCCGATGGTGCCCTGGCCGGCGATGATCCGCCGGTCGTCGAAGGGCGGGATCAGGGTCCGCCCCTGATCGGCGGCGATCGACTCGGCGACCGCCAGCCGATCGGCCGGGGCGACCATGCGTACCTCGGCGCCGAGAGCGCGTACCTGGTCGACCTTTGCCGCCGGAGCACCCTCGGGAATCACCACCGTGCACGACACGCCCCGGGCCCGGGCGGCGTAGGCGAGCGCCTGCCCATGGTTGCCGGAGGAGTGCGTGACCACGCCTCGGGCCCGCCGGTCGGCGTCGAGCCGGGCCACCGCGTGCATCGCACCACGCAGCTTGAACGAGCCGACCGGTTGCAGGCTCTCCGGCTTCAGCCAGAGCTGGTCGTCCCAGCGGCAGGGCAGCAGGGGCGTACGCAGCACCACACCGGTCAGGTCCCCCGCCGCGGCCCGTACGTCATCGACGGTAACGAGATCCACCGGATCATCCTGCCACTGCGCTCACCCCCCGGTCCGGAGCGGTTCGGCCGGAGCCCCCCCCGCCCCGCCGTCGGGTACGAAGATGACGATCCCACTGGGATGAATACGGCTAAAGCCTACTATTTTCCAGAGGCCCCGGATGATACGAGGATCGTGATGACCAGCGCCGACCAGCCCGGCGAGCAGCCGTACCGGCCCGGCGCCGGTTCCGGCGATCCGCCAACGGGCGGGGACCGGCCAACCGAGCCGGTCCCTCAGTCGTGGGACTGGGCGATCGACCCACCGCCGCCGGAGGGGCCGACCCGGGAGCCGACCCCGGATCCGGCGGCCGGACCGACGGGCGACGAGGTACCGGATCCGCTCCCGTTGACCGGTCGCTTCCCGGACACGGTCGCGCCCGGCGCGGGCCCACCCTCCCCGCCGCGTCCCGAACGGCCCGCCGCAGCGCAATCCTCGCCGCCCGCCGAGGCACCGCCGGACTGGTCCACGCCGGAGACGCGGGTCAGCACCCCGCCGCTGAGCGGGTACCCGCCGCCGACGCCGCAGCCGCCGATCTGGGCACCCCGACCGACCGGGCCGGAGGGCGGGGCCGGGCCGGAGGCGGGCCGACCACCGCCGGGCGGCACCGCAAAGGCTCCCGAGTTCGTGCGCCCGACCGACCGGCGGTGGTGGTTCCTCCTCGGCCTCGTCGCCGCGGTCCTCTCCTGCTGCTGCGTGGCCGCCGCCGTGGTCGCGCTGACCTGGGGGCCGGACTTCTACACCGGGCTGCGCGACCGCGGCCCCCGGGTCGTCGGCCTCAACCAGCCGGCCCGGGACGGCGATCTCGAGTTCCAGGTGCAGGAGGTGCGCTGCGGGCTCACCGAGGTCGGCGACCCGCTGGTCAGCCAGCTCGCGATCGGGCAGTTCTGCGTGGTCGGCCTGGCGGTGCGCAACCTGGGCCTGCGACCGGTGACGTTCCAGGACAGCCTGCAGATCGCGTACGGGCCGGCGGGGCAGCGGTTCGGGGTGGACAGTTCGGCCGGGCTGCTCGCCAACGCCGACCAGCTCGGCTTCCTCAGCGAGATCAACCCCGGCAACCGGGTCACCGGGGCGGTCGTCTACGACATTCCGCCCGACGCCCGGATCGTCCGGCTCCGGCTACGCGCCTCCGCCACCTCACCCGGAATCCAGGTCCGCACCGGATAGCCGGGGCGACCGGCGTGGCGGACCGGACCGGGTCAGCGGGCGGGCCGGAGTGGTGAGCCGGGCCGGGTCAGCGGGCCTGCCACGCGGCCAGTACCTCGGCCTCCTCGGCCTCGGTGAGGCCGATCCGCCGGTCCGCCTCCGGGCCGGCCGTGGCGAGCCAGGCGGCGGTGTCCCGAGCCGTCTCGGCCAGCGGCCGCGTCCGCAGCCCGGCCGCCAGGCTGGGAGTCACGTCCCGGGCCAGGAAGCCGGCGTACTCGGGCACCGGCAGCCAGAGCGGCAGCGACCGCGGGCCGGACCAGGGCTGCACCCCCTGCTCCGCCAGGAACTCCTGGGCCACCCAGCTCAGGACGGCGCCGTCGGGGAGTACGTCGGCCAGGAACCCGGCCCGGGTCATCGGCGCGCCGGTGCCGTCGTACGTGCCGGTGAGTCCGCGTTCAGCGGCCGGGACGATCCAGGCGGCCAGGTCGCGTACGTCCACGAGCTGCACCGCGTCGTCCGGCGAGCCGGGCGCGAGGACCTCGCCACCCCGGGCCGCCCGCCGGACCCAGTATGCGAAGCGCCCGCTCGGATCCTCCGGCCCGACGATCAGCCCGGCCCGGCAGACGAAGAGCCGGTCGGCACCGAACGCCTCCGTCACGATCTGCTCACAGGTCACCTTGCAGGCGCCGTACGACTCCGCGGAGAGCTCCGGGTCCTCCGCGTCCCGGGCCGCGGGTGCCAGTACCGGGGCGGTGTCGACCCGCTGGCCGACGGTGGCGGTGTCCGCGTACACCGAGGCGGTCGAGACGAACGTGAAGTGCCCCACCCGACCGGCGAGCGCGGTCACCGCGTGCCGGACCTGGTCGGGGCGCCGGGCCACGTCGACGACCGCGTCGAAGTCGCCGGTGAGCGCGGCCAGGCCGGCCGGGTCGGTGCGGTCCACCCGGACGAAGCGGACGCCGTCCACCGGGTCCCCGGACGAGCCCCGGGCAGCGCAGGTGACGTCGTGGCCGGCGGCGAGGGCCTGCCGGGCGACGGCCCGACCGAGGAACACGGTGCCGCCGAGGACGAGGGTTCGCATCCGGCGATGGTGCCCGGCTCGGGTGACATCCGGTAACCCCTGTTCGCGCAGAGCGGATCAGGTCCGACTCCCGCATCGGGCCGACGGCTGACTTCCGCCGCCCGTCATGCGTACCGGGCCGGTTGTGGAGTACGGTTCGACCGATATCCCAGGAGGTCGCGAATGTCCCTGACGGTGCACACCGAGGAGCGGGCCGACGTCGTCGTCGTGTCGGTCGCGGGCGAACTCGACATGGCCACCGCGCCGAAACTTCAGGACCAGATCACGGACCTGCTGGAGAAGGGGCACACCCGGCTGGTGTTCAACCTGGCCGAACTGACGTTCTGCGACTCCACCGGGCTCTCCGTCTTCGTTCGCGCCCGCAACAGCGCCGACGAGGCCGGCGGCATGGTCCGGCTGGCCGCGCCGCGCCGGGGGGTGCTGCGCATCCTTGAGGTCAGTGGCCTGGTGGAGGTGCTCCAGACCCACGCCACGGTGGACGAGGCGGTGGCCGGCGGCCCCGCCGGCACCGACTGACGGCACCATCCCGCCGGTCCTCCGCTGGCCGCCGGCCACCGCTTTTCGTCCGCACCGCACTGGGCACTAGGTTGTCGACCGACACGAATCCGGCAACCTGGAGACGCCAATGCTCAAGGGCTTCAAAGACTTCATCATGCGGGGCAACGTCGTCGACCTCGCCGTCGGCGTGGTCATCGGTGCGGCCTTCACCAGCCTGGTCAACCAGTTCACCAACTCGTTCCTGAAGCCGCTGATCAGCATGTTCGGTGACGGCAAAGGCATCGAGGCGGGCACCTGGGAGTTGCCCAACGACGCCGTGATCGACTGGGCGGCCTTCATCAACGGCGTCATCACCTTCCTGATGACCGCCGCCGTGCTCTACTTCCTGGTGGTCTTCCCGATGAACAAGCTCGCCGAGCGGCGCCGGCGGGGCGAGGAGCCGGCACCGGCCGCGCCGAGCGAGGAGATCAAGCTGCTCACCGAGATCCGTGACGCGCTGGTCGCCGCCGGCCGGGCGCCGAACCGGCACCCCGAGGGCCCGGACGAGCGCTTCGGCCAGCAGTACCCGCCGGCGCCGCGCCGCCCCTGAGCCCGCGGCGTCACCTGCCCGGATGACGGGTCCGGCACCCGGCGATCTTCTCGAACGTACGTTCGATAAGGTCCCGGCATGGAACAACGAAAGCACTGGTGGAACGGCAAGTGGGGGCGCCTGGCACGGCGCGATGTCTACCTCCGGGCGGATGCCGACCAGTGGCACGTGGAGCAGCGCGCCGGCGGAGCTGAAGGGATCTCCCGGTTCTACGAGTTCGACAGCGAGGACGCGGCGTACGACGTGGTCCGGACCCTGCTGGCCGGGCCGGACACCTGGCGGGAACTCTCCGCCCGCCCGCCCGGCGCCGATTGACCGACCGGCGCCGGGCAGACGCCGGCGGTCAACCTGGTGGCCCGGCGGTCAGCGGGGCGAAGCCTCCAGTAGGGCGATGGTGCTGAGCGTGACCTGGTCGCGGATCCGGGTCACCGAGGTCTGCCACTGCCGGGTGAACCCCGGCCGGTGTTCGAGATCCCGCCAGACCGGCAGCACCGACTCGTCCAGCCGGGCGGCCGGCATCCAGAGGTGCAGCAGGCAGTCGATCGCCGGGCGGAGCCGGTCGATCTTCTGCGTCCGGGTGCCGGGCCCGGTGAGGCTGAACTCGATCAGCGACAGCAGCGTGGTGAGCAGCCAGTCGTGCAGCGCGAGGTCCTCGCAGAACTCCACCAGCGCCGGTACGGTCTCCTGCGGCGCCGTCAGTTCCAGGGTGCGCAGCGTGTCGGACTCGATCCGGAACTTTCCGTGCGCCTCGGTCCCCGGGTCGGCGGCCGGCAGCACCGCCCAGCGCAGCCGGGTGCGTTTGGTCCGGAACGGCGGGCGGCGGTCCAGCCGGGACGAGCTCTGCACCGCGTCGATCAGCCGGGCGCTGATCGCGCCCAGGTTGAGCGTCTGCGGCTGGTAGGTGGGCCCGAGGAAGCCCTGGGCCACGTCCCGGATGTCGACCTTGCCGATCGTCTCCACCCAGCCGGGCCGGGACAGGTAGTGCGACCAGATCAGCCGGCGGTTGCTGGCGGCCCGGTCCAGCCGGGTGTAGGTGGAGCCCTGCAACACGTGCCCGCCGGTCACCGCCGCGTGCGAGACCACCGTCCCGACGCCCCTGGTACGGCTGCCGGAGCGGGTCGGCAGCCGGCAGTCCACCCCGGTGAGCTGGTCCGGCGAGACCGCGTACGCGATCGGGCGCTCGGACCGGCGCACCCGCTGGCCGACCAGGAAGTCGAGGAGTTGGGCGGTGTTCTCCAGCGAGAGCGAGCTGGAGTTCTGTAGGAGTCCGGTGTGGACCTCGCCCAGGGTTAGCATTGCGCTCCTCCGCAACCTCTTGGGCACCGTGACCGGCATCACCGGGGCCGCGTCGCCGTGACAGCGACACCGTAACCGATGTCCGCGACGGGCACGGTGATCGGCGACCGGCAATTCACCATGGTACGCCCGGACACGTCCGGTAGACGGCGATCGGCCCCTCCCACCAGCGGAAACCACGTTCTTGCGTCCTATTGATACGGTTGCGTTACGCGCCGCTCAGCCGC
>NZ_JBDJAV010000129.1:0-3606 GCF_039649625.1 Plantactinospora sp. ZYX-F-223 | reverse complement strand
GGGGACCCGGCCAGCAGCGTCTCCAGCCCCGGCCGAGGTGCGGGTCAACCGCCCATCGCGGCGTCCACCGGCCCGGTGAGCAAGGCATCCCCCAGGGGCGTGCGGGCGTAGAGGACCGAGCGACCGTCCCGTCGTGCCGACAGGATCCCGGCCGCCGTCAGCGCCTTCAGGTGGGAGTTGAGCGTGGGCGGGGTCACCGTCACCTGACAGGCGAGCTGGGTCGTCGACATCGGCAGGTCCAGTTGGGCGAGGATCGTGGCGCGGGTACGCCCGAGCACCCCGGCGAGCGGGGATTGCTGCTGGATGGTCGGGGCCTCCCAGAGCCGGCCGAGCCCGCGCGGCGAGTACGTGACGGTCGGCGGGCCGGGATCACCCGTGCGGACGATTACGTCCGGCCAGGCGAAGACGCAGGGCACCAGCAGCAGTCCACGATGCCGCAGGTCGGCGTGCCCCTCGTAGTACTTGACGACGCGCAGCGTGTCGCGGTCGAAGCTGACCAGCGGGTGCAGCGTACGGAAGAGTTGCTGTACCCCGCCGGCGGCGAGTTCTTCGAGCCGATACCCCAGGTCGGCCTGCAAGAGGGCGCGGATCCGTGGCCAGTACGGCACGATGACCACCTGCCAGTAGTGTTCGAGCGCGACGACCAGGCGGGCCACTGCCGCCTCCGGGTCGTCGACGAGTTCCCGCAGCAGCCGCTCCCGTCCGGGCCGACCCGCGCCCTGCTGGGCAACCCAGTGTCCGGCCAGGTGCGATAGCTGCGCGACCACGGTGTCGAGGTCGGCCCCGGCCACCTCGTCGAGGCTCGCCTCGATGCTGGACAGTCGGGTCGACGGCGGCGGGACGAGGAAGTCGGGGATGTATCCGGTGGGCCGTACGACGGCGGTCAACAGTTCCAGGTCGACCTCGTCGAGTCGCGCCGCCACCTGCCGTATCCAGGGGGCGTGCAGTCGGGCCGCCGTGCTGGCGGACAGCGTTCGTACGCTGGTCACGGCCTCCATCAGTGGTGAGAAGGCGAACCGGATCCGGCCCAGGTCGTCCGCGCTGAAGTGCAGGTGGATCACCAGGCAGAGGCTAGCGCCCCAGTGACAGCCCGGCCCGGTCCGTGCCGTGCGGTGGCTGGTGCACCGGCCACCGCACATCCCTGCCCGGCGGAACCGGACGCAGCCCGGCCGAAGACCGAAATTCAAACTTGACTTATATAAGTGGCAGGTGACATTCTCTCTGCCGTGCAGGCGTTCGACGTGCTCGGCGATCCGGTGAGACGCCGGATCCTGGAACTGCTCGCCGACGGCGAACAGGCCGCAGGCGCAGTCAGCAGGGTCATCCGGACGGAGTTCGGGATCTCCCAGCCGGCGGTGTCGCAGCACTTGCGGGTGCTGCGGCAGTCCGGGTTCGCGACCGTCCGCCCGGACGGCACCCGCCGCCTGTACGCCGTCGATTCGGCGCCACTCCGGGAGGTCGACATCTGGCTGGAGCGCTTCCGCCGGTTCTGGACCCAGCGCCTGGACGCATTGGGCACCGAACTCGCCCGCGGCAGGCGCGAGCGCCGCGAACTACCCGACAAGGCTGCCGGGACGTCGTCCGCGGGCAGCCGACCATCCACGAAGAGCGAGGAAGAAACGTGATCGACATCATCAAGCAGGTGAACGCCACCCACCGGGAGATCGGCAATCAGGCCGTCGCCACCGGCGAAGGGCGGTCGCTGCTGCTGCGCCGCAGCTACGACGCACCGATCGAGGAGGTGTGGAGCGCCTGCACCGACCCCGAGCGGATCAGCCGATGGTTGGCCCCGGTCGAGGGTGACCTGCGGCTCGGCGGCAAGTACCAGCTCAAGGGCAATGCCGGCGGAGAGATCCTGCGCTGCGAGGAGCCCCGCCTGATCAAGGTGACCTGGATGCTCGGCGAAGGAATGTCCACCGAGGTCGAAGTCCGGCTCGCGCCCGACGCGGACGGCGGTACCGTACTGGAGCTGGAGCACGCGTCGCCGGCCCAGATCGTCGACGAGATGGTGGCCACCTACGGCGCCGGCGGCACGATCGGCATCGGTGGTGGCTGGGACATCGCCCTGCTCGGCCTCGACCTGTTCCTGGGCGGTACGGAGTTCGACCCCGCCACCTGGGAGGACACCCCCGAGGTGCAGGAGTTCGCCCGGCAGAGCTGCCACGCCTGGGGACCGGCGGTCCAGGCCGCCTGGGGGACCAGTGCCGAGGACCTCGCCGCGGCCATCGCGTTCGCGGTGCAGCACTTCGCCCCCGACACCAGTGGCGACGACAATGGCTGACCGGCGGTGGGCCGGAGTGGCCCGTCCGGTACCGGCGGACGGGACAGATCGGTGACCGGGACCGTCAGCGCCGAGCCCGGCAGGGTGCCCGGGACGGTCGTCGGGTCGACGAGGGCCCTGCTGGCCTGCGGCGTCGTCGCCGGCCCGCTATACATAGTGCTGGTCGTGCTACAGATGCTCACCAGGGACGGGTTCGACATCGGCCGGCACCCGGCCAGCCTGCTGAGCAACGGTGCCCAGGGATGGATTCAGATCGTCAACTTCGCGGTCACCGGCCTGCTGTTCGTGGCGTACGCGATCGGTCTGCGCCGGCTCCGCGAGCCGGGGGCGGGGCGGGCTTGGGTACCCCGGCTGGTCGGCGTCTTCGGTGCCGGGATGGTCGGTGCGGCGCTCTTCTCCGCCGACCCGGTCGACGGCTTCCCGCCCGGCACGCCGACCGGCCCGCCCACCAGCGTCAGTTGGCACGGGATGCTGCACTTCCTGGTCGCCGGGGTCGCCTTTCTCGCTTTGATCGCCGCGTGCTTCGGGTTCGCCCGGCGGTTCGCGTCGGCCGGTCGTCGCGGTTGGGCGGTGTTCAGCGCGACTACCGGCGGGCTCTTCCTGGCCGGCTGGATGTCGATCTTCGTGCTGGCGGGGTCCCGACCGGCCAACGTCGCCTTCGCCGTCGCGATCGGGCTCGTCCTGACCTGGACGTCCCTGCTGGCCGCGCACCACCTCGGCCGAGCCCGCGAGGGCTAGGAGCCGGGCCGCTAGTCCGAGACGAAGGGCGCGCAGTGGCCGGGGGAGTGCAAGTGGAGAGCAGCCAGCGTTGCGTATGGCGGTCGTGCGGGCCAGCCGGGTCGCGACGGTGGCTGCTCCACCCGGACGATTGGGCGCTGCGCTCATCGTCGCCCCGGACGGCGTCGAACGAGAACCTCGTACGCAGGGACACCGAACTTCTTCCACCGGGCGCAGCTGGAGGCTTACCTCGGCCGAGGTCAACCGTCTGACGAGGGCGGATTAGCCGAGCACGTTGGGTAAGCGCCCGGTGCGCGGGATGTCCGGCCCGTTCCGAATATCCGGTTCGATTTCATGATCGAGTCGGTTTGCTGGAATGTTGGTGGGCTGCCGGTCGTTACATCTCACGTACGGCCGAGTACCACCGGCTGTGAGCTGGGCTGGTGGTCGGGTCTCCGGGAATGATCCGGGGCCGCCGGTCGTTACATATGGTGTTCGCTCGAGTACCAGCATCCCCTGCGAGGTGCCGGGCGTTCTGTTGTCCCTTGGAGACCGGCGTGAGCGTGTGTCTCGGGACGAGTTTTCCAATGACACCCCGGATCCCTCGT
>NZ_JBDJAV010000128.1:0-3838 GCF_039649625.1 Plantactinospora sp. ZYX-F-223 | reverse complement strand
ACGCCAGCAGGTGGGCGGCGACATCCACGCCGGGCCCGGACGGTTCCTGTGGTGGTTCGCGTTCAACCAGGTCCCCGGCCTGCCCGAACGCCTGCTCACCGGCCGCTCCCGTCATCTGGTCGACTGGATGATCGACTACCTGGTCGAGGACCCCGGCGCCATCAGCGACCACGACCGGGACGTGTACGCGCACGCCTACTCCACCGCGGACGCGATCCGTGCCGGCAACGCCTGGTACCGGGCATTCGGCCAGGACATCGCCGACGAGAAAACCTACGCCCCCGTGACCGCACCCCTGCTCGGCCTCGGCGGCGGCGAAGGCGGATACCAACTTCTGAAGGCGGTGCTGCCAGACAAAGGCACCGACGTCGAGGTCGCCGCCGTGGCAGGCAGCGGCCACTACATCCCCGAAGAACAACCCGAGGCCCTCATTCAGCACCTCATACGGTTCTTCACCTGATACGGCACAAGCCGCTCAGCGGCCCGGGCCGGCAACCCGCCGGGCCGCTGAGCCGGACAGCCGAAGACCCCGAGAACACCGGCAACTGGGCGAAGGTTCAGCCAGTGCAGCGGCCGCCGAGCCGGGCCGTCGACGAAGGGGAACTCCGGGCGTACGGGTGCCTGGTTCGATCCCGTCAGGGGGTCAGGGGACCCGCGAGCACGACCAGGGCCGCCTTCCGGTCCCCCGTCCAGCCGATAGCGGGGTGATCGACTGATAGGCGGCCCCACAACATCAACAGCAACTGTTCGGCCGTACCGGTGATCTCGGCGACCGGCTCACCCGGTCCGTAGATCCAGGACCCGCCGCTGTCGTGGGCACGAACCCGGATGGCCACCTCCGGCTCGCTGGTTCGCCCGCGCACGATCTGGCGCGGCGCCATGGTGTCGAACACCTCCGCGATGCCGTCTTCGGCCAGGTCGGCATCGATAGCGGTAGGCCGGTTGAGGGCGTTTTCGGCGTCCCAGCGGTGCAGGAGGGTCTCCTGACAGCGGCGACGCTGCCAGAAGCCGATCGTGTGCGGGGGGTGGAACGTCCAGGCCGGGGCGCTCAGGTCAGCCGCCAGAGCCTCCAGCATGACCGCGCACGTGTCCTCGAACCACGGCACCAGCGCATCACGCGGCGCGGGAACCGGATGATGGCCGTCGCGCCCGTCGCGTACCGCAGATGCCACCCACAGATTTCCGTTGCCGAGATGATCAGCCAGGTCGTAGAGCGTCCATCCCGGACAGTGCTCGATGGGGGCGGTCAGGTCGTCGCGCAGGCAGTCGCGGAAACCCTCAAGCTGGTGGCGCAGCCGAGCGTGCAGGTCCATGCCTCGAACCTAACAATCTCCGTCGCGGGTCAGGCACGGGGCCACCACCTGAGCGATTCCTGACCCAGGCGTTCGATCTTTGGGGGGCCGGCCCGCTCGCGGCGGTCGCGGTCGCGGCGCTGGCCCCGTTCGGGCAGGCGGATCAGGCCCCCGGCGATCAGGGCCCCGGCGATGTAGGCGGCGCCGACGATGAGAGACGAGAGGGGTCGCTCCGGCGGTCCAACCGGGGTGACGGCCAGCACGGCGCCGATGGAGGCGATGCCGACGAGGGAACCGAGGGGGCCAACCGGGGCCGGTCGTTCCCGGAATCGCCCGGCCGGCCCCCTCGGTCAGCCCTGGTGCTGAATTCTCTCGTGGCGTCGGGATCGGGTCCACGAGCAGCACGTCGGCTCGGCGCTCGCGCGGGATCACCACCCTCTTCGGCTCGCGCCCCGCGGGCGGTGTCAGAAGGTGACGGTGACCTTTCCGTTCAGGCCGCCCTGTCCGAATCGTCGGTGCGCGGCCTGGATGTCATGGATCCCGAAGGTGGAGCCGACGCGGAGCGACACGGCGCCCTGATAGACGTACGTGGTGAGTTCACGCAGCCCGACGCCGTCCTCACGGACCTGGTTGATCGTGGTCAGTACCCTCCTCGCGATCAGATCGGGAACCGGTCCGACCTGGGTGGCGATGTAGGCGTACCGGCCGCCGTCAGCCACCGCCTCGGTGACGAACGCGCCGAACGTGTCGAAGACCGCGTCGTAGTGGCGGTGGGCGAGGGCGGCCGGGTCAGTGGTGGCGAATTCCGCGCCCCATTCTCTGGTGAAGTCGAGGTGGGCTTCGCGGGAGACCAGAGCGTCCTCCCGTACGCCTCGTACCCGGGCCAGTTGCAGGGCCAGACCACCGACAGCGCCAGCGGCTCCAGCGACGAGCAGCCGATCGCCCGCTGACACCCCGAGCCACTCCAGCATCTGCAGAGCGGTCAGACCTGCCAGCAGCGGTTGACCAACCTCCCTGGGCAGTACAGCTAGGCCGTGTCCGGCGGATCACGTGATAGCCCTGCGCGGCGCAGTCGTTTCCCTCTCTTGCTTCCAAACGCGCCGGGGCGCGGCCGTACGGTTCTCGCTGTGACAATTCAGCGAATGCCCGCTGCGGAGGTTCCAGTCTCTGTCGAACTGGTGCGCCGTCTGCTCGATCAGCAGCACCCCGACCTGGCGGACCTGCCGGTCGAGGTCCTGGCCAACGGCTGGGACAACCTTGTGTGTCGGCTTGGTGAGGAGTTCCTCGTCCGGTTGCCGCGACGCGCCATGGCCGCCGAGCTCGTCGCGCACGAGCAGCGGTGGTTGCCGGAGTTGGCCGACCGCCTGCCGTTGCCGGTGCCAGCGCCGGTGCGTGTCGGGCAGCCGACGACTCAGTACCCGTGGTCATGGAGTGTCGTGCCGTTTTTCCCGGGCCGGACCGCCGCGCGGTCGGAGCCCGACGACCTCTGGTCGGCCGCAGCGACGCTCGGCGGTTTCCTAGGCGCGCTGCATGCCCCGGCTCCTTCGGAGGCGCCCGTCAACCCGTTTCGCGGGATACCACTGGCCGGGCGCGCCGAGGGAGTCCTGACCGGGCTGGAGCACGTCGATCCGGCTGACCGTGCCGCCGCACTGCGGATCTGGGAGGCGGCCGCCGCTACACCTGCTTGGGATGGTCCGCCGCTGTGGCTGCACGGGGACCTGCACCCGGCCAACATCCTGGTCGACCGCGGCCGAATCAGCGCCGTGATCGACTTTGGTGACATCACCTCGGGCGATCCCGCCACCGACCTGTCCGTGGCTTGGATGCTGTTCACGGCGGAGCAGCGTGCTGCTCTTCGACAAGCGTATGGCCGCGCGGACGACGCGACCTGGGAGCGGTCGCGTGGGTGGGCGCTTGTCCTGTCCCTGGTCTTCCTGACGCACTCGGCGGACAACCCGCTGATGCGCGGCATCGGCGAGCGCGCCTTCCGTGCGGTGCTGGAGTAGCAGCCGACCTCCAGGTAGTACCTGGCAGAGCATGGCGCCATAGGCTCCAGGGCGCTTGACTTGCAGTAGCGACCGAGAGGGCTGGAGGGCGGGCTGATCAGGTCTTAATCCAGAGCCGGATCGAGGCGGCGGTGACGGTGCCGTGCTCATCGGCACCGTCGAGCTGGTGTCGATCCTGACCGACCGACTGGGCATCCGCCACGGACCACTCGCCGCGATCGGCAGCGCCAACCTGAACCAGGCCGGCTTCCTCATCGTCGGCCTCTTCGTCCTCGCCTGGGTTGTCGCCGTAGCGGTGTGGCGTCTCGCCCGCGTCGAACAGCGATGGGAACGCCCGCGGCTGCGCGTCCCGGAGCCGACCGCCGACACGTCATGGCCACACTCATTCAGCTGACGGACGCGCAGACGCGAGCCACCGATCCGCATGACATTCCGGGATGGTCTTCCGCCCCGACCCCGGCGCGGACTCGGGCCGACTCCATGGCATCCGTCTGGCCCCACCAGCCCGGCCGCCGCTGTGGAAGCGACCGTTCCCCTACG
>NZ_JBDJAV010000127.1:0-4008 GCF_039649625.1 Plantactinospora sp. ZYX-F-223 | reverse complement strand
CCTGCCGGGAGAACGCGACGAAGGCATTTGGCGTGGCCATCACCGCCACCCCGCCCACCAGTGCCAGGTCGGACTCGCCGGATCGCAGTGAGCCGGCGGCGGTGTGCAGGGCGACCAGCGAGGACGAGCAGGCCGTGTCGATCGTCACCGCCGGACCCTCCAGGCCCAGCGCGTATGCGACCCGGCCGGACAACACGCTGCCGGCCGCGCCGGTGAGCAGGTAGTCGTAGCCGTCGTCGGTGCCGGTGAGCAGCCCCGCGTAGTCCTGCGACGAGCCGCCCACGAACACTCCGGTGCGGCTGCCGCGCAACGAGAGCGGATCGATTCCGGCCCGCTCCAACGCCTCCCAGGACGTCTCCAACAACAGCCGCTGCTGCGGGTCCATCGCCACCGCCTCTCGCGGCGACACGCCGAAGAAGCCGGCGTCGAACCCTGTCGCGTCGTCCAGGAAGGAACCCCGGCGTACCGAGGGTCCCCCGGTCCGACCGGCCTCCAACTCGTCGAGGCGGGCAAGGTCCCAGCCACGGTCGGAGGGGAACGGACCGACCGTGTCACGCTCCTCGACCAGCAGCTGCCACAACTCCTCGGGACTGTTCACCCCGCCGGGGAACCGGCATCCGATCCCGATGATCGCCAACGGCTCGTCGGGTACCCGCTCGACCGGTACCGGCGGCGCCACCTCGTCGGCCTCGACGGCGCCGACCAGCTCGGCCTGTAGGTACGCGGCCACGGCCGCCGGAACGGGATGATCGAAGACCAACGTCGCGGGCAGCCGCAGACCGCTCGCGGCGTTCAGCCGGTTCCGCAGCTCGATGGCGGTCAGCGAGTCCAGACCGAGGTCCCTGAAGGGCTTGGACTCGCCCACCGCGTCGACATCGGTGTGCCCGAGGACGGCCGCCGTCTCCGACCGCACCAGGTCGAGCAGTACCCGGCCGCGCTCCGTCCCGGTCAGCTCGGCGATCCGCCGGCGCAGCTCGTGGCCAATCGTCGAGGCCACGTCGCCGTCCCGGTCGTCCACATTCAGGATGGCGGCGACCTCGGGGATGCCCTCGATCAGGGGGCGGCGGCGAGCCAGCGTGAAGGTCGAGACGAAACTGGCCCAGTCCATGTCGGTCACCGTCACCGACGTCTCGTCGGACTCCAGCACCCGGCGGAGTGCCGCGAGTGCCAGCGCCGGAGCCATCATCCGCACCCCGATACGAGTCAGTACCGAGCCGAGCCCGTCGTCGACCATTCCGCCGTCCGCCCAGCCGCCCCACGACACGCAGGTGGCGGGCTCGCCCCGGCCGCGACGGTGGCCGGCGAGCGCGTCGAGATAGGCGTTCGCGGCGGCGTACGCGCCGTTGCCGGCGCTGCCCCACACCGCCGCCCCGGACGAGAACAACACGAAGGCGTCCAGTGGCTGCCCGGCGAGCAACTCGTCGAGATTCCGGGCACCGGCCACCTTCGCCGACATCGTGTCAGCCAGCTCGTCGAGACCGGTGTCGGCGACGGGCAGCGACCGGCTCACCCCGGCCGCGTGAAACACGGCGGTCGGCGGGTGATCGGCCAGCAGTCCCGCGAGGGCCCGTCGATCGGTCACGTCGCAGGCCGCGATGGTCACCTCGGCACCCAGTTCGCGCAGCTGGGCGGCGAGTCCGGGCGCCCCCGGCGATTCCATCCCCCGCCGGCTGACCAGCACCAGTCGGGACGCGCCGTTTCCGGCGAGCCAGCGGGCGAGGTGGGCACCGACGCCGCCGGTACCGCCGGTGACGAGGATGGTGCCCCGGGGCCGCCAGGCCGGGGCGGGCCGCTGGTGCGGCGCACGCACCAGGCGACGAACATAGACGCCGGAGGGGCGTACGGCGATTTCCTGTTCGTCGTAGTCGCCGACGAGCAGGGCGCAGAACCGGTCCGCCGCCCGTTCGTCCCAGCCGCCGGCCACGTCGACCAGCCCGATCCACCGTTGCGGCTGCTCCAGTCCGGCCACCCGGCCCAACGCCCACACCGGGGCCTGGACCCAGCCGGTCCCCGGATCGGCTGGTTCGACCAGCATCGCGTCCCGGGTGACCCACCACAGCGGTACGGCGATCCCGGCACGGTCCAGGACCCGGGTAAGTACCAGGGACGCCGCCAGTCCGGCCGGGACCACAGCGCGGCCGGGGTGGGGTTCCTCGGCCCACGGCAGCAGGGAGACGATGCCCGCCACCCCGGACCCGCCCACCATGGCCGCTTCCAGCGCACCGGCCATGTCGTCCACGTCGACCGACGCGGCGTCCACCACCACCGGCCGGACATCGGCCCCGCGCGCGGCCATCGCCTCCGCCAGGGCCTCCACCGTCGGCGTGCCGGCCGACGGGGTTCCGCCGGGCGACCGCGCGGCGAGCAGGAGCCAGCTACCCGACAGTGCGGCTGTCGACGTCGGCACGACCTTCCAGGTCACCCGGTACCGCCAGGAGTCCACCACCGACGTCTCGCGCTGCCGGTGCCGCCACGACGACAGCACCGGAAGCGCCGCCTCCACCACATCACGCTGATCCGGACCGGCGCCGAGGAGCTCGGTCAGGGCGGCCGGGTCGGACTGCTCCACCGCCGCCCAGAACGGCGCGTCGGCCGCGTCCGTACCGTCGCCGCCGGTCGCGTCCCGATCGTCCGGACGGGCCCAGAACCGTCGCCGTTGGAAGGCGTACGTCGGCAGTTCCACCTGCCTCGCTCCGGTGCTGTCGAACACCGGTGCCCAGTCGACCTCGACCCCTCGGACGAAGACCTCGGCCAGCGACCGGAGCAGCCGGTACGAGTCGTCCTCGTCGCGGCGGAGGGACCCCAGCGCCGCGCTCCGGTCCGGCGCGATTTCGTCCAGGACCTCCTGGAGCCCGGGCACCAGCACCGGGTGCGGACTGACCTCCACGTACGTGCGCAGGTCCGCGCCGACCATCGTCCGTACCGCGTGGTCGAACCCGACCGTCGCCCGCAGGTTGCGGTACCAGTACTCGGCGTCCAGGGCGGTGGTGTCCAGCCAATCACCGGTCACCGTGGAGAAGAAGGGCACCTGCCCGGGGTTCGGACGGATCTCCGCGAGCACTTGGACCAGCTCGTCACGGATCGCCTCCACCTGACCGGAGTGGGAGGCGTAGTCGACCGTCACCCGCCGTGTCCGGAGGCCCTCGACGGAACACCGTTCGACCAGTTCGTCGAGCGCGTCGGGATCGCCTGAGACCACGACGGAACGGGGACCGTTGACCACCGCGAGCGACAGCCGACCTTCGGAGCGGTCGAGCAGGTCACGGAGCTGGTCAGCCGGTGCGGCGACGGCGACCATCCCGCCACGGCCGGCCAGTTCCCGCGCGATGAGTCGTGCGCGCAGCGCCACCACCCGGGCGCCGTCCTCGATCGACAGCGCCCCGGCGACGCACGCCGCGGCGATCTCACCCTGCGAGTGCCCGACCACCGCCGCCGGTGCTACGCCGTGCGCGCGCCACCAGTCCGCCAACGAGACCATCACGGCCCACAGGGCGGGCTGGACGACGTCGACCCGGTCGAGCGGGGGCGCCCCGGCGGCACCTCGGATCACGTCGACCAGCGACCAGTCGACCAGTGGCGCCAGGGCACGCGCGCACGCGTCCATCCGGGCGGCGAACGCCGGCGAGGACTCCAGCAGTCCAACCGCCATGCCGATCCACTGGGCGCCCTGGCCGGGGAAGACGAAGACGACCCGCCCGTCGGAGTCCGCCTGGCCGCGTACGACGTCGGGTGCGAGGGTACCGTCGGCGAGTGCCGTCAGACCGGCCGTCAACCGGGCCCGGTCACCGATCACGACCGCGCGGAAACCCATCCGGGTACGGGTGGTGGCGAGCGAGTAGCCGATGTCGACATGACGCGGTGCGGGTTCGATGGACGTGACAGGGGCGCTGGGCCTGACGGATTCGGCGTGGACGTGTTCGATCAGTCGCCGGGCCTGCGCGCGTAGCGCGGCTTCGTCGTGACCGGAGACGATCCAGGCGGTGACGCCCTTCTCCGGCCCACTCTCCC
>NZ_JBDJAV010000126.1:0-4069 GCF_039649625.1 Plantactinospora sp. ZYX-F-223 | reverse complement strand
CAGGCCGGGTTGAACACGTACAGGACTTGTCCACGGCAGAACCGTTGTGCCTGCCAGACCTCGCGGCGTCGAGGCGGCGAGCCGGGTCAGCGCCAGCGGGTGTACCGGGTTCGAGTCGGATCGGGGTCGGCAGGTCGGAGATCGGTGCATATCCGTCGACGTGCGCGGCCCTGGTCCGGTCGACCAGCAGCCCATGGATCCCCGCGCCCGGAGGGAGACCGTGGTGATTACGCCCGCACGTGGTGTGAGTCGGTCGTCGTAGCAGGCGAGTTCGTGCCGGGACAGCTGACTCGGTCCGAACAGGGCTTGTCGAAGTACTCCGCCCAGCTTCGGCCCGTCGGCGGTTCAGATCTACGCGTTCGGCCAGCGACCGCGCATCCGGGCGGCGACCAGCGGTAGCCCTGCCCGCAGGGAGGCAGGTGCACGAACGACGGCTCCACGCAGCGTCGAGCACGATCTGCCGGACGCCACTGGCGGTGGCAACGAGCCGGCGGCCGTACCGGCGTCGCTCACCATGCGCGCACCACACCGCCAACAGGCCACCGTCGGACCCGGCCCGACCGCGTCCCGGTTCAGACACCGGCGCAGCACACCCGCTCGTCGTAACGGCTGGACCGGCAACTGAGCAGTGCAAGCCGCCGCGGGAGGTCGGCGTCGTCCCCTGCACCTCGTCCGACACCACCGTCACACGCGGCTCACCCCGGCCGAACGGCCCGACCGCGCCTTCACGGCACCCGGTTGAGGCAACTTCCCCCGTACCGCATCGCGGAGTTCGTGTCGAACAGCGCGAGACCAGCCGCTCCCGGTGGCGTATGGCGCCGTTGCCGTCAATCGGCGAAGGCAAGGCCATGCCCAGCCAGCGCGGCGTCCAGGATACTGACGCCTTCGGCCCGGCCCCATGCAAGGCCAGTAAATCGCGGCGTCTGTAGGCCGCAACTTGCGCGAGCGTCGTGATGCCGGCTTCGAGCAAGGCGCTGCCAGGTGACCTGGCGCAGCGCGCGTCCTAGGTAGGGCCTCAGCCATGTGGGCATTGACTGTCTCCGATTGAGGCGTGTAACGTATGACGTCTGACGGGTGCTGGAGGTGGTCTGTATGTCCGCGTCGGTGGTTCCAGCTCGTGGACGTTATGCCGCCGGTTGGGTCAGGGTCCGCGAAGGCCGTTGGCCTCGTCGGGAGGTCGGCGGCGTCTCGATCGCCTGGGGGCCGCTTGGCCGTTCCGCGCCGCACGCCGTCACGCGTCCTCAGCTTGGCCATCGGCAACTGCCTCGACAGGGCCGCGATTCGCTGGTCAGTAGACGGCTTGCGCTCGGGGCAGATGGGAGAAGTTCGTGTTCCGCTCGATCCGGTCCTTCGCCTGGAACTTTCTCGGCGGCCGAAAACCGCTGGGGCTGCTGGCTTCGATGGCTGTTCTCTGCGTCGGTACGGTGGCGGTCGTTACCGCCCATCCGATGGTCGCGCACGCCACCGCGCCGGGAGCTTTGGTGACGTCGCGTGGAGCCGGTAGCGCCGCCAAGGCGGCCGTTGCCGACGGCGTCTCCGCCGGCAACCCGGCGCTCACTTCCGTCGATCTTGCTGGAACGTGGAGCTTCACCCCGGCGGGCCGGGCGACGACGTCGATCAGCGTGCCCGGTGGCGGCTGGTACAAACAGGGCTTCACCGACGTGAACGAGGCGGTGTACTCGCGCAGCATCACCGTGCCGGACTCGGGGCAGCCGCAGTCGACCTGGATCGAGTTCGGCGCCGTCAATCACCAGGCGACACTGTCGGTCGACGGCCGCGTGGTCGCCACCCAGACGACGGCGTTCACCCCGTCGAACTTCGACATCAGCGCATACGCGGCGCCGGGCACCACACACACAATCACGGTGAACGTGAAGGGCCGCGGCGCGTTGAAGGCATCCAACGGCCGGTACCTGGTGCCCGACGCCGCCGAGTGGTCCGAGGCGATCCCCCAGGGGATCTACCGTTCGGCGTTCCTGAGGGTGTACCCGGCGGTGTACGTCAGCGACACATTCGTGCGTACGTCGGTGGCGAACAAGACGTTGACCTACGACGTGTCGGTGCGTAACACGTCGGGCAGTTCCCGGTCGGTGACGTTGACCGGGTCGCTGTCGTCCAACAACGGAACGGCTTTCAGCTACCCGGAACTGCCCAGCCGTACGGTCACCGTGGCGGCCCACTCGACCGGGACCGTGACCGTCGGACCGGTCGCGTGGAACCTCGACAGCACCTCGTACTGGTGGCCCAACGTGCCGTACCGGTCGGGGTACCGGGCGCAGCTGCACGGGCTGACGGTGCATGCCGTCACCGATGACGGGCACACCAGCGACGCCACATACCGGTTCGGGTTCCGGGAGGCCACCCAGAACGGTGACTACTACTACCTCAACGGCGTGCGCGTGAACTTCCGCGGCGACAACCTCCAGGGTGCCGACTACGACCGGATCAACAACGGCGGCAAGGGCGACGCGTTCGACACCCTGCCCGGCTTCCTGCCCCCGTCGCCCGGCAACGGTGGCTGGCCGCAGGCGGTGGACAACTACCAGCGGCTGAACTACAACGTGGTGCGCATCCACCAGGAGCCCGCGAGCCCGTACATGTTGGATGTCGCCGACGAGATGGGCCTGATGATCATCGGCGAGACCGCGATTCGCGGCTCCCAGGCCTTGCAGGATTGGATCGCCGGGCACGACAACATGGTCAACCACGCCCGTGCGCTGGTCCTGCGCGACCGCAACCACCCCGCGGTCATCCGCTGGAGTCAGAACAACGAGCCGAACCAGAGCGGCCAGGATTCCGAACAGTTCGAGAAGGACCTGTACGCGGCGATGAACGGCGCCGACGGCACCCGGCCGATCATTGTCGAGGTGGGCGTCGACGGGAATGTCAACGGGTATCCCGGGATGACGTACGCCAACTTCGCGGTGATCCCGCACTACGTCGACGGCTTCGGCAGGTACGGGGAGAGGGTGATCACCGTGAATGGGCGGCCCGACGGCGAAGGCGAGTACATCTGGCCGGCATGCAACACCAAGCAGGGCTTCGAGTGGTTCGCCACGGCAACCCTGGCCAAGCGCGGCAAGAACGCCACCGACCTGCGCCCGTACACGCTGCTGTCCGCCTGGGCCAGCGTCGTGCCCGGAGTGCGCACCGGCGACTTCACCCCAGAGGAGGGCGGTCACCCCATCTACGGCGCCGACAACCTCCCGGACCCCTGGAGCAACCCGCAGATCCAGCGCGTGCAGGCGGCGTTCAACCCGGTGGCCGCGGTCGACCTCCCGTACTGGTCCGCCTCCGGCGTCTCGGACGCGAACGGCACCTTCCCGCTGCCGCAGGCCGTGCCCAACTACGCCCGGAACGCCACGGTCACCCGCAACATCACCGTCTTCAACGACGACCTCACCAACACCTCGGTGGACTTCACCTGGACCGCCCGGCTCGACAACCCGACCGGCACGGTCGTCGCATCCGGCAGCACCAGCCTGACCATCCCGCTCGGCTCACGGGTCACCCAGCCGGTGTCCTTCACCACCCCCGCCACCGGTAACCGCGTGTACCTGCAGCTGTCGACCACGAAGTCCGGCAGCACCATCTTCACCGACGCGGTCGAGTACTTCACCCTCGGCGGAAGCGGCGGAACCGGACCCGCACCAGGCACCTACCGCATCGTCAACCGCAACAGCGGCAAGCCCCTCGCCATCGCCAGCAACTCCACCGCCGACGGTGCCAAGGCGGTCCAGCAGAGCGGCACCCCCACGTGGACGATCAGCACCACGCAGGACGCCTACACCTTGCGCTACACCGCCTCCGGAAAGGTACTCGACGTCAACGGCGGCAGCAGCACGGCGGGCCTGCAACTGCAGCAGTGGTCGGCCAACGGCGGTACCAACCAGATGTGGTACCTGCGGCCCACCGGTGACGGCTACTACACCATCGTCAGCCGCAACAGCGGACTGCTGGCCGACGTCTACGGCGCGGCGACCAGCGACGGGGCGCAGGTCGTGCAGTGGAGCGCCAACGGCGGGACCAACCAGCAGTGGCAGTTCGTACCCGCCTAGCCTCGGTCCTT
>NZ_JBDJAV010000125.1:0-4078 GCF_039649625.1 Plantactinospora sp. ZYX-F-223 | reverse complement strand
AAGATTGCACGTGCCGGTCGGCGGCGGTGTGGTCGGGTTGCCGCCACCGTCGACACGGACGAGTTGCCACTGCTGGTTGTTGCCGTTCCAGTCGTCGTACTGCACGATGTTTCCGCCGTCGGTGGTCGAGGCGCCCTGTACCTCCACCACCTTGTTGCTGTTCCGGTTGATCAACCGGACGTAGCCACCGTCGGAGTCGGCCAACCGGAACTGCTGGTTGGCTCCGTTGCCGTCGGTCCACTGCACGATGCTGGCACCGTTGGCGGTCGACCAGTTGTAGACGTCCAGCACCTTGCCGGAGAGCCGCGACCGCAACCGGTAGTAGCCGCTGCCCGAGTCCACGAACTGCCACTGCTGCTGGTTGCCGTTGTTCCGCGCCCACTGCACGATCCGGGCACCGTCATTCGTGGCCAGGTTGTACACGTCCAGCGCCTTGCCACTGTTGCGGTTGATCAAGACATACCATGCGTTCGTGTCGACTGTCGCCGCGGCGGCGGGTGTGGACAGCACCACCGCGGCGGCACCACCGAGCACCACCGCCGCCACGCCAGCGGCGACGACCCGCGTCAACCACCCACGCCGCCGCGACGGCGGCACGCTCGATGGAGACCCACCAAAGACGAACATGATCCTCCTCCAATGACCAAGAGCCGACCGGTCTACCCCGAAGATGGATGTGCCGCCACACATGACCGGCGCGTGCCTCGAAATGTGCGCGCCAACTGGCGTCCGCGCGCCGTCACGCACGCCTGATCCAAGGGCCGACGAAGCAGGCTCGCCCGGTAAGCCACAGGCGTCGTCGTCCCTGACCATCGACTGTGAGCGATAACATGACGTTCGTCAAGTCGTAACGCCCCCGCGTTCACCGGCCGGGTGGCGCACCACAGCCACCGGACAAAGAGGTGCACGGGCATGCGGACGCGAAACCCGACCAATGCGGAGTCCGCTCGGGCAGGACTTTCGACGGGTGCGGTTCATAACACTTTCTCGACGCCTGTGACGCGAAGTGACGAAGAGCAGAACATCACAGCAGTTTTCTGTTACGAGAACCGGTGACGCGCAGTCGCGGGCCGCCCCACCTGCCGAGCTTCCGGTGCGTACGCCCGGGCGACGGCCAGCCCACCGACGGCGGCGGGGCCTGGCCGGAGCCGTTTCGACGAAAGCCGCTGCCGGCGGACGGCCAACTCGGCGACAGGAGCTGTTCGGCCCGAGCAGGATTCGTGGTTCACGCCGGACGCCGCAACGGAGAAGATACGGTCGAGTGCGATCCCGGTGACCCATGTCGGAGGTACCCATTATCCGACTCTCCAGAAATGCCATCCTGCGGTTCATGGCGCGATCCAGGATGTTATCGTTCACATCGAGATCGATCTATGAATGGACCCGACCCGGCGCGACACCGGCTGCGGGTGCACGGCGCGGCTTTGCCCGAGTGGAAGGGGACGGCAACCTCCCGGGTCAGGAGCCGGCCCGGTTCTCCGCCCCGGTTGCGACGTCCAATGGCCAGTTCGATCAGGTTGAAGATCTGTTGGCAGCTCGAGGCGGGCCAGGGACAGCCTAGTTTTCATCGTGCCGCGGCCGGTTGGTCGTCCGGCACGCCCCGTAGGAGCGTTCCGCGGTCTCCGCTGGTCCATCACCGCCTTCACCCTGGCGAGGGCCCGGTCGCAGCTCGTCAACGCCGCCCGAGGCGGCGAGCGTCCCGACCGCGCCGACCCGAGGATCACACGGGTCGCCGTTACCTGCCTGGGTCGCGCAGGTAGCGCAGCACCTCGGCCACCGAGCCACCGCCTACCTACCACCGCCTTGACCACTCGCCGGCCCGGCCGGGACCGGGTGCCGGTCGAGGTGTACGTCTCGGCGTCGAGGGCGTCCCGGATCGCCGCGACCAGGCGGGTGTCGGCTCGTCCGGTGGCCTCCGTTACGAGGAGACCTACCCCGAAAGGGGGCGTGGTCCCTATCAGCGGTCCGCCGACGCCACCCGACCCGGCGACAACACCCCCCGGATCATGCGTACGACAGGGGCAGTACGTCATACCGGGCCGGGCGACCGAGGGTCCCCGGGCGGCCGGCCCGTCAGCCGGTCGAGTCGGCGTATGATGGCCGCCGACCGCTCCGAGCTGCCCCGACCTCGCCGAATTCCGGAGCGGACGAGCCCGGGAACAGACAGGAGGCCGGCGAATTGAGTCAGTGCTGCGGCCCGCCCAGAGAGCCCGGTCAGCCGGCGCTGGCCACGGTCGACCTCGACGTGCCGCGGCGGGACCCCGGCCAGGTGGCGAGGGGCATGATCGCGATACCGGCCGGGTCGTTCTGGATGGGCGGCGACGATGCGGACGCGTTCCCCGCGGATGGGGAGGGCCCGGTGCGCGAGGTGCATGTGTCGGCCTTCCGGATCGACCCGAAGGCGGTGACCAACGCCGCCTTCGCCGCGTTCGTGAAGGCCACCGGCTATCTGACGGAGGCCGAGCGGTTCGGCTGGTCGTTCGTGTTCCACAAGTTCGTGGCCGAGCCGGCCCGGGGCGCGGTGCTGGACGCCCGGGTCCCGGGAGCGCCCTGGTGGCTGGGTGTAGAGGGGGCGGACTGGCGGCACCCGGAGGGCCCCGGTTCGCACGTGGGCCAACGCGGGAACCACCCGGTGGTGCACGTCTCGTGGGCCGACGCGACGGCGTACGCCACCTGGGCCGGAAAGCGGCTGCCCACCGAGGCGGAGTGGGAGAAGGCCGCTCGCGGCGGCCTGGACCGCAAGCGGTACCCGTGGGGGGACGAGTTCACTCCGCGCGGGCAGCATCGGTGCAACACCTGGCAGGGGCGGTTTCCGGCCAGTAACACCGGCGAGGACGGCCACCTCGGCACTGGGCCGGTGAACGCCTACCGCCCGAACGCATTCGGCCTCTACAACATGTCCGGCAACGTGTGGGAGTGGTGTGCGGACTGGTTCAGCGTCGACTGGCACGCCGCGCCGTCGGAGGCCACCCGGGTCGATCCCCAGGGACCGCCCACCGGTGACAGCCGGGTGATGCGCGGCGGCTCCTACCTGTGCCACGTCTCCTACTGCAACCGGTACCGGGTAGCTGCCCGCACCCACAACACTCCGGACAGTGCCAGTGGCCACCTCGGCTTCCGGTGCGCCATCGACGAACCGGACGCCCAGCCCAGGGGGTGAAGTCCAGGTTCTACCAGTCCCGGCACTGCCCGGTGACGGCGCCGGACACCCTGTTGGGCGCCCCGCTGGCACCGAGGGCGGGCCCGTTCCGGGCCTCGGGCCGGGCTACGAGCGCTCATCCGCCAGCCTGGCGGGCTGGATGACCGGGGCCGCTTGCCGGCGGCGAGGATGAATTCGGTCGGCTGCTGGCGGAGATGATCGGCGATCGACGCGTGCGACGGTTGGCCGGCCGGGGCGGTCGGGGAACGCGTCGGTCGGGTCGGGTTCCACTGCTGTTCTCCCGTCGTACGGGGTGTTACGGGCTGAGTACGGCTAACGGTTCCGGCTGCCGGTTGAGTTCGGGTATCAGCGCCTTGGTGTCGTCGAGCCAGCGCGACAGCGGTTCGCGTAGCCGGGCGGCGACCTCGGGGTGCCGGGCAGCGAGATCGATCTGCTTGGCGGGGTCGGCAACGATGTCGTGCGGCCGGGTGGGATCGCCTTCGAACGACGCGATCAGTTTCCATCGGCCGTCCCGGATCGCGGCCGACGGACACCCGTCCTGGTTGCTGTAGTGCGGGTAGTGCCAGAAAAGCGGGCCGCGTGCGAACGGCTCGCCGCGCCAGGCCGGTCCGAAGTCCACACCGTCGATGTGCTGCTCCGGTATGGGGGGGCAGGCCGGTGGCGGCCAGCACCGCCGGGTAGAAATCGGACTCGTCACCGGCTCGCTGATCCGCGTACCGGCGGCCACCACCCCGGGCAAGATGACGATGGTGTCCCCGGCGTCGCCGGTGCGGTCGAGGGCGTCGAGCAGCCGGCCGATGTCGCTGTCGAGGTTCTCCACCGGGACGTGGAAACTCGGCCCCACGGCCGTACCACGTGCAGACCTCTCTGGACGGCAGGCGGTGGACGACCGTGCGGTCCGAAGTGGATGCACCGATG
>NZ_JBDJAV010000124.1:0-4133 GCF_039649625.1 Plantactinospora sp. ZYX-F-223 | reverse complement strand
GGCTAGCGGTCGGCGTCGATATCTGGTAGGAATTTTCCAAACATCGCGGCTGCGAGTAAGGATTCCTCCAGGAGGCTCGGATGAAGAGAACCATGGCGGGCCTGACCGGCCTCGCCGCCGTGGTCGCCGGCTCGACGATGGCGGTCCTGCCGGCCCGGGCCGGCCTCGTCGAGGGCCCGATCGCGCCGGAGGGCAGCCGGACGGTCAGCTACCAGGGATACCGGGTCGTCGTGCCGGAGAGCTGGCAGGTCGTCGACCTCGCCGCCCGACCGCACGCCTGCGTCCGGTTCGACCGCCCCGCCGTCTACCTCGGACATCCGGGCGACCAGGCCGAGTGCCCCGCCCGACTCGTCGGGCGGACCGCGGGGCTGCACCTCGAACCGATCGACACCCGCTCGGCGGACCGGCTGCCGGCCGCCACCGTCACCACGGCCGGCGCGGCGACCGTGGCCGCGCCGCCGTCCCGGAACGACGCGATCCAGGTCGCGGTCCGGGACGCGGGTGTGCTCGTCACCGCCGTGCACACGCCGCTGACCGAGGGCCTCGTCCGGCGGATCCTCGCCGCCGCGACCCTCGGACCGGACGCGGTACCGCTGGCGCCGTCCGTCCTCGGCGCGCTGACCCGACCCGCCGCCCCGGTCGCCCCGCTGGCGGCGGCCGGCCCGCAACCCGGCACCTTCCTCGGCCGGGGCTTCGACACCTGTGCCGCCCCCTCCCAGTCCACCATGAACGCCTGGCGGGCCAACTCGCCGTACCGGGCCGTCGGGATCTACATCAGCGGGGCCAGCCGCTCGTGCTCCCAACCGAACCTGACCGCGACCTGGGTGACGAACCAGACCAACAACGGTTGGCGCCTGATCCCCATCGAACTCGACCGTCAGGCCCCGTGCGGCACCCGGACGCCGAAGATGTCCAGCGACCCGGCCACGGCGCGATCCCAGGGCGCCAGCCGGGCGACCAGCGCGGTGAACGCCGCACAGGCCCTCGGCATCCTCGCCGGCAGCACGATCTACAACGACATCGAGCACTACCCGTCGAACGCGTCATGCAGGGCCGCCGTGCTGTCGTACCTGTCCGGCTGGACGGAACGGCTGCACGCGCTCGGCTACCTCTCGGGGATGTACTCCAGCGGCTCGTCCGGGGTCGCGGACCTGTGCGGCGCGTACAACGACCCGGCCTACACCCGGGTGGACCAGCTCTGGTTCGCCTGGTGGAACGACGCGGCGAACCTCGACGCCGGCCCGTACTGCCCGGCGGAGTACTACGCCAACCACCAACGGCTGCACCAGTACGCCGGTGACGTCTACGAGACCTGGGGCGGGGTGCAGATGCGGATCGACCGCAACTACCTCGACGTCTCCGCCGACGGTGGCGGCCAGCCGCCGGTCTGGAGCAGCATCGTCGACAACAGCACCGCCGGGCGGTTCACCGCCAGTGCCAGCTGGGGAACGTCCACCTACTCCAGCCAGCGGTACGGCGCCGACTACCGCTTCGCCGACCCCGTCCTGGCCAGTGACGTCGCCTGGTACAGGGTGAACGTCCCGGAGACGGCCAGCTACGAGGTCTCGGTCTGGTACGCGGCCAACCCGGACTACAACGACGCCACCCCGTTCGTCGTCGCCACCACCAGCGGCAACCAGACGGTACGGGTGAACCAGCGCCTCACCGGTGGCCAGTGGGTGTCGCTCGGCGTCTTCACGCTGGCCGCGGGGGACGGCGACCGGGTGGGTGTGAGCCGGTGGACCAGCGGCACCGGCTACGTCATCGCCGACGCGATCCGGGTCACCCGGGTCTGAGTCGCGACGCCGGCGGGTTCCGGCGGGTTCGGTCAGGGGCGTTCGCCCACCCCGGTGCCGGCCTCGGCGAGCCGGCCACCGTTCAGCCGGGGCGTCAACGGTGCCGTCGGCATCCCACCGGTGGTGCGCAGCCCGTGCAGGAACTCCTCGATCGCCTCACGGGCGGTGTGCCGGGGTGTCCAGCCCAGTTCGGTCCTGGCCCGGGTGGTGTCCATGACCGGCAG
The DNA here is from genome assembly GCF_039649625.1 of Plantactinospora sp. ZYX-F-223. Taxonomy (NCBI): domain Bacteria; kingdom Bacillati; phylum Actinomycetota; class Actinomycetes; order Micromonosporales; family Micromonosporaceae; genus Plantactinospora; species Plantactinospora sp. ZYX-F-223. Next base: position 2,113 of record NZ_JBDJAV010000124.1, on the reverse strand, counting down.
CCGGAGCACCGCGTCGAGCAGGTGCGGGGAGGCCGGCACCAGGTGCAGGTGCCAGGCCAGCGCGAGTGCGGCCCGGACCGGCCCGGACGGCAGCCGTACCGGGCGGGCCCGCAGGATGTCGGCGAGCAGCCGCCCGTCGACGACCGGCTCGGCGGCCACGTTGAACGCCCCGCGCACGTCGCGCAGCACCGCCAACCGGTACGCCTCGGCGGCGTCCGCCGAGTGCAGGGCCTGGAACCGCAGCCCCGGCAGGTCGGGGAGCACCGGTAGGATTCCCGGCCGCACCAGCCGGCCCGGCAGCAGCGGACCGGTGAAGAGTCGACGCTGCTGGCTGGCGGATTCCCGCTTGAAGATGAACCCGGGCCGCAGCCGTACCACCCGCACCTCCGGATGCCGCTGCTCGAAGGCGTCGAGGACCCGCTCCAGGTACGCCTTCTCCCGGGTGTATCCGGCGATGGGCCAGCCGTCGGTCGGCCAGCTCTCGTCCACCGGCCGGTCCTTCGGCCCCGGCGAGTACGCCCCGACCGACGAGGCGTACACCAGCGCCGGTACGCCGGCCCGGGCCGCCGCGGCGAAGACCCGCCGCCCGCCGACGGCGTTGACCCGCCAGGTGGTGAGCGGTCGGTGCGTGGGCTGGAAGAGCCAGGCGAGGTGCACCACCACGTCGGCGCCATCGAAGATCTCGACGAGGTCGGCGGCGACGATGTCCGCCTCGGCCCACTCGGTCTTCGGGGCCCGCCACCGGGGTGGCCGCCGCGCCACCCCGACGATCGTGCCGACCGCCGGGTCCCGGCCGAGCGCCTCGACCAGACTCGTCCCCACATTGCCGGTCGCGCCGACCACCACCACCCGCAGCCCCGACCCGGTGCCACCCCGTGCCGGCGTCACCGGTCGGCCCCGCCGTCCCGGCCACCGACGACCCGCCGTACCCCGATGATCCGCCGACCGCGTCGGCACCCGGCCACCCGAACGTTCATGGCGGTAGCCGTTCCCGGGCGGCGGGCGGGTAAACGTCGATCGCGCCGACAAACCGGAGATCCGGCGTCGGTTGCTGGCGCCCAGGATCCGGGTGGGGGTACCCCCGTCCCACCGGTGCGATATGCATCTACCTGCGTCAATTCCGATTTCGGCAGGACCGGCCGATGCGCGTTGACAGTCCCGACCCGGCCAGTAACATAGATGTATATCAATCGATGGTGATACACCGGCACCCCCGCCGGGGTCACCCGCCCGGCCGCTCCGGTGACCGGTGCGGCTCGCGCCCGCCACCGGGCGGGCAAGCCCCGGTCCCCGCCGTCCGGCACACCCGCCTGCCGGGGTCCACGTTCCCCGTCGATCCATCCACCATCGTTCGGAGGACCAGCAATGCGCCTACACCGTCCCCGGTCCCGGCTGTGGTCAGCCGTGACCGTGGCAGCCGTGGTCGTCGCCAGCGGAGCGGCGATCACCGTCGCCGGACCCGCGGCGGCCGCCGCCGGCTGCGGCGTCACCTACACGGTCGGCTCGCAATGGCAGGGCGGCTTCACCGCGACGGTCACCGTCACCAACGTCGGCGACCCGATCAGCTCCTGGACGCTCACCTGGAGCTACGACGCCGGCCAGCGGGTAACCCAGGCCTGGAACAGCACCGTCTCGCAGAGCGGTAGCCAGGTCACCGCCCGCAACGCCACCTACAACGGCAGCATTGCCACCGGAGCGAGCGTCTCGTTCGGCTTCAACGGGTCCTGGAACGGCAGCAACCCCGCGCCGACCAGCTTCGCCGTGAATGGCACCGCCTGCACCGGGGCTCCCGGCCCCAACCCCAGCACCGGACCGACGACGCCACCCAACACCCCGCCGCCGACCTCGGCGCCGCCGCCCGGCAACCCCACCTGGGGCACCGCGCTGCCACCGGCGGGAGCGGAGACCAGCCGGGCGTACGACCTGATCGCCACGGCCAACGAGAAGGGGTACCTGCCGAGGTCCGGTGAGTGCTCTGTCGAGATCCACGCCCGATACTGGACGTACGGCCCCGACGGCAAGGTCTACCCGACCTGGCACCCGACCCGGGATCCCAGTGGCTGCAACTTCGGTCACGAACACGGTGACGACCCGCGCACCTCGGACCTGTACG
>NZ_JBDJAV010000123.1:0-4152 GCF_039649625.1 Plantactinospora sp. ZYX-F-223 | reverse complement strand
TCGACTGACGGTAGGGCCAACCGTGCCGGATCGGGGGCTGGTGGGGCGCTGGGGTGGTCGGTCGGAGTCTCCGACTGCCTGGGCCAATTCTTCCCAGGAGGGGCTGCCCTTCCGGTGGGGCGCGGGCCAGGATGAGGGCTTGGTCGCTGGCTCGTGCGGCGGTGCGGGCCGGTTGGGCCAGGGTGGCGGCCAGCTGGAGGGCCTGGGCGGAGTCGGCGGTGGCGGGGCTCCGTGCGCCGGTCGCGGCGTACTCCGGTTGCCCCTAACGTGCTCCTGTGGGCGTGGTTCAGAACAGCGGAAGCGTACGCCTGTGCAAGATCAAACGCCCCGGAGGCGTCTTCTGGTTTGATCTCCAGCAGATCATTGAAGACCGTGCCGGGACGTGGCTGTGGGGTCCGGCCGGTTCACCATGGGGTGCTCCGCATGACAGTGGTGCTCTTCCGGTACCCGTTGTGGTGTTGCTCGCGGCGGGCCGGCCGTGGGTGGCGTGGTGGGTCGGCGATCCTGCCGATCGGCGGCTTGAGATCGACGTGTGCGTCCCGCCTGAGCGTACCGAAGCAGGCTGGCGGTATATCGATCTCGAACTGGACCCGGTGCTCCACGAGCGGGATTCGCGTGTCGAGATCGAGGACTGGGACGAGTACGAACAGGCGTGCCGCAACGGTTGGATGAGCGCGGATGACGCCAAGCTCGCACAGTCCACGGCCGACGATCGCGCCGGGGCACTCCGGCGCCGGGACGAGCCCTGGCAGGAGCGCGGATGGCAGATGCTCTCTCAACCGACGTGAGGATCCGGACACCGCGCTCATCCGGGTCAGCGGGATGAGGTCGGGCAGGTCGAAACTTACTGGTCGACGCCGAGTCACCCAGTGCAGCCGGCCAGCCATCCGCACCTAAACCCTTATGCGCTGTGCGGCACGCGGTGCACGGCGACCGCGTGGAGATGTGGCTCGGCCATCGCCGGGCCCTTCATGGGCGTCGCTGATCACACCAGAGACAATGTCCGCCGAGCGCGGGGAAAGGGGTAGACGATGCATCCGTGGGGACTGTCGGGGCCGGAGTTCCTCTGGCTGTACTCCGCCGGCCTGGTCGTGGGGCTCGCCGTGGCGGTCGGGGTGCGCATGGCGGTGCGCAGGCCACGGCTTGCCGAGCCGCCCGACCCGCCGGCTCCCGAGGAGTTGGGCTTCCTCGCGGGCGGGCCGCAGCACGCGGTCCAGGTTGGCGTCGTCCGGCTGGTCGACGCCGGTGACGTCAGAGTCGACCGTCGCGGCACCCTGACCGCCACGGCGGACGGCGAGCCGACCGGACGCCCGCTCGACGACGCGGTGCTCGCCGAACTCACCGCACCGCGGAAGGTCGCGATGGTGGCCGAGAAGCTTGCCGGCAAACCGGTGGTGACCGAGATCGGCGAGTCACTGGTCCGCCGAGGCCTGCTCGTCGCCCCGGCCCGCGCGGTCCGGGCACGATGGCTCGCTCCGATCTTGCTGTACCTGCTGTTCGTGGTCGGCCTGGCCCGCTGGGTCAACGGGATCGCCAACGACCTGCCCACCGGCTATCTGAGCTATCTGCTCGCCGCGGCGTTCATCGCCAGTGTGTACCTGAGCACCCGGCTCACGTCCGCCCCCAAGGCCCGGACGGTGCACGGCGACCGGGTGGTGGCCGAGGTCACGGCGAGAGGGCAGGCGGCGGATCCGCTGGAGCGGGTGGCGGTGAGCGGCCCGCACGCTTACCCGGACAGGGAGCTCTCCAAGGCACTGACCCACGGCGCGGCGGTGGCGTTCGCCGGGGGCACCTGGAGCTACGCCTCCGCAGGCGCGTTCGACTCCTTCGTGCACATCGGCTCGTCCGGCGGCAGCACCTACACGCACAACTACACCTCGTCCTCCAGCGACAGCTCGTCCGGCGGCGGCTGCGGCGGCGGTGCCCCCTGATAGCCACTGTGGGCTTGGGTTGATCGCAGGACAGGGGATTCGGTGGAGGTGACACCATGACGCGGCCGAGACTCGGCGTCGGGATCGGCTGGCGGCCGGAGATCGACCTGACGGTGGAGCGGCTGCCCGGTGTCGACTTCGTGGAGGTGCTGGCGGAGAACATCCACCCGGACCCGCTGCCGGAGTCGCTGACCGTGCTGCGCGAACGGGGGATGCCGGTGATCGCGCACGCGGTGTCGCTGTCGCTCGGCGGGGCGGAGCCGGTGGACCGCACGCGGGTCGCCCACCTGGCTGCCGTGGCGGAGGCGGTGGACGCGCCGTTGGTCAGCGAGCACGTGGCGTTCAGCCGCGCCGGCGGGCTCGACTCCGGGCACCTGCTGCCGGTGCCGCGCACCCGTGACGCGCTGGACGTGCTGGTGGACAACGTGAATCGGGTGCAGGCGGAGCTGCCGGTGCCGTTGGCGCTGGAGAACATCGCGGCGCTGCTCGACTGGCCGGACAGCGACCTGACCGAGGGACAGTTCCTCGCCGAGCTGGTCGAGCGCACCGACTGCCGGCTGCTGGTCGACGTGGCCAACCTGTACACGAACGCGGTCAACCTCGGCACCGCGCCGGAGACGTTCCTCGACGAGCTGCCGCTGGAGAGGCTGGCCTACGTGCACGTCGCGGGCGGGGTCACCCACGACGGGCTCTACCACGACACGCACGCTCACGCCGTGCCGCCGCAGGTGCTGGACACCCTCGCCGCGCTGTGCGCCCGCGTCGACCCGCCGGGGGTCATGCTGGAACGCGACGACGACTACCCACCCGACGCCGATCTGGCCGCCGAACTCGCCGCGATCCGTGCCGTCATCACTGCTGCCAAGGAGTCCTGATGCAGCCCTGGGGCATCTCGGGCCCGCAGTTCCTGCTGCTCTACCCAATCGCCGTGATCGCCGGCCTGGCGGTGGCGGAGTACGCCCGCCGCTGGGCCAACCGGACCGCGCCGGCCGAGCTGCCGTCCGCTGTGGAATTTGCGGAGGTGGCCTTCCTCGCGGGCGGCACCGATCGGGTGGTCGACGCGGCCGTCGCCCGCCTCGTCCACAGTGAACAGCTCAGGGTGAACCGCAAGGGCGGGCTGTCCGCACCGGGCGACCCGGCCTCCGACCACCCGATCGGCCGGGACGTCCACTCGGTCGTCCGCCAGCAGCCGACGAAGGTCCACGCGCTTCGGCGTCGACTCAAGGCGATGCCCCAGGTTCGAGCGCTTGCCGAACGCGTTGCCGCTGGTCAGCGCTCCCGGTCGCGGTGGGAGCGGGCGCTCGCCACGTACGCCTCGCTGGCGCTGCTGTGTCTGGTGTTCGCGGTCGGCATGGCCCGCCTGGTGGACGGCATCACCGATGGCTACCCGATCGGCTATCTGCTCATCCAGCTCATCGTCAGCATGGCGATCATCCCGGCGTTCTATATCGCGGTCTGGCCGCTTCCCGCCCGCACGCGGCGCAACAACCCGGTGGTGGCGCTGGCCGCCCGCCAACTCGACGGGGTCGACCGAGTCGCGGTGTCCGGGATGGCCGCCTACCCGGACGAGGAGCTACGCGCGGCGCTCGTCGCGTCGGCCACCCCGCCCGAGAAGAAGAAGGGCCGAGGTCGCCAGCGGGAAACCTACTACTCCTACGGTCCGCCCACCCTGAGTAGCGACAGCGGCGGTGGTGGCGGCGGTGGAACCCCGTGACAGCGCGGGACAAACTGGCCGCGCGGCAGCGGGAACTCCTCCGCGCGTTGCTGGCCGGCGGCCAAGTGCCGGCCGGCTTCGACGCGCACCGGGTCGCGGTCGAGGCCCGGTCGCTCCAGTCCAAACGCCGGTCGGTCGCGGCCAGGATGCGCCCGGACCTGACCGAACGGCTCGGCACGGAGTTCCGCCCGCTGTTCGACACCTGGGCGCTCGACCACCCGAAACCGGTCGACTCCTCGTTCCGCGCCGACCTCGACCGCTTCGAGTCCTGGCTGTACGCCGGCGGCCACCTCGACCCACCACGCACACTCCGCCGCTGGCTCCGCCGACCCGCGCCCTGAACAGCCAAGGCAGGTCCGTGGATCTTGGCTGGTGGGTCGTGAGGAAGCGGTCAGTGTGCTGGCGGGCAATGTCACCGAGGCGTTCCCGGCCATCCCGCACGCCACGGCCCAGGGGAAACGAGGACGCGAACGGCCCAGCTCGCGCTCGCCTGGGCGCTGCGGGACG
>NZ_JBDJAV010000122.1:0-4191 GCF_039649625.1 Plantactinospora sp. ZYX-F-223 | reverse complement strand
CACCCACTACGCTGCATCAAGTCGCGGCGTAAACCCGGTGTCCACATCCCGGGGGGAGCCTCAGTCCATCGTCGCCCAGATCGAGGGACGCGTGCTGCTCGCGAAACTGCTCAACGATCCAACGCAACTCGAGGCATTGTGGGGTAATTGCCTGGACCTGTTGCAGGTGCAGGCGCAACCGCAGGTGCCACCGCAGGCGCAACCGGCGGCGAACTGACCAGATGGAGTATGGGTATGAAAGAGTTTCTGGTGGAGCTCGTCACGAACGTCCCAGAGGGCACTGACCCGGCCGAGGTCGATCGACGCCGTGCCGCCGAAAAGGTCCGTGCCGGGGAACTGGCCGCAGCCGGTCACCTGGTGCGGCTGTGGCGCCCCGTCGGCGAGTTGCGCAGCATCGGGCTGTGGCGCGCAGCCAACGAGGCCGAGCTGCACGAAAAGGTACTCGGGACTCTGCCGCTGCGCCCGTGGATGACACCCGCCATCACCGAGGTGGAGCCCCACCCCAACGACCCGGGCAAAGCCGACGCGCCCACGTGACCGGCCCACATGATCCGGCACCCGCTGCCACTGTTTGCGACGCGCGATGGCTCGTCGCGCCTCATGGCCAGGAGCACCTTGATGAGGACGGCCGCACGGCGCTGCGGCGCTGCGGCGTCGGAGCGCTGCGGCGCCGATCAAGGTCAGTGCTCCTTGCTGATCCGGGACACGTGGTACTGGCGGATCCGCCAGGTACCTCCGCTGAGTTGAAGGACCAGCGACAGGTGCACCGGGGCCTCCCAACCTGTCGGGTCCCGGAAAGTGACGTCCGCGAACCCCCCGGCTACTTCCTGCCCGATCGTGTACGTGTGTAGCAGGGTCACCTCGGCATCGCGGTTATCAGGCACCGACTCGTAATAGTCGTGCACCGCGTCTCGGCCGACCACGACCTCGGGCCCGAAGCCCTGGAAGAGGGCATCCGGAGTGAACAGGTCGGCCATGGCGTCCACCTGGTGGCCGTCGAACGCCGCCTTCCAGCGGGCCAGCACTTCTTCCATCGGCTCACTCGTCATATTTCCGGGCCTCGTCTCTCCTCGTTGTCGATGTGGAGTCCTGTTGCTGGAGACCGGGGCGCGCCCCAAATAGGCCGGAAGCCACGTCCCAGACAGGCCGGAAGCGCAGCGAGCCAACTCGGCACCCAAGTCGCGCAGGGCGCTCTCGTCGGCAGTCGCCCAGCTGGTTGTCCCAGTACGCGCGCCCAACCGAAACCAGCAGCTCCCGGCTGTGGGATATATTGTCAACCGGTCTACTACACATAGCCGTGTCATCGAACAGCCACGCCACGATGTAACGAGCCAGGTTGCTTCCAGTGAGTGGCCATGGTGTGACGAACTTTGAGGCACACCCTCCCGACGTTGGGGCGCCGGTCAAAAGGCGTCTTCCTTCCCTCACGAGGGTGAGATGCGGGCCAAACGGCTGCGGGACGCGACGCTCGCCTGAATGATCGACGAGCGTGGCCCGTACTCCACCAGGCGGGAGCGTGCCGAACACCGATCCCTGGCGGGTCCGTGCGCAGGCCCAGTGGCGATCGTCAGGGAGAGGATCAGACATGTCGACGACCCCGTACTCCGACGCCGCCGAGCGAACGCGCAAGATGCCCATGGCCCCCGTGCCGCAGGCCGCCCAAGGGCCCGAGAACTCCAAAGCCGGCTATGCCCTGCAGGAGATCGCCGACGGCGTCTTCTTCCTCGGTGAGGGCATGTACAACATGATGTTCGTGGTCACGGACGAGGGCGTCATCGCCGTCGACGCGCCACCCACCCTCGGCCACAACATCCTCCGAGCAATCGGCAGCGTAACCAACCGCCCCATCACCCACGTCGTCTACAGCCACCAGCACTCCGACCACGTCGGAGCGATCTCGGTCTACCCCGACGACGTGCCACGCTACGCCCACCGTATCACCGCGGAACGGCTCAAATTACTCGACGACCCGAACCGCCCCATGCCGACACATGTATTCGACGACACCCTGACGATCGACGCAGGAGACCACAGCCTGCAACTCGACTACAAGGGCCCCAACCACGCCGAAGGAAACATCTTCATCTTCGCCCCGAAGCAACGCGTCCTAATGCTCGTAGACGTAATCTTCCCCGGCTGGGTGCCCTTCTCGAACCTCGCGGTCTCCGCGAACATCCCCGGCTACGTCAACGCCCACGAGCAGGCACTCACCTACCCGTTCGAAAAGCTAATCGGCGGGCACGTCAACCGACCCGGCACCCCGGACGATGCAAGAACCCAGATCGAATACATAAACGACCTACGTTCCACTACCGAAGCAGCACTCTCCTCGGTCGACCTGAACGAGATCATGGCCCCAATCGACACCGCCAACGCCTGGGCCGTTTTCAAATCCTACCTAGACGCCGTGGCCGCCAAAGCCGCCGACGACCTCGTACCACGATGGAAAGAGCGCCTAGGCGGCGCAGATCTGTTCACCCTGCCGAACGCCTGGACGATGGCAGAAGCCCTACGCCTGGACTACAACAGCATGGGCCCATTCGGCATCGTCCCATGAGTTTGCCCTCGTACAAGCTGGCCGGCAGAGGCCACCTCCAGGCTTACTCATCTGGCACCCCTCTGTGTCATCCATGAAGGAGTGGGGTCGGTCAAGTCGGGCGTTTTGGGCTGGTTGGTTCGGTGTTGAGGGTGGGCGTGGGCGCGTTGGTGTGCCGCCTCCTGTTCTGTGGCGGTGATGGTGTGGGGTGTGGTCGTGATCGCCAGGTTCCGGGTGATGCCGGAAGGGCAGGCCGAGGGCTCGGCTGCCGATCATCCATCCGCCCCGCCGACGGGGGGCATGGTGATGACGACCGTGACCGGACGGGGTCAATCAAGCAGGCGACCACACCGCCGGCCGACGGAGGTCAGACACAGAACGACCCGCGTCCGGTCACGTCCGAGCCCGCTCACGCCGCCTTGACCTTCGCCAGGGCGCGGATATGCCCGTCGCGCAGGCCGTAGTAGACGTAGGTGAGCAGTTTGCGGGCCACCGCGACGGTGGCGATGTTGCGGCCCCGCCGTTCGGCGATCCGGGTATGGGTCTCGGTGAGCCGGTCGGCGTTGCGGGCGCCCTGGGCGGCTTCGACCGCGGCCCACCGCACCAGAGTCGAGCCTTGTTTGGTGATCGGCCCACGTCGTATCACGGTGTCGGACTCACGGTGCTTCGGCGTCAGCCCGGCCCACGACGCCAGGTGCGCCGGGGCGCCGAAGCGGGTCACGTCGCCGATCTCGGCGACGAAGATCGCGGCGAGAGTGGAGCCCACGCCGGGCACTTTCTGCACGACCCGGAACCCGGCGTGACCGGCCAGGGCCGCGCGCAACGGTCCGGCGACCGCGCTGATCTCGAAGTCGATGCCGTCGATCAGCCGGAGTAGTGAGTTGACGCGCAGCCGATACGCCGCGTCCAGCGGAGCGGTGGTGAGCCACCGCCGGCCGGCGACGCCGAAGAGATCCGAGACGTGCGGGTGCAGGCCCTGTTTGGCCAGTACCGCGTGCACGGATGCTTTCAATCCGCTGCGCCAGGCGACCAGCTTGGCCCGGTGCCGCACCAGCTCCCGCAGCTCGCGGATCGCCGGCGGGGCAATCCAGGCCTCGGGCAGTCGGCCCATCCGCAGCAAGTCCGCCAGATCCGCCGCGTCCCGGACGTCGTTCTTGACCCGCCGGTAAGCGAACCCCTTCATCCCCAGCGGGTGCGCCAGGTGCACCTGGGCGCCGGCATCGGTCAGGACATCGGCCGCCCAGTACCAGCCGTAAGCGGCTTCCAGCACAACCTGGGGATGCTCGCCGGCCATTGCGATTTCCGCCGCGAGTGCCATCGGATCGTTGTCGATACGGACGCTGTCCAGCCGTTCGCCGGCCTCGGTCATCCGCACGAGCACCGACCGACGCCGATACAGATCGATACCCACAACCTGCGGGCCGTCGTACTCTGCCTCCATGGTGGGGCCTCCTTCGTCGTCTGATGTGAGCACCCCGAGCATCCCGCCGGGAGTCACGAGGAGCGAGGCCCCGCTCCTTCATGCCATCAAGGAACACCGACCAACGCTCCGACCAGCGACGACGCGAAGGCCGCAGGTCGCCCCGGAGCCGATACGTGCAGGTCAAAGCGGTTGAGCGCCGGTCGACGCCCGCGGGAGCGCAGACCTGCTCCCA
>NZ_JBDJAV010000121.1:0-4386 GCF_039649625.1 Plantactinospora sp. ZYX-F-223 | reverse complement strand
AGCCCGGCCGGCAATCTGACGCTGCGTCATACCTCGCAGCAGCCGCGCACCTGCGTTTGGACCGCGATCGACAGGCAGGTCACGAGAGCCGGAATTGTCGTTCCGCTAAAACAGTCAAGCCCGCGCCCGCAACCGGAAGAGCTCGTTCGCCGGCACACCCGCGACGGTCAGCCCATCGCCCGGCTGGCCCGGTTCGACGCCCACGACAAGCTCTGGAGCACCCCGCTGCCCTACCTGTTCCACTCAACGGGGCACCAGCAGGCACGTCACTACCCCGGGCACGATCGTCAACATGCTGCACCGTCGGTGCGCGGCCATCGCCGAACACCACCCCGGCTTCCACGGTTTGAAGATAATCCGCATGACTTTCGGCGAATTGTCTTTGCTTAGTTTTCGTGTTGCGATTACGCCCAGCAGCCAGCGAGAGCTGGGTGTTTGCGTTTTGCCAGAGGCCGTGTGGTGTTTCTATGGTCTCCGGTCATGATCTTGAGCTTCTTCGCGTCCCAGGGTTGGGAGAGCTGGGACGTCGAGCGTCGGCCGCTGATTCCGGAGCGGATGCCGGTGCTGGTGGATAACGATCTGCGGTTCGAGGACGGTCCAGGCGCTCCGCGGCCGACGGTGGCGGTGAACCGGTGGCTGCGCGAGTTGCCCGCCGGCGGTGCGCCGTCACCGAATTCGTGGGAGGCGTACGCGCGGGCGGTCAAGGAGTGGATGGAGTTCTTGCCCGAACATGGTGTCGGGCTGCCATGGACCGGCTCCTGCGCGGCGAGATCCCGCCCGACGGCCGCTGCGACATCACAACCCGGGCCGTCGAGTCCGGCGTCGACCGCACCGCCTTCTACGGCACCCGGCCCTACGCCGATCTCCGCGCCGAGTTCGAACGGCGCCTACGGACCCTCCAGCAGGCTGGCGATCAGCCCGACCCGCGCGACGCGCAGATCACCCGCCTCAAGACCGAGATCACCGGGCTGAAGAACCGCGTGGTCGAGTCAACCAGCACGATCAACGAACTCACCGAGTTCCAGAGCCAGGCCCCTCGCGCGACTCGCCGCTCAACACGACGAGATCATCCGTCTGCGGGCCGCCGCCACCTCCGCCAGCCGAGTCAGCCGACTTCCGCAACTGGCAGCGACCATCGGCTCATGCAACTGACCGAGCGACCAGGCCGACAGCGAAGCGGCGTCGGTGTTCGGACAAGGGAGGGGGTCGGCCAAGATACGACGGAAACCGGCAACCAGTGATCTTGAGTTGAACTTGCCACAGGTGAGGTGCTGGGGTGGATCGGCGTCGGCTCTGCCCGGCCAGGGACAGCGATGCGCAAACGCAGCCGGAGGCCCGATCTTGTGTCACCTTTCGCAGTGGACTTCTTCGCGTACCCGCTCAGATCGGTCAACGGCGCACCCGATAGCGCAGGTGAAGCACCCGGTTGCCCTGAATCACCACGTCAGGATCCTCCAACAGGTGCTGCGCGTCGACCGACCCGAAGTAGCGCTTGCCGGACCCGAACACGACGGGTACGACGTCCATGCGCACTTCGTCGACCAGGCCCGCGGCAAGCACCTGGCCACCGACGTCGCCAGCGGCGACCTCGACCATGCGGTCACCCGCAAGCTCCTGCGCCTTGGCCACGGCTGCCTCGACGCCGTCGACGAAGTGAAACGGCGCCTCGGGGTCCCAGCCCTCGGGCTTCGGCCGGTGCGTCACGACGACCACGTGGTCGATCCCGCTCGGAGGCTTCCCGTCCCAGCCGTCCGTCATGTCGAAGACGTGGCGCCCGGCGATTGTCGCCCCGATCTGGTCCCAGTACGGCCGGGTGTAGTCGTAGGACGTCTGCGACACCTTCAATACGCCGCTCTCGTCCAACGGGACGTCACCGCTGGTCAACCAGTCGAACAGCGGTCCGGGCTGGTCGTTCTCGTCCGCGATGAAGCCGTCCACCGACACCGAGGCGTACATGACCACCTTGCCCACGGGGCGCTCCTCTGCTTTGGGGTGCCCTGAGATTAGCGTTTTCGTGAGCTGTCGCTCTTGTAAGAAATCAATCGGCCGGCAGCGGCCAGCCGTCCAGCACGTGGCCGGGATGTTCGCGCAGGAACCGCCGCCGGACTTCGACGTACCGGGTCGGCGCGAGCCCGGTGAACGCCCGGAACTCGTGGCCGAAGTGGGCCTGGTCGAAGTAGCCTGCGCCACCGGCGAGGTCGCCCCAGTCGATCGGTCCGGCGGGATTGATCGCGAACACGGTGGCGGCGAAGCGGTAGGTGCGGGCCAGCCGCTTCGGCGTGACGCCGATGAGCTCCTTGAACCGCTGTGCCAGATGAGTGCTGCTGACACCGGCTGCCACCCTCAGGTCGCCGATCGTCACGCCCCCGCTGGTCGCCGCGATGACACTGCTCATATGGCGGACCAGCCCCAGGCCGGCGGTCTCGCACAGCCGTCGCGTTAGCTCCTCCTCGAGCAGCGTCAGCATCTCGTGCGGTCCGTCCGCCGTGGCCAGCCGGTCTCGCAGCTCAGCAATGGCGGGCCGGCCCCAGACCTGCTCTACCGTCACGGGCCGGTCACACAGCTCGGCCGCGGGCATCGGCAGGAACGGCGCCAGCCCCCACGGCTTGAAGTGCACGCCGACCGACCGGGTCCGGAGTGGGTAGCCGAACTCCCACGCGCGGGTGGGCATGGTGACCACGCAGCCGTCGGCGTACTCGGCCGTCTCGATGTCGGTGCCGGCGCGGATGCGGAACGGCGCCCCGAGGTTGACGATGAGCAGTGCCGACGGCGCGGGCGGCAGCGTCAGCAGGGCGTACGGCGGCGCACCCTCCAGGTAGTAGAGGTCGTCGATCAGCCCGTCCAGCGGCGGTCGCGGCACTCTGGACACGTACTCCACGCCCACAGCATCGCCGATGCCCCGCCGGCATCGCGCGCCGGGATGGTCCAGCCGCGCTGCCGCCAGCATCGCGCCGGCAGCCCCTGGAGCCGGTATGCCCCTGGCGACGAACACGCCCGGTGACCGGCGCGACTACCACCGCAAGGAACACGCGACAGTTTCCGCGAGGGCACCAGGCCCGACCCCCAGGGAGGATCACGGGATGGAGCCACTGGCAGGCGGAGTTGACAACGTCGGGGCGGCCATCCGCGTCGATGACACGGTGCGCCGACCCGGCGGCCCGGCCGCGCCGCAAGTCCGCCTGTTCCTGCAACACTTTCAGGCGGTCGGTTTCACCGCCGCGCCAGTATTTCACGGCCTGGACGAACACGGCCGCGAAATACTGGACTATCTCGACGGAGATGTCGCGATCCCACCGTTTCCTGACTGGGTGGCCGACGAGGACTTGCTGGTCAGCGTCGCGCTCCTGCAATCCGAGCTGCATCGCGCTGCTGTCGGTTCCCAACTGCCTGAATGGATGCGCTGGCCTGCTCGTCAGCTGATGTAGCTTCCCCCTGGCGCGCGGGGCGATCTGGTTTGCCACACCGACCTGTGTCTGGAAAACGTCGTCGTTCATGATGGCCGTGCGGCGTTCATCGACTTCGATCTGGCGAGGCCAGCCAGCCCGCTGTTCGACATCGCCGTCGCAGCCCGCCACTGGATTCCGCTGCGCGACCCGGTCGACATCGCCGACGCCCGCGCCACGACCGACCTCATTGGCCGCTTCCGGCTGTTCGCCGATACGCATCACCTCGACGCCACGCAACGCGACCAGGTGATCGGCATGCTGCTTGTCTTCCTGGACCACGCATTGCACAGCACCCGGCGTCGCGCCGAGTCCGGCCATCCCGGGTTCGCGAAGATGTGGGCAGATGGCTACGAACGAATGAACCGCCGATCAAAAACCTGGCTGATCGACCACGCCCGCGACTTGGTCGACTCTGACGGCGGTCGACCATGGTGATCTGCGACACGCTCGCATCGTCGCAATGCAACGTGCGAAGCCAGCAAGGTGCTGAACGCGGCACTGGAGAATCGCGGTGTGCAATCACAACACCAATCCCACCGCACACGCCGACTGCGGAGACAAGGCGGGCCTTCGCCACCGAGCTCTCCTCTTGGCGGCGGAATGCCCCAGGTTGTGCAAGGTGCAGTTCGCGCGGAGCGCCGCGTTGGCCTTGTTGACGACCATCCGGACCGCGTTGTAAGTCAGCGGTCGGAAGAGGCGGCGCAGCGTCCATCACAACGCCTCGTCCCGGCCCGTCAGCGGCGCACGCTACTGCCCGGGAGCGCGCCCTGATCCAGGGCACTTCTGCGCCGAAGGGGCAAGGGTTGTGGAAATCCGGCAGGCGGCTGCCGAACCGTCAGATAATGCGGGGGTTGGCCTGTGAGCCATTTCCAACCTGATGGTGCAGGTCAGCGACGTGGCGGAGGCGGATAGCCGGGTGAGGTGAGGCTCCCGTTAAGAC
>NZ_JBDJAV010000120.1:0-4521 GCF_039649625.1 Plantactinospora sp. ZYX-F-223 | reverse complement strand
TGTAGCGTGTCAAAATCCCGCTTGGGTGCGGTGGTCTGGTGTTTTGAAGATCGATTCGGTTGCCCGGGTGGGAGCAGGTCGCACCCCTTGTGAGCCGTAACCGCATGGGTGGCAGTGACGATCATCGGTATGTTGGTACGGCTGCTGTACCTGACGGTGATCCGTGTGTTCGGTGGACTGGGGCTGCTGGCTCGTGGCAACAAGGCGCTGCTGGTCGAGGTGCTTGCGCTGCGGCAGGAGGTGGCGGTGCTGCGCCGGCAGATCCGCGGCCGTCCCCGGTTGTCGTGGCCGGATCGGGCGGTGCTGGCCGCGCTCGGCCGGCTGCTGCCGCAGGCGGTGCGGGTGCATCGCCTCGTCACCCCGGCCACGCTGCTGGCCTGGCACCGTCGGCTCGTGCGCTGTCATTGGACGTACCCCAACCGGGCTGGCCGGCCGCGGGTCAGCGACGAGATCCGTGACCTGGTCTTGCGGCTGGCCCGGGAGAATCCGCGCTGGGGGTGCCGGCGGATCCAGGGTGAACTCGGGCGTCTGGGCCACCGGATCGCGTTCGCCACCGTCCGGCGCATCCTCGTCCGCCACCGTACTGGCCCGGCACCCCGGGGAATTGACACCAGCTGGCGAATCTTTCTGCGGATCCAGGCCAGGGGCCTGCTGGCGATCGACTTTTCCACATCGACACGATCGCCCTGCGGCGGGTGTACGTGCTGGTCCTGATGGAGATCACGACCCGGCGGGTGCACCTGCTCGGCGTGACCGAGCGCCCGACGGGGGAGTGGACCACTCAGCAGGCGCGTAACGTCATCATGGAACTCGGCGAGCGGGCCAGCCAGTTCCGGTTCCTGATTCGCGACCGGGACACCAAGTACGTTGCCGGGTTCGACACGGTGTTCACCGCGGAGGGCATCCGGGTGGTCAAGATTCCTCCGCGCACGCCACGGGCGAACGCGTTCATCGAGCGCTGGGGCCGAAGCCTGCGCCAGGAGTGCACCGACTACGTCCTGGTCTACAACGAACGGCACGCTGCGGCGGTGGTCAACGAGTACGTGCAGCACTTCAACGACCACCGCCCACATCAGGGCCTGCAACAGTTGCCGCCCAACCACGACCCGACTGTCGTCATCCCGATGGATGGCCCCGTACGGCGCCGACGACGGCTTGGCGGCGTGGTCAACGAGTACCATCGGGCAGCCTGACCAGATCTTCAAAAGACCAGGTCACAGCCGTGAACAGGATTTTGAGACGGTACAGGCCCAACGGTCGGTGCGGGGGCAAGCCTCGAGAATATTACCGTAAGCGAAGCGACGCGAATCCAAAATGCTGCCGACAAGATTGGGATGCCTATTAGCTTGGTGGGCAGCAGAGCCAGCGGAACCGCGCATCCACTATCTGATTGGGATTACGTGATCACGGGTGCCAATAGTAGGAAGAAGAGTTCAGTCAAGAATTCGCTCCCGCTCGGGGATATTACCCTGGGGCCGCAGGGGAGGCTAGATATATTCACGGGTCCGCTCAATACAGAGTTGCCGCACATAACTTTCTACCCCAGGGGATAGGTTAGATGTCGCACCTTCAAGTGGAGCTCGTCGAGGTGGCTGGTAATCTCGCATTGGCGCGAGTGGCCGGAAGGAAGTTTCCTGGGCTCCTTGTCCAAGGCGATTCCATCAAGATTGTGAGCGATATTGTGCGAGATCTGAGCAACGCGGTCTCCAGCCTGGACTCGGAAGAGGTGCAGGACACGATAAGTGAGCTGAAGGAAACTATTACTTTCTGGGTCGATGAATATGAGAGGATGATGACGGCGGCTCAGCTTCCGTTGCCGTACTAATAGCAACATAGCCGACGCGGCTGCATTTATACGTACACCGAATCAGAGAACCCGGACCCGTAGTGTACTCCGGGTTCTCTGATTCGGTGATGTGAGAAGTTCCTGGCCCCTGCTCCGCCACGCGCCGAGCACCGCGTCATGCCGCACCTGGGTAGCCGCACCAGACCCGCTCGACAGCCAGCCGGCCAGCGGGACACCACCGCCAACCATCCACACGTCGTTGGCTGTCTGCCCATGTTGCTTGCCCGTCATGGTCACGTTCCGTGGCGGGCAGGCGCTCACGGATGCCGGTGCCTGTCCGGGTTGCCGTCACGGTTGCCGTCAGACCGGGAGTCGCATCTGTGTTCATAAATGACTATCGCCGATGGCGGCGTGCGCGCGGGGCCGTAGGCCTGTAGCGCGTGCGCGCGGCCCGGCTTCGGCCGGGCCGCTCTTGATCCTGTAGAGCAGTTTTGAATCCTGTAGAGCAGTTTTGAGCCAGTCGGACGCTTCTATAGGTGTGCCGGTTCCGGGAGGGATTGGTGCCAGTAGGGTCCGGCGTCGGTGATCTGCGAGTGACTCAACCAAGATCTGGCCACCACAGTGTGCCGTTCATCGGACTTGTCCTCGTGGGTCGCCGGCGCGCAGGCCCGTGTACCGTGCCAAAACTCGTTCAACGGCGGTGACCTGGTGTTTTGGAGATCGGTTCAGATCACGTTGCCGTCTGGTGCCCGGACGAAGAACCGGCGCACACCCCACGGCTCCGTGGTCAGCGGATGCACGATCTCGTAGCCGAGCTTCTGCGCGTCCTCGTATGCACGCTCCACATCATCCACCTGCACGGAGATGACCGGGTTTTCGGGTGCGGTCGCGTCACGCGTCACGAGTTGGACGTTTGCCCCACTGTCGGGTGCGGTGTACCGGGCCACCCATCCCAGGTTGAACTCCTCGGCGCCCAGTCCGAGGTAGTCGGTGTAGAAGCTCTTCGCTGCCTCGACGTCAGCCACTCGAAGGTCGGCGATCACGCGCATGACCCGCACGCGGTCCTCCTGCTCGTAGATCGGATGCTCATGATTGAGCAATTTTCATCATGCGTAGCGGTTCTTCGCAACCTTGGAACGGACGCGACAGCACCCCGGGGCGTTCCCACCGGCCGCCCGAGGCTGCCGCAAACCGGGTCGCGATCACCGCACTTTGCAAGTACCGATCATCGGATGCCTTACTCCGCCGTCACCATGCCCGCACGGGCGCTACGGCTTACCAGGTCTGTCACTCCAGATCGAATAGGAGGCAATCATCAAGCCGATGCCGCTCACAACCAGGAGAACCAGACCGATCGCACCGCTATAGCGGTAGATGGAACAAGGGTGTTGTCAACGGCCGGGTCGTAGCCGTACCGCTCGGCGGTCCTGTTGGCCAGGTCCTCGATTTGGTCCCGCTCGGCGTCGTCGAGGCCGCCGCCACCCAGCGTGGTAGATAGGGCGACGATCTCATTCCTCTCGTCGTCGGTCCAGGGCGGAGGCGCGTATGCGGTTGCCGTGCCTATCGCCGGGTTGAAGCGGCGATCAACGCACTCCAGTTGCGCGCCGGTTCGGGAATCCAGGTACAGGAGGTCGCTAGTGCAGGTATCACCCGGCGTGCCGAACGACACGGTGTAGGGCGAGTGGAAAAAGGCAGCAGCGACGACTATGGATCCCACCGACACGAGCAGCAGTGCAGCGCCAACGACCAGGCCGAGCAGAAGCACCCTCGACGGACTATCCACTGGCCAAAAGAGATCGAGCGCGTCCCAGGGGAACCACTTGCGGCCTTGAGGAGTCCCGAGGTCACGAGCCGGCAGCACGCGCTCCTCTTTGGTGTACGTCCTCTTCGCTCGCACTAGTTCACTGTAGAGGACCGCCGGCGCCGCTCGCATCGTCAGCCACAAATGCTTGGTGATCTGGACGGTCGACCACGCAGCGTTTCATCCTCGGTTCGTCGGGTGCTCGACGTGGTGCAGGGCCAGGGCCGGCCGTCGACGTGGTGGCGGCCCGGCCGGCGAGCCAGACGCCGACCGCCGCGGTCAGTAGCTGAGGGTCCATGGCTTGCAACAGCCGACGAATCATCGCCTCCGACGGGCGCCGATCCGGGGCCATGCCCAGAACGAAAGCCGTCGCTACCGGCACGTCGGCGACCCATTCGGCGACCGCGGCGTACGAGCGATAGCCGGTGACCACGGCACACACTGCTGCGGTGACCACGACCGTCAGCCGGTGCCGAACACCTCGCCGAGCCCGGGGATCAGGCAGACCAGCCAGCGCCGCTGGCAGCCCACCAGCGGTCTCGGGGACGGTCAGAGCCGGGGCGCAAGACAAGGATGAGATCAGCGATGATGGCAGCGCGGGCATGACTCACTTCGGGCGATCAGCATGGCGTAGGAACCTTAATGATCTTCGGAGCAGGTCATGCCCGTCTCGCTGCCACCAACAACGGCGCTTCTACTCCGAGCCCCACAAGTCAGACACCGTCACGACTTTGCCGGGGCCCTGGGCACGATGGGCGGTGTGGCCGCGATCCCGACGGTGTGCCCGTCCTGCCGCCGCAACAGGGCCAAGGACGGTGCTGGCCTCCGGCGCGCCGAGCGTGTCGGGCAGGTCAAGCGCCTCCTGTCGGGCCGACGGCGAATTCGTCAGGCGCCCCAGGAAGGTCCGGAGTCTCCAGACACTTCGGAGCGCTAA
>NZ_JBDJAV010000012.1:0-199722 GCF_039649625.1 Plantactinospora sp. ZYX-F-223 | reverse complement strand
ACCGCGAACGGGTCCGGCACGAACCGCTGCGCGGTCAGCTCCGGCCGGTTCAGGTAGCCCCGGGCCACCGATGGGCCGCCGACGTGGATCTCGCCGGGCACCCCGACCGGGACCAGGTTGCCGTAGCCGTCCAGCAGGTAGATCCGGGAGTCGCTCAGCGGATAGCCGATCGGGTTGCCGGATCCGGTGATGTCCTGCGGGCGCACCAGGTGATAGGTGGAGTGCACCGTCGTCTCGGTGATGCCGTACATGTTGACCAGCGCCGTCCGGTCACCGAACCGGGCCACCCAGGGCGCCAGCTCGGCCATCTCCAGCTTCTCGCCGGCGAAGACCACCGTGCGCAGCGACAGCCGGTCCAGCCAGGGGTTGCCGTCCCGGGCGAATCCGACCATGGCGCGGAACGCCGACGGGGTCTGGCTGAGCACCGTCACCCGCTCGGCGACCAGCAGCTCCAGGAACTCGTCCGGCAGCCGGGTCACCTCGCGCGGCACCACCACCAGCCGGCCGCCGTAGCCCAGTGCGCCCCAGAGTTCCCAGACGGAGACGTCGAAGGCGTACGAGTGGAACAGCGTCCACACGTCGTCGGCGGAGAAGCCGAACCGCGGATGGGTGGTGCTGAACAGCCGGAGCACGTTGGCGTGGGTCAGGCAGACCCCCTTCGGCCGCCCCGTCGACCCCGAGGTGTAGATCACGTAGATCAGGTCGTCGGGGCGGGAGACCGGCGCCGGGTTCTCCACCGGCTGCCCCGACAGGTCCTCCTGGTCGAGCACCAGCAGGTCGCCGTCGAAGAACCCGGAGACCGTCTCCACCAGCGACGCCTGCGTCACGACCACCGGGGCGCCCGCGTCACCGACCATGAAGCCGAGCCGGTCCACCGGCTGCGCCGGATCCAACGGCAGGTACGCCGCACCGGACTTCAGCACCCCGATCAGGGTCGGCACCAGGTCAATCCCCCGCTCCAGGCAGACCCCGACCAGCGAGCCGGACCCGATCCCGGAGGCGCGTAGCCGGTGCGCCAGCCGGTTCGCCCGGGCGTTCACCTCGGCGTACGTCAACGAGACGTCCTGGAAGGTCACCGCCACCGCGTCCGGGGCGAGCAGCACCCGCTCCTCGAAGACCTGGTGCAGGCAGCGGTCCGGGGTACCGGTACGGAACGGGTCGCTCCGGCCGGTGCCGATCAGCTCGTCGACCGGGTCGAGGAAGTCCACCGCGCCGAGCCGCAGCTCCGGATCGGCGGTGACCGCCTGGAGCAGCCGGACCAGGTGCCCGCCCATCCGGTCCACGGTGGAGCGGTCGAAGAGCGCGGTCGCGTACTCCAGGGCGCCGAGCATCGTGCCGTCCTCCTGGACCCGGACGAAGAGCGTCAGGTCGGTCTTGGCGATCTGCCACGCCTCGGTGAACGCGGCCAGGTCGTCGGCCCGCACCGCCCCGCCGGTCAGCCCCTCGTCGTGCAGGTCGAACGCGACCTGGAACAGCGGGGTACGGGACATGTCCCGGTCCGGCTGGAGGTCGTCGACGAGCTGCTCGAACGGCAGCGTCTGGTGCGCGAACGCGGCCCGGCAGACCTCCCGGGTCGCCTCCAGCGCCTCGCCGAACCGCATTCCCGCGGTCAGGTTCGGCCGCAGCACCAGCGAGTTGAGGAAGAACCCGACCATGTCCTCCAGCTCGGGCCGGTTGCGGCCGGCCACCGGGGTGCCGACGGCGACGTCCCAGCGGCCGGCGTACCGGGCGAGCAGCGTGCTGAACGCGGTCAGCATCGTCATGTACGGCGAGGCGCCGTACCGCCGGCCCAGGTCGCGGATGGCGGCGGCCAGCTCGGTCGGGATGGTGAACGGGGCGAGCGCGCCCTTGGGGTCGCGGCGGGCCGGGCGGGGCCGGTCGGTCGGCAGGTCCAGCGGCCCGAGCCCGTCGAGGGTCTTCCGCCAGTACGCCAGCTCGGCCGCCAGCACCTCCTCGGTCAGCCAGCCCTGCTGCCAGCTCGCGAAGTCCGGGTACTGGACCGGCTGCTCCGGCAGTTCCGGAGCACGTCCGGCAGCCGTCGCCGCGCAGAGTTCCCGCAGCTCCCGCTCCAGCACCACCGACGACCAGCCGTCGCAGGCGATGTGGTGCAGGGTGAGCAGCAGCACCGACTCGCCCGCCGGGGCACGGCCGGCGGTGGCCGGAATCCGCACCGAGGTCGGCGGGGTGGGCGTCGGCGTGCCCGGGAAGCGGACCAGCAGCGCCCGCCAGACCGGGCCGGTGGCCAGGTTGAAGCCGCGCTCGAACTCGCCCCGGAACACCGTCTCCAGGTCGGCGGAGTCGGCCTCGACCACCCGCAGCTCGACCGGCCCCGGTGCGTCGATCACCTGGCGCGGCTCGCCGTCGTCCTCGACGTAGCGGGTACGGAGGATCTCGTGCCGCCCGGCCAGCGCGTCCAACGCCCGCCGGACGGTGCTCTGCTCGACCTCGGGGCCGAGCCGGACGAAGAGCGGGGCGACCCACTCGGTGTTGCCCGGCTCCAGCCGGTCCAGGAACCAGAGCCGGCGCTGCCCGAAGGAGAGCGGCAGCGGCCCGGTCCGGGACACCGGGACCATCGGCGGTCCGTCGTCGGACGGCACCGCGATCAGCTTCGCCTGCTGCTCCACGGTGGGCGCGGCGAAGAGGCCGCGCAGCGCGACCTTGCTGCCGGAGGCCGCCCGGAGCTGGTTGGCGAGCCGGGTGAGCAGCAGGGACGAGCCGCCGAGCGAGAAGAAGTCGTCGTGCACGCCGACCCGGTCCACCTTGAGCAGTTCCGCCCAGGAGCGGGCGACCAGCCGCTCGGCGGCGGTACGCGGCGCCACGTACGGCGGGCGGCCGTCCTCGGCGGCGGCGTCCGGCGCCGGCAGCGCGGCCCGGTCCACCTTGCCGCTGCTGTTCAGCGGGAACTCCGGCAGGGCCACGAAGGCGGCCGGGATCATCGGGTCGGGCAGCCGGTCCCGCAGGAAGGTACGCAGCCGGTCGGCGGCCGGCACCCGCTCCCCGGTGACGTACCCGACGAGCCGCTTGCCGCCCTCGGCGGTCTCCACCGCCAGCACCACGGCGGCGCTGACGTCCGGGTGGGCGACCAGCGCCGACTCCACCTCGCCGGGCTCGATCCGGACCCCGTTCACCTTGACCTGGTGGTCGAGCCGCCCGATGTACTCCAGGGTGGCGTCGGCCCGCCACCGCACCAGGTCACCGGTGCGGTAGAGCCGGGACCCGGGCGGCCCGTACGGGTCGGGGACGAACTTGTCGGCGGTCAGGTCCGGCCGGCCGAGGTAGCCCCGGGCCACCCCGACCCCGCCGGCGTGCAGTTCACCGGCGACCCCGACCGGCACCGGGTCACCGTTCGGGTCGAGTACCAGCACCCGCAGGTTGGCCAGCGGCCGGCCGATCGGCACCGGGCCGGTCGGCAGCGCCGGGTCGTACGGGTGCGCCGTCACGTCGATGGCGCACTCCGTCGGCCCGTACGTGTTCCAGAGGGTGACCTTGAGCCCGTCGGTGAGCCGCCGGCACAGCTCGGCGTGCAGCGGCTCGCCGGCCGAGAAGAGCAGCCGCAGCGAGGTGCAGTCCCGCCAGCCCGGATCGTCGGCGACCAGCCGGAGCACCGACGGCACGCCCTGGAAGACGGTGACGCCGTACCGGCTGATCGCCCGGACCAGCGCCGCCGGGTCGCGCTCGGCGCCGACCGGGGCGAGCGCCACGGTGCCGCCGCTGACCAGCGGGGCGAAGAACTCCCAGCAGGCCGCGTCGAAGGTGAGCGCGGTCTTCTGCAACACCCGGTCGGCCGGGCCGAGGCCGTGCTGCCGCACCGCCCAGTCGACCCGGTTGGCGATCGCCGCGTGGCTGATCATCACGCCCTTGGGCCGGCCGGTGGAACCCGAGGTGTAGATCGCGTAGGCGAGATCGTCCCCGGTCGCCGGGTTGACCGGCGCCTCGTCGGGCAGCCCGGCCAGCTCGGCCGAGATGTCGTCGAGGCGGACCACCCGGGCGCCGGTGCCGGCCACCAGGTCGGCGTGGGCCGAGCCGGTCAGCACGATCCCGGCGCCGGTGTCGGTCAGCACCCAGGTCGCCCAGTCCCGCGGGTGGTCCGGAGTCAGCGGTACGTAGCCGGCACCCGCCTTCCAGACGCCGAGCAGCGCGACGACCAGGTCCACGTCGCGGGGCAGGCAGACCCCGACCAGTGTGTCGGGCCCGGCACCGAGGCCGCGCAGGTACCGGGCCAGCCGGTTGGCCCGGCGGTCCAGTTCGGCGTACGTCACCTCGACGTCGCCGGCCAGCACGGCGACCGCGTCGGGCGTGGCCGCCACCTGGCGGGCGACCAGCGCCGGCAGGATGTTGGCGGACCCGGCGACGGTCGCCGGCCCGCGGGAGTCGCCGACCAGGTCAGTCCGGCTTCGATCGGGGTTCATGGGTGGCTCTCCTCACCTCGTTGCGGGGGCGGTCAGCTCTGCGCCGCCGCCATCCGCTGGCGCAGGCTCAGCGGGCGCATGTCGGTCCAGACCTCGCCGATCCGGGCGAGGCAGTCGGCACGCGGGCCCTCGGTGCCCTCGGCGTGCCAACCCGCCGGCAGATCCCGGTCGGCGGGCCAGATGGAGTACTGCTCCTCGTCGTTGCGGACCACCCGGTACACCCGGTCGTCGGTCTGCTCGTCAGCCATCGGAACTCCTTGTGGTTGGTCGAGGCTCCGGCCGGGGCCGGATCACCTGGGATTCGCGGTGCCGCTCGGAACGGGCGGGGTCACCTGGGGTTCGCGGTGCCACGCGGTGCCACCCGTGGCGGGCAGGAAGTCGTCGACGCGGATGCCGAGGCCCCGCTCGACGGCGGCGGCCCGGACGAACTCCGCGAGGGCGATGTCCAGGGCGCCGAGGCCGAACGGCGAGAAGACCACCGTCCGGTCGGGATCGCGGCGGAAGCCGCCGGTGCCGCGCAGGATCTGGCCGATCGGCGCGTCGATGAAGTCCCGGTGCCCCACCTGCTGCTCGGTGAGATGCAGCGAGGTCCGCTCCCGGCACACGTGGTCGGCGTCGTCGACCACATTCTGGCTGGCCAGGATCGTCTCCGGGGTCAGGTCGCGCAGCGAGACGTGCAGCACGAGGGTGCCGGGCCGGGCCGGGCCGAGGTCGAGGTGCGGCTCGGCCGCCGTGGTGGCGATCGAGACCAGGTCATGCGCCGCGACGGCCCGGCCGGCGTCGGCGGCCAGCGTGACGTGCAGGGTCGGCGAGAGGTCGGCGCAGTTGCGGGCGAACGCGGCCGCCCGGGTGCAGTCGTTGTCGAAGAGGGTCACCTCGGTCAGCGTCGGCAGCGCGGCGAGCAGGAAGCGCAGTACCTCCAGGTTGATCACGCCGCAGCCGATCAGGGCCACCCCGCTCGGGCCCGGCTCGCGGACCAGCAGCCGGGCGGCGAGCGCGGCACTGGCCGCGGTCCGCTTGGCCGAGATCACCGAGCCTTCGAGCAGCGCCGTCGGCTGCCCGGTCTCCAGGTCGTTGATCACGATGCTGGCGCTGGCCCGGGCCAGCCCGGTGGTGATGTTCCCCGGCCAGGAGGCGATCCACTTCATCCCGGCGGCCGGCGAGTTCCCGCCGACATACGCGGGCAGCCCGATGATCCGGTTGCGGGGCTGGTCGGGTAAGCGGAGGAAGATCGAGTGCGGCACCGCGGTGGCACCCTCGTCGTGCAACTTGTACGCCTCGCCGACCAGCTCGATCAACGCGAGTTCGCGCTCGGCCAGGACCTGTTGCACGTCGTCATGTCGAAGGATCAGCATCAGGCCTGATCACCACCGGCAGCTTCCTTCCAGAGGTGCGAAACCTCACCGAAGCGGCTCCGTACCCAGTCATCGGAATAGATCGTGTCGAGGTAGCGGTCGCCACCGTCGGGGAAGATGAGCACGCATTTCGCGTCCTCAGGAATGCTCCGGCTGCGCCGCTCCAGGGCCGCGACGGTGGCCCCGGAGGATCCGCCGGCCAGGATCGCCTCCCGAGCGGTGAGCCGGCGGCAGGCGGCGACGCACTCGAGGTCGGTCACGTGGATGACCTCGTCGGCGGCGTCCGGGTCGAAGAGCCCCGGCCGCAGCGACGCGCCGTGCCCGGGAAGCAGCCGCTCGATCGGCTGCTGCCCGTCGAAGATCATGCTGCCGACCGCGTCGACCGCGACGATCTTCGTGTTCAACCCGTGCTCGCGGACGTAGTCCGCACAGCCGCGCAGGGTGCCGCAGGAGCTGACCGCGCAGAACAGGTAGTCGACGGAACCGTCGAGCGCCTCGACGATCTCGCCCATGGTCTGCCGGTGCGCGATCGGGTTGAGCGGGTTCGCGTACTGGTTGGGCCAGAACGCGTGCGGGGTGTTCGACACCAGTTCGCGGACCCGGCGTACCCGCACCGGCAGGTACTCGCCGCTGTCCGGGTCGGGCCGGTTCACCACCTCGACCGACGCCTGGTACGCCCGCAGTATCGCGATGTTCTGTTCGGTCGTCTTGGCGTCCACCACGCAGACGAACCGGAGCCCGAAATACCGGCAGATCTGGGCGAGCCCGACCGCGAGATTTCCCGAGCTGGACTCGACCACCACCGACCGGCCCGGCTGGAGCTCGCCGCTGCGGATTTTCTCCAGCAGCATGCTCAGCGCGGTCCGATCCTTGACGCTGCCGCCGGGATTGAACCGCTCCAGCTTCGCGAACACCTTAATTCGTGAATCGGGTATCAGGCGTTCGAGTTCCACCAGAGGCGTGTTCCCGACGGCCGCGAGGATGCCCTTGAGCGCATGCGGTGAACCTTTTTCAACCTCCCCTTGAGGTTGGTCGTGGCCGCCGGTGAAGGCCGGCGTGCAGGCGCCGTGCTCTCCAGGTCGTAAAAGGTCCATTGGCACGGCTTTCCCTTCGCGGGTCAGTTACGTTCCCGGGAAACGTCACCGCCAGGTGCCGTTCCCACGGTTGGCGCCGGCCTGCTTTCTCGGCTCCTTGTCATCCTGCGACCCGCGGCTATACCAGCCCCATATCGAAACTATCTTCGAAAACGAGCCGGGCTCCGCCGCCCCGAAAGTCGGGGACGGCGGAGCCCGGTGGGTCCGATGTGGGCGGTTATTCGCGTACGCCGGCCAGCTCCACCGCGCCGGACCGGAACGCGAGGCGGACCGGCACCACGGCACCGAGTACGGCCAGTCCGGCGCTGATCACCGTGATCAAGGCGACCGTGCCCCACGGCACGCTGACCGGGGTGGCCCCGACGAGCTGCCCCAGGGCGAGCCGCAGCCCGGCCAGGTTCACCGCCGACGCCCCCACCGCGAGCAGTACGCCGACCCCGGCCACCAGCAGCGACTCGGCGGCGAAGACCCGGAGCACCTGTGGTGGGGTGGCCCCGGCCAGCCGCAGGATCGCCAGGTCCCGGAGCCGGTCCGAGGTCGCCATCACCAGCGTGTTGACGATGGCGATGAAGCAGAAGACGATCGCGATGCCGAGTACCAGCACCATACCCAGCGTGCTTGCCTGGCTGTTCTCGCTGCTCTCCTCGCCGAGCCAGTCCTCGGCCGGGATCGCCCGGGCACCCAGCCCGGCCGTGGCGCTGCCCAGGGCGGCCTGGACGGTCGCCGGGTCGGTCCCCTCGCGCAGCGAGACGTAGATCCGGCGGGCCAGGCCGGTGAACGCGTACTTGGCGGTGCCGGCGTACTTCGTGCTCAGGTAGGCGACGTCGTTGCTGCCCGAGGTGGTGTTGAGCACCGCCACCACGCGCAGCGGCACCGTGCTGCCGTCGGCCATGAAGACCTCGACGGTCTCGCCGACCCCGACCCCCCAGTCGTCGTTGACGATGATGGTGTCGTCGCGCAGGTCGGCCGGGTTGCCCTCGTCGACCGGCAGGGTCAGGGTGCCCGACAGCGCCGCCGGGTCGACGGCCAGCGCCTCGTAGTCGGCCAGCCGGGCGTCGTCCCGGGTGTACACCATGGTCGGCAGCGCGGCGACCACGTCGATGCCGGGGATCGCCCGGACCCGCTCGGTGACCGCCTCGTTGACCCCGGGCGTGCCGTCCGGGGTGACCACGAAGTCGGCGGTCACCTGGTTGCGCCGGCCGCTGTCCTTGGCCCGGTCGATGGTGGCGGCCGCACCGAGCAGCGAGATGGAGAGCCCGACGGTGAGCAGCACCGGCGCGGCGGTGGCCGCGGTACGCCGGACCGCGGTCAGCGCGCTCTCCCGGACCAGCATCCCGGCGGCGCCGCCGAGCCGGCCGAGCGGCCAGGTGATCAACCGGGCGATCGGCTTGACCACCACCGGGGCGAGCAGCGCGAAGGCGAGGATCGGCAACATCAGCACCCCGATGTACCGGGTCGGCACCATCACCATGCCCGGGTTCACCACCGCCACCCAGCCGATGGTGACCAGACCGAAGGCCAGCGCCATCAGCCCGTAGAGCCACCGGCCGGAGGTCATGGTGCGGGAGTCCACGGCGGCGTCCCGGAGCGCCTCGATCGGGCGTACGTCGCCGGCCCGGCGGGACGCCGCCCAGACCCCGGCCAGCGCCACCCCCAGCCCCACACAGAAGGCGATCAGCAGCGGTACCCAGACCGCCGGCCCGGTGGAGAACTCGACGGTGAACCACGGCGGGGCGAGCCCCAGGTCGACCATGCCGTCGGCCAGCAACGGTGCGGCGCCCAGCCCGAGCGCGCAGCCGGCGACCGCCGAGGTGAGCCCGACCACGAACGCCTCGGCCAGCACCATCCGGCGTACCTGCCGGGGCGTGGCACCGACCGTGCGGAGCAGGGCGATCTCCCGGCGCCGCTGGGCGACCGCGAAGGCGAAGGTCGAGGCGACCAGGAAGATCGAGACGAAGCCGGCGACCACGGCGGTGATCGGCAGCAGCGTCTGGGTGTTGTCGATCGCCTCCCGGTCGGCGTTGTAGCTCGGGTCCAGCACGTTGCGCCGGTCTCCGGTGAGCACCTCGGCGTCGCCGCCGACGGCCTGCCGCACCGCCTCCGGCGCCCCGTAGGAGACCAGCGCCTCGACCCGGGGCGAGAGCCGGGCCGCCTCGGCCTCGGTGAAGAAGACCGCGGACTCGAAGTCGGCCGGCGCCGTCACCCCGGCGACCGTGTAGTCGCGCGGCCCGCCGGTGCTGAAGACGGTGACCCGCTCGCCCGGTCCGGCACCGCCGGTCGGCACCACGACCTCGTTGTCGGACTGCGGCGGCCGGCCGGCGGCCAGCGCGTACGGGGCGAACTCGGCGCTGGACCAGCCGTGCCCGACCTGATCGTCGGGGCCGCCGGAGAGCTGGGCGTAGAAGCTGCGCACCGGGACGGTGCGCCCCAGCGCCTCGACCTCGGCGGCCAGCGCGTCGGAGATGCCCCGGGCCTGGATCAGCGATCGGCTGCCCGGGTCGTGCCGAGCCGGATCCCACTCCGGGTCGAGCGCGGCGACCACCACCGGGGCGGCGGCGAACCGCTGCGGCGCCCGCTCGGGCAGCCCCAGGGTGGCGCCGATCTCCAGCCCCATCGCGGCGATCATGCCGGCGCCCAGGGTCAGCGCGACGAACGTACCGACGAAGGCGGCCCAGCGCACCCGCAGCGTCTGCAACGCGATGCTCAGCACGCGCCGACCTCCATGCGCGTCATCCGGGCGGCGATCGCCTCCGCCGTCGGGTTGACCAGCTCACCGGCGAGCGCACCGTCGGCGAGGAAGACCACCCGGTCCGCGTTGGCGGCGGTCACCGGGTCGTGCGTCACCATCACGATGGTCTGCCCGTGCCGGTCGACCAGGCCGCGCAGCAGCGCCAGCACCTCCCGGCTGGTGCTGGTGTCCAGCGCACCGGTCGGCTCGTCCGCGAAGAGCACCGCCGGCTTCGTCACCAGGGCACGGGCGATCGCGACCCGCTGCTGCTGGCCGCCGGAGAGCTGCGCCGGCCGGTGCCCGCCCCGGTTGCCGAGCCCCACCTCGGCGAGTACCTCCGCCACCTCGGACCGGCTCGGCTTGCGGCCGGCCAGCCGCAGCGGCAGCGCCACGTTCTGCTCGGCGGTCAGCGATGGCAGCAGGTTGAATGCCTGGAAGACGAAGCCGATCTTGTCTCGCCGGAGCAGGGTCAGCGCGGTCTCGCTCAACCCGGTCAGGTCGGTGCCGCCGATCACCACCCGGCCGCCGGTCGGCCGGTCCAGCCCCGCCGCGCACTGCAACAGGGTCGACTTGCCCGAGCCGGACGGCCCCATGATCGCGGTGAAGCTTCCGGCCCGGAGATCGAGCGACACGTCTCTCAGGGCGGCCACCGCGTTCTGACCCGAACCGTACGTCTTGCTCAGCGACTCCAGCCGCACAGCCTGCTCCATAGCGAGCATCCAATCACTGATCGTTAGATCGACACATGAGATACCACCCTGAGAACCCCCGGACCGGCGACCCTGAGGTGTCCCGGGTTTCGGGCGGTTCACTCGGTTACCGCCCGGGCGAGACTCCGCCGGTACCCAACGCGAGCAGTTGTTCCAGTTGTGCGCTGTCGACAAGGGAGACCCGGTCGATCCGGCGCGTCGGGTCGGCGGTGGCCGCCTCCAGCAGCCGGCGGTAGTGCCCGGTAAGCCGCTCTATGGTCGCACCGTCGAACAAATCCGTGTTGTACCGGAAGGCACCGGTGAATGAATCCTCCGCCTGGCGCAGCTCCACGTTGAGGTCGAACTGCCCCTCAAGCTGCGGTACGTCGAACGCGGCCAACCGCAGCCCGGCGTAGGAGATCTCCGGGCCCACCACGGCGCCCTCCGGCACCAGCGGCAGCGGGGGGTCGAGCCGGTCCGCCGCCACCATCGTGAAGGCGATCCGGAACAGCGGCGACCGGCTGGTGCCCCGGGCCCCACCGAGCATCCGGTCCAGCAGCGGGAACGGGTACCCGACGTGGCCCAGCCCGGAGAGGAGTTCCCGGTGTGCCGCCGCCACCGCATCGGCGAAGGTGGCCCCGGAGGCGAACGACGAACGCAACACCAGGGTGTTGACCAGATAGCCGACCACGTCCCGCAGCCCCCGGCCGTGCCGGGTCGCCACCGGGCAGCCGAGCGCGAAGTCGTCCTGGCCGCCGTACCGGAACAGGGTGGCCTGGAAGACCCCGAGCAGGAACGCGAACGGGGTCACCCCGGCCGCCGAGGCCGCCGCCCGGACCCGGACCGCCAGTTCGTCGGGGAGCCGCAGGTGGTGGGTCGCCCCGTCGAAGGTCTGCCGCTCGGGCCGGGGCCGGTCGACCGGGATCGCCCCAGCCGACACCCCGGTGCAGCGGTTCCGCCAGTACCGTTCCAGCCGGTCCCGCCGGGGCGAGTCGAGTAATACCCGCTCCGCCTCGACGTAGTCCAGGAAGCTGGCGGTCAGCGGCGCCCAGTCCGGGGCGCCGCCGGCCGCGATCCCCCGGTAGCCGGCCAGCAGGTCGCGCAGCAGCAGCCACTGCGAGGTGGCGTCGCTGATGACGTGGTGGGTGACCAGCACCAGGGCGGCGTCGTCGGGCGCGCGGCGCAGCAGCACCACCCGGAAGACGTCTCCGGCGCCGAGCCGGAACGGCACCTCGCCGACCGACCGGGCCAGCCCCAGCAGCGCCTCGTCGGTGCGGCCGGGAACGTCCCGGATCTCCAGCCACCGGGAGCCGCCCGCTGCCGCGGCACCGGGCGGCGGGACGAACTGCCGGGGCACCCCGTCGACCTCGGCGAAGGCCGCGCCGAGCATGGGATGCCGGGCCACCAGCGCGTGGACCGCCCGGCCCAGCGCCGCGACGTCCAGCGCGGTCCGGACCCGGACGGCGAGCGTGATGTTGTACGCCGGGCTCTCCGGCGCGAGCTGGTAGAGGAACCAGAGCGCCTCCTGCCCGACCGAGAGTGGATGGCCGGGGCCGGACAGCGTTCCGTCCGGCCCGGCCGGCGGCTGGCCCGACCCGGCCGGCGACCCGCCCGGGCGGATGCCCTGCACGGTCATCCCCGCGTGCCCAGCAGGCCGTGCAGGTGGTTGGCGAGGGCGTTCACGCTCGGGTGGTCCCAGGCCATCGTGGGCTCCACCTCGAGGTCGAACCGCTCCTCCACATCCCCGCTCAGGGTCATCGCGTACACCGAGTCGAGGCCGATCTCGACCAGCGGCGCGTCGGCGTCGATCTCCTCGGCCGGCCGTTGCAGGTAGAAGGCGATCCGGCCGACCAGCCAGCTACGGATGGCGTCGACGGACGTGTCTTGGATGGTTCCGGACATGGTGCACTCCTTAGGCGTACGGACGGAGATGGTCAGCCGGCCAGACGCCGGTTGACGAGATCGAAGCTGCGGTTGTCCTGGTGACGCTCCAGCAGCTCGATGAAGAGGTGTCGCTCCAGCCCGTCCGGTGCCGCGCCCGGGTCGATGCCCAGCCGTCCGGCCAGCCGGGACAGCGCGGCGAGCAGCCACGGGGTGTCCCGCAGGAACGGGGCGTCCTGGTTGTGCCGCCACACCCCGAGGCAGGCGGCGGCGGCCAGCACGGTGGCGTACCGGTCGGTCAGGTCGAAGCTGCGCCGGCCGGCGATCACCGTACGGTCCCGGGGCGGCAGGTCGGCGCAGACCCCGGCGAGCCGGTCGAGTTCGGCGGTGAATACCCCGCAGAGCCGGGCGACCGCCGGCTCGGCACCCGGTCCGGCGCCGTACTCCCGCAGCGTGGCGGTCAGGCTGTCCACGCCCCGGGCGGAGAGCCCGATACCGGCGAAGTCCAGCGGGGGCAGCGGGTCGGCGAGCCGGAACAGCGCCGGTGGCGCAGCCGGCGACGAGCGCCAGCCCTGCTGGGCCAGCCGGGGTAGCTGCGGGATGATCGTCGCCTGGCAGACCGCCGCGCTGGCGTGGGTGAGCGTCGCGGCGAGCAGGTCCCGCAGGTTCTTCTGGAAGATCCCGTACGGGCCGTCCCGCAGGTACGACCGGGCGCCCAGCACCACCGAGAGCCGGTGCGCCGCATCCTGCAACATCTTCGGCACCAGGTATTTCACGGCGGCGCTGTACACACTGGTCTGGTCCGGCAGCACGTGCAGGGCCCGGGCGACCACGGTGGCCAGGCAGTCGCTGATCAGCAGGTCCAGGAAGCCGTCGACCAGGGTGGTCCGGGCGTGCGGCAGCTCGGCCACCGGCAGCCCGTACAGCCGGCGGTCGAGGGCGAACCGCAGCACCGTACGCAGTTGGGTGTCGACGATCCCGACGGCCATCCCGGGCAGCACGCCCCGGGTCACCTGGAACGCCCGCAGCACCGTCTCCATCGCGCCGCCGAGCTCCCCGACGACCGCGTCGGCCGGCACCGGGCAGTCGAGGAACTCCAGCCCGCCGAGCAGCACTCCGCGGACACCGGCGGTGCGGTAGCGGCGCAGGTGCCGGCGGTGCGCCGCCGGCAGCGCGGCCATGTCCAGCAGCAGGTGCGAGTGGCTGCGACTGCCCGGCCGGTCGTCGGTGCGGGCGAAGAGCGTCACCGCGTCCGCCCGGCTCAGGTTGCCGACCATCTCCTTGCGACCGGTCACCACGAAGTGGTCGCCAGCGCGGTCTGCCCGCAGCTCGGCCCGGCCGAAGTCGGTGCCGTGCGCCAGCTCGTTGTAGCCGGCCGACGCCTTGCCGTGCCGCAGCAGCAGGTCGGCCATCCAGCGCCGCTGCTCGGCGGTGCCGCTGGTCCAGACCGGGGTGGCGGCGATGAAGGTGGTGACCCCGTAGCCGACGCCGAGAGTGGTGTCCCGGCGGAACACCGCGCGCAGCACCTGGGCCAGCCGGTCGGCCCGGTCGAACCGGCCGCCCAGGGCCCGGGGCACGAACTCGGCGTTCAGCCCGTACCCGTCGAGCGCCCGCTCGCCGTCGGCGAGCAGTTCGCCGCGCTCGTCGGCGGCGAGCAGCGCCGGATAGCCGACCGGGTTCGCCGGGTCGTGCGGGTTTCCGAGGTACGTCTCCAGGTCCGGCTCGGCGGCGGGGGCCGGGGCCGTGCCGGGCACGGCGGCGGTGTCGACGGTCATCGGGCCACCTCGGAAAGCTGTGCGGCCGCCCCGGCGGGACGCGCCGGAGACTCGGACGGCGGCCCGGCCGCCTCGGCGAGCCGGGGCGGCGCCTCGGGCGTCTGCGGGCCCGCCTCGGCGAGCCGGGCCGGGAGCAGGGAGAAGAGGCGGCCCTCGTGGTGCTGGGCGCGCAGGTCCGGCAGCAGCCGATCGTAGTCCTCGCCGTCGTCGGGTCCGGTCGCGGTGGCCGGGCGGAGCTGCCCGATCAGCCGGTGCAGGCAGGCGCGCAGCCAGCGGGCGTCCGCCCAGAGCGGGGCGGTCGGGCCGTCGACCAGCCAGTGCCGGTTGCGCAGCCACAGGTGCAGGCAGGCGGCGGCGGCGAAGGCGAGCGCGTACTCGCCGGCCATGGTGAACGCCTCGGCCGGCACCTGCCGGGGTTGCGGCCGGTACGCGGCCATCCGCTCGTGCAGCCCGTCGACCAGCCCGGCCAGCGTCTCGGCCTGGGCGGCCAGGGCCGGCGGGGCGATGCCGGCGTCGACCAGCTCCAGCACCTCGGCGACGGCGGCCGGTAGCTGCTGCACCACGCTGCACCCGGTCCGGGACAGCAGCGCGAGCCGGCTCCGGTCGAAGTCGGGCAGCGGGCGGATCAGCTCGACCGTGTCGGTCAGCCCCGGGTCGACCACGCCGCGCCGGTAGCCCCGGACCAGGCCGGGGAACTGGTTCACCAGGGTGTTCAGGTTGACCAGGGTGTTGCCGTCGAAGATGCCGACGATCCGGTGGTCGCGTTCGATCTTCTGGAACAGCCCGTCGGCGTGGTCGGAGGTGAGCAGGGCACGGGCCCCGAGCACCTGGCCGAGTCGCGGGATGGTCCGGTCCATCATCGTCGGCACCAGGTATTTGGCGACCGCCGAGGTGACGCTCAGCTCGCCGGGGGTGGCGTGGATGCCGCGCGCGGTCAGCACGCTGGTGGCCTCGCCGATCAGCAGGTCGACGTACGCCTCGGTGAGGGTACGGTTCGCGTGCGGCAGGTCGACCAGCGGCCGGTCGTACAGCCGGTGCCCGGTGGCGAAGTCGAGGACCAGCCGCAGCGCCTGGTCGGCCAGGCCGAGCGACATCGCCGCGCACATGGTGCGGGTGAGCTGGACACTCTTCAGCACGATCTCCGGGCCGGCGCCGGCCGCACCGACCAGCGCCTCGGCCGGCACCTCGGCGCCGGCGAAGGCGATCCCGCTGATGTCCGCGCCGCGTACCCCGTGGGTGCGCTCCTTGGGCAGGCAGCGGAACGTACCGGGGGCGAGCCGCCGCTTGTCGACCAGCAACAGGCTGAACCCCCGGGTGCCGCCGGCCGGCTCGGTCCGGGCCAGTACGCAGACCAGGTCCGCCCGGCTGGCGTTGTTGATCAGCCACTTCTCGCCGTCGACCCGGTAGCCGGCGCCGGTCGGCACCGCCGAGACCTCACCGGCGAGCAGGTCGCTGCCGTGCTCCCGCTCGGTCAGCGCCAGCGAGATGACGCTGCCGGCGAGCACCTCGGCACCGACCCGGCGGGCCTGTTCCGGGGTGGCGCCCACCCAGGCGGAGACCGCGCCGAGGTAGGTCTTGCCGTGTCCGATCGCGACGGTCAGGTCCCGGCGGGCCAGGATGCGTACCGCGTGCAGCAGCTCCTCGTAGCTGCGCAGCTCGCCGCCGAACTCGGCCGGCACGTACCAGCGGGGCAGCCCGAGCCGGTCCAGCTCGGCGCAGATCTCCGCCGGGAACTCCTCCCCGGCGTCCAGCTCGACGCAGCGGGCGAACGAGGCCACCCGGGCCGGGTCGTGCGGGTCGCCGAGGCCGTGGTCGAGGTGTTCGGCGAGGGCGAAGGCGGGATAGCGCATCCCGGTCACCCCCGCCCGGCCGGCACCGGCAGCGCGGTGCGCGCCGCCCGGTAGCGGTCCCGGATCTCCGGATCGAGATCCTCGTACGTCGTGTCCAGCACGCCGGAGACGAAGAGTTCCCGCATCATGGTGCGCTGGATCTTTCCGCTGGTGGTACGCCGGACCTGGCCGACCCGGACGAAGACGACGTTCGCCACCCGGAGGCCGAGGATCCGGCTCAGCGTCGACTTGACCGCACCGGCCAGCCCGGCGATCTCGGCGGCGTCCCGGCTCCGGGTGCGCAGCTCCTGGACCACCACGATCTCCTCCCGGGGCGCCGGCACCGAGAAGACCGCGCAGGGCAGCCCGGCGAACGCCTCGGCCACCTCCCGGACCTCGCGCTCCACGTCGTGCGGGTAGAGGTTGCGGCCGTGCACGATCATCATTTCCTTGATCCGGCCGGTGACGTACAGCTCGCCGTCGTCGAGGGTGCCGAGGTCACCGGTACGCAGGAAGCCGCCGTCGCCGTCCGCGGTCACCGCGCCGAAGGCCCGCCGGGTCGCCTCCGGGTCCGCCCAGTAGCCCCGGGTCACGCTGCCGCCCCGGATCCACACCTCGCCGACCCGGCCGTCCGGCAGCACCGTGGAGGTGGTCGGGTCGATGATCCGTACGTCCAGCGCGTTGACCCGGCCGCTGCCGACCAGGGCCAGCCCGTCGGGCGTACCGGCGGGCAGCGGGGCGAAGACGTCCCGGGCCAGCTCGTCGGGGTCGACGTACGCGGTGACCGGGGCGCCGGCCGGGCGGGCCCCGGTGACGCAGAGCGTCGCCTCGGCCAGCCCGTACGTCGGCAGGAACGACTCGTAGCGGAACCCGGCCGGGGCGAACCGGGCGGCGAACCGCTCCAGGGTGGCCGGGTCGATCGGCTCGGCGCCGTTGCAGGCGTACCGCCAGCGGGACAGGTCCAGCCCGGCGATCTGCTCATCGGTGAGCAGCCGGGCGCAGAGGTCGTACGCGAAGTTCGGCGCGCAGGCCACCTCGGCGCCGTACCGGTCGATCGCCTCCAGCCACAGGTGCGGCCGCTTGAGGAAGTCGTTGGGCCGGATCAGCACGGCGGTGCTGCCGAGCAGCAGCGGCGCGATCAGCATCGCGATCAGGCCCATGTCGTGATAGAGCGGCAGCCAGCTACAGAACCGGGTCTGGTCGGTCCAGCCGAGGGTGCGGTGCACCGAACCGATGTTGTGCAGCACGTTGCCGTGGGTGACCATCACGCCCTTCGGGTCGCTGGTCGACCCCGAGGTGTACTGGAGGAACGCGATGTCGTCCGGGCGGGCCGGATACGGCAGCCACCCGTCCGCCACCGGCCCGGCACCGTCGGTCGGCTCCGCCCCGGCCGAGTCGGCCGCGCCGGTGAGCACGCCCGGGGCGTCCAGGTCGGTCGCCGCGAAGGCCAGGTGGTCCAGTCCCTCCTGGAGCATCCAGTCGTCGACCGCCCGCAGGTTACCCGGATCGGTCAGCACCACCGCCACGTCCGCGTTCCGGGCGATCGCGCTGGTCCGGTCGGCGTGGTGCCGGTAGTTCGCCGGCAGCGGCACCGGCACCGGGATCACGCCCGCGTACAGGCAGCCCAGGAAGCCGGCCACGAACTCCAACCCGGTCGGATAGAGCAGCAGCGCCCGGTCACCCGGCCGGCAGCGCCGGCCCAGCCAGGCCGCCGTCGACCGGGCCACCCGGTCGAGTTCGGCGTACGTCAGGGACGACTCGACGAACCGCTCCCCCGCACCACGGCAGAACACCACCGCCTGCCGTTCCGGCGATCCGGCCACGTTGTGCCGGACCGCCTCGACGATGCTTCCCCACTCGGACACGTTTGCTTCCCCGGCTTCTCCGGTACGGCATCCACCGCGCCATCGGCGTTTCCGTGGCAGACCGTACGATCGACGTCCATATTCGGGCTATATCGGCGGGCTCAGCCGCAGCCGCCGGCATGCCCCTCGTCGGTCCGGCCCGGCGCACCCACCAGCGCCGGCTCCGGTGCCGACCCGTCTCCCGGCACCTGCGTCGGCTCGGCGGGACGGCGCTTCGCGGCCACCGAGGCGGCGAACGCGGCCAGCCGGTCCACCCCCCAGAACCGGTCGAGGCCGTGCACGAAGAACGGCACCCCGAAGACGCCGTCGCGATAGATGTCGAGCAGCGCCCCGACGCCCTGGTGGCGTACCTCGGGATCGTCCGCCGCCCCGGAGACCTCGGCCGGGTCGAGCCCGAGGTCGGCGGCGATCTCGGCGACCGTGGACCGGTCGCAGATGTCCCGCCCCTGGACCCACCTGGCCCGGTACGCCCGCTCCAGGTACGCCGGCCCGGCGCCATGCCGCGCCGCCACCAGGTAGCCCAGGTGCGGGATCTCCCAGACCGGCTCCCGGTCGACCGGCCAGCGCAACGTCAGCCCGCGCTCGGCGGTGAGCCGCCGGACGTCGGCGAGCACGTAGAGGTGCTTGGCCCGGGACATCGCGGTGTAGACGAACTCGCCGCCGGCCTCGGCCAGCAGCCGCGAACTGCGCTCGTCCGGCTCCCAGAACGGTACCCAGTCCAGCTCGGGCACCAGCTCCGGATACCGCTGGTGCAGGTCCCGGTAGGCGAGCCAGGAGTACGGGCTGCGCAGGCTGAAGTAGAACCGTGGGGTGCGGCGCACCGCCATGGGAAACTCCTCGGGTGCTTCGGGGCGGCGCGCTACAGCGCGATGCCGCCGTCGACTTGGAAGACCTGCCCGGTGACGTAGGAGGCCCGGTCCGAGACGAGGAAGCCGACCAGGTCGGCGGTCTCCTCCGCCCGGCCGAACCGGCCCAGCGGGATCCGGCCCAGCATCTCCTTGGTGACCGCCGGGGAGAGCCCTGCGGTCATGTCGGTCTCGATGAAGCCGGGTGCGACGACGTTGGCCCGGATGCCGTACCGGCCCATCTCCTTGGCCAGCGCCTTGGTGAAGCCGATGATCCCGGCCTTGGACGCCGAGTAGTTGGTCTGCCCGGCGTTGCCGGCCACCCCGGCCACCGAGGAGAGCGTCACCACCGAGCCGCGCCGCCGCTTCATCATCGCGAAGACCGCGGACCGGCACACCGTGTAGGTGCCGTCCAGGTTGGTCCGCAGCACGCTGTGCCACTCGTCGTCGCCCATCAGCACCAGCGGCCGGTCCCGGGTCACCCCGGCGACGGTCACCACCGCGTCGATCGGGCCCAGCTCGTCCTCGGTGGCGGTGACGAAGTCGCGTACCTGCGCCAGGTCCACCACGTCGACCTGCCGGGCCAGCACCCGGGCCCCCGCCTCGCGGGCGGCCTTGGCCGCCAGTTCCGCCGCCTCCGCATTGGACTGGAAGCAGAAGGCCACGTCGAAGCCGTCGGCGGCCAGCCGGCTCACCACCGCCCGGCCGATGCCCCTGGATCCGCCGCTGACCAGGGCGACCCGTCGTCCGTTGTCGCTCATGTCGGCACTCCGCTTCGCTCCGTGCCGCCATGAGGCACCACCGCACTGAGCCCACCGATTCGCTCGCTACGCTCGCTCATGTCGGCACTCCGCTTCGCTCCGTGCCGCCATGAGGCACCACCGCACTGAGCCCACCGATTCGCTCGCTACGCTCGCTCATGCCAGCACTCCTCACACCGTGACCGGGGTCGGGCTCGCCGGGCGCAACGCGTCCAGCGGGCGCAGGGTCTGGACGAACTGGCCGAGCCGCATCACCGTCTCGCCGCCCACCACGGTCTCGCCCTCGAGGATCCTCGTCTCGCCGACGACCTTGACCAGCCGGATCCGGTGTTCGAGGACGTCACCGGGGTAGACCGGGTTGCCGAAGGTGACATTGCTGATCGACCCGGCCAGCACCACCATCCCGGCCAGCACGTCCGGGTTGGGGGTATCCCAGCTCGCCAGCAGCACCGCCGCCTGGGCCCACGACTCGACGATCAGCGTCGACGGGTACGCGTAGTCGCGGTCCGCGGACGTCTCGCCGAGCCGTTCGTAGCAGGCCTCGCTACAGCTCACCGCCTTGAGCGCGGCCAGCCGCTCACCCGGCACCAGCTCGACCACCCGGTCGAGCAGCAGGATCGGATACCGCTGGGGTATCACTTTCCTGATCCCGGCAACCCCGATCATCGGATCTCCTCCGGTCGGTAGCGCAGGCGCAGTTCGGCGGCCGGACCGCGACCTGTATTGATCTTGGCTGTACAGCGCAGTTCCGGCCCGGACCAGGACAGCGCCGCCTCGATCCGCAGTTCGTCGCCCGGGGCGACCGGACTGAGGAAGCGGCACCGGTCCATCGCGGCAAGTTCGGGGCGGTAGCGCTCGCCCAGCGCCGCCCGGACGGTCTGGCCGACCAGTTCGACCAGGTACACGCCGGGCAGCACCGGAAAGCCCGGGAAGTGCCCGGCGAAGACCGGGTCACCGGGATCCACCTTCGCGGTCGCCACCGCCCAGGTCTCGTCGGCCTCGACCAGCTCGACCTGGTCGGCCAGGGGTGCGCAGCGCGGCGTCACGACCCGCCCCGCAGCTTGGTGTCGAGGAGCTGGTAGGTGCTGTCCAGCGTGCTGACCGCGATCAGCTCGCTCTCCTCCATCTTGATGCCGTACCGCTTCTCCAGCCGGACGGTGATCTCCAGGGCCATCAGGGAGTCCACCTCCAGGTCGTTGACGAAGTGCGCGTCGTCGGTGACGTCGGAGAGGTCGACGTCGATGGTGTCGGCGATGAGCTGCCGGAGGTCTTCCTTGTCGAGCCCCGTGGTGAGCTGGTCAGACATGACTTTCCGTCCTTTCGGTGTGGATCTCGTGGTCCTCCCCGCGGGCGTCGTCGCCCGGGGTTGGCTCGGCGAGCACGGACTCGACGACGCCGAGCTGGTAGTCGCCGGAGCGGAAGCCGGGATGGCGCAGCAGCCGGCGGTGGAAGTCGACGTTGGTGGTCACCCCCGCCGACCGGTACTCGGCCAGCGCCCGGTCCAGCCGGCGCAGCGCCTCCTCCCGGGTGGCGCCGTGCGTGACGACCTTGGCCAGCAGCGAGTCGTAGAACGGTGGTACGACGTAGCCGTCGTAGAGGTGGCTGTCCACCCGTACGCCGGGCCCGGCCGGCATCCGCAGCCCGTGCAGCCGGCCGGTCGAACCGGCCCAGTCCCGGTCGACGTCCTCGGCGTTGATCCGCGCCTCGATCGAGTGCCCCTCGAACCGGACGTCCGACTGGGTCAGGTCCAGCTTCTCCCCGGCGGCGATCCGGATCATCCAGCCGACGATGTCGATCCCGGTACGTACCTCGGTGATCGGGTGCTCGACCTGGAGCCGGGTGTTCATCTCCATGAAGTACGCCGCACCGTCCGGCGCGACCAGGAACTCGAAGGTGCCGGCGCTGACGTAGCCGATGTCCCGGGCGCCGGCCACCGCCGCCGCGCAGAGCCGCTCGCGCAGCCGCGGGTCGAGCGCCGGAGACGGGGACTCCTCGACCAGCTTCTGGTGCCGGCGCTGGACCGAGCAGTCCCGCTCGCCCAGGTGCAGCACGGTGCCGTACCCGTCGGCCAGCACCTGCACCTCGATGTGCCGGGCAGCCGGCAGGTAGCGCTCCAGGTAGACCCGGTCGTCGGCGAAGAGGCTCCGCGCGGCCGCCCGGGTCGTCTCGTACGCCAGCGGCAGGTCCTCGGCCTGGTGCACCACCGCGATGCCCCGGCCGCCGCCACCGGCCACCGCCTTGATGATCAGCGGGAAGCCGATCTCGCCGGCCACCGTCACCGCGTCGCCGAGGGAGTCGACGGTGCCGTCCGAGCCCGGCAGTACCGGTACGCCGGCGGCCCGCATCGCCGCCCGGGCCGCCACCTTGTCGCCCATCAACGCGATGTGCTCGGCGGCCGGGCCGACGAAGGTGAGCCCGACGCCCCGGCAGGAGGCGGCGAAGACCGGGTCCTCGGAGACGAAGCCGCAGCCCGGGTGCACCGCGTCGGCGCCGGACTTGGCGGCGGCGTAGAGGATGGCCGGGATGTTGGTGTAGCTGCGGGCGACCGGCCCCGGTCCGATGTGTACGGCCTGGTCGGCGAGCTGCACCGCCAGGCTGTCCCGGTCGGCGGAGGAATAGACCTGCACGCTTTCCAGTCCGAGATCGCGGCAGGCGCGGATGATCCGGACGGCGATCTCGCCC
Source organism: Plantactinospora sp. ZYX-F-223 (assembly GCF_039649625.1). Classification (NCBI taxonomy): domain Bacteria; kingdom Bacillati; phylum Actinomycetota; class Actinomycetes; order Micromonosporales; family Micromonosporaceae; genus Plantactinospora; species Plantactinospora sp. ZYX-F-223. The sequence goes on along the minus strand of NZ_JBDJAV010000012.1, from coordinate 177,809 downwards.
CGGTTGCAGATGAGTACCCGGTTGACCATGTCCGCCCGCCTCAGCCCGGCTCGATGCTGAGCAGCGGCTGCTCGTACTCGACGACCTCGCCGTCGGTGACGTGCACGGCCCGGACGATCCCGCCCCGGTCGGTGAGGACCGGGTTCATCATCTTCATCGCCTCCACGATCGCGACCTGGTCGCCGGCCTCGACCCGCTGGCCGACCTCGGCAAAGGGCTGCTGGTCCGGGCCGGGGCGGCGGTAGAAGACCCCCATCAGCGGCGCGGTCACCGGCACGGTGCCGGCCGGCGGGGCGACCGCCGCGTCGACGGCGGTCGCGGCCGCACCCGGTACCGTCGCCACGGCCGGGCCGGGCACGCCGGTCAGCGCCGCACCGGGCGCCGACGCCGCCTCGCCGGTGACGGTGACGACCGCCTCCCGGCCTCCCTCGGCCCCCTCGACCTCGATCCGGACGTCGGCCACGGTCACCCGGACCCGCCGGATCGCCGGATCACGGACCAGCTCCGCCACCTCGGCGGCGGCCCGTACCGCGCTGCGCAGCGCAGTGTCGGCCAGCGCGGCATCGGACGGCGCGGTGTCGGCCAGCGCAGTGTCGGCCAGCGCGGCATCGGCCATCGCGGCATCGGCCGGCAGCGCCGGTTCGGCGGAGGGCACTCCGCTGCCGTTCGCGGTCACCGGCCCGGTGCCGTTCGCGGCCCGGACGGCGGCCGGTTCGCGGACCTGCTCAGACATGCGCGCCTTCCTTCCAGGGTTCCGTCACCGGACTGCCGGTGGCGGCGCCGACCGGGGCCAGCACGCCGTATCCGCGCAGCCGGCGGTAGCGGGCGGCCAGCAGTTCCTCGACCGGGACCCCGGCGAGCTGGCGCAGCAGCCGGCCCACCGCCTCGGCGACGAGTCCGGCGGCCCGTTCCGGGTCACCGGGCGGCTCCGGCAGGATCTCGTCGACCACACCGAGCCGGCCGAGGTCCTCGGCGCGCAGCCGCAGCGCGCGGGCGGCCACCGGGGCCTGCCCGGCATCGCCGAACAGGATCGCGGCGCAGCCCTCCGGGCTGATCACCGAGAAGACGCCGTTCTCCTGGATCAGCAGCCGGTCCGCGACCGCCAGCGCCAGCGCGCCGCCGCTGCCGCCCTCGCCGGTGATCACCGCGACCACCGGGGTACGCAGTCCGGCCGCCAGGGCCAGGGTCTCGGCGATCGCGCCGCTCTGGTTGCCCTCCTCGGCGGCCAGTCCCGGGTACGCCCCCGGGGTGTCCACCAGGGTCACCACCGGTACGCCCCAGCGCTGCGCCAGCTCGAACAGCCGCATCACCTTGCGGTAGCCCGCCGGGTGTGGCATGCCGAAGTTGTTCGCCACGTTCTCCTTGGTGTCCCGGCCCTTGGCGTGCCCGACCACCACCACCGGGGTACCGCCCAGCCGGGCCAGCCCGCCGACGATCGCCGAGTCGTCCCGTTCCCAGCGGTCGCCGTGCAGCTCGACGAAGTCGCCGAAGATCCGGTCGATGTGCTGCCGCACCGTCGGCCGGTCGGCGGCCCGGGCCCGGCCCACCGCCGTCCAGGCGTCCACCGACCGCTCGGGCCGGTCGTCGTGCCCGGGGGCACGGGACGGCCGGCGTCCGGCGACCGCGACCGGGCTCCCGGCGGAGCTGCCGGCCGCCGCGCCGAAGCCGACCAGCCGGGCCAGCACGCCGCGCAGCTCCTGACGGCGTACCACCAGGTCGACGTGGCCGTGCTCGTGTAGGAAGCGGGCGGTCTGGAAGCCCGCCGGCAGCGGCTGCCGGATCGTCTGCTCGATCACCCGGGGCCCGGCGAAACCGGCCCGGGTCCCCTCCTCGGCGATGATCACGTCACCGAGGCTGGCGAAGGAGGCGGCCACCCCGCCGTACACCGGGTCGGTGAGCACGCTGACGTACGGCACCCCGGCGTCCCGGAGCAGCCGGATCGCGGCGGCGGTCTTGGCCATCTGCAACAGGGAGAGGACGCCCTCCTGCATCCGGGCGCCCCCGGAGGCGCTCACCGCGACCAGCGGCACCCCGTGGTCCAGCGCGGTCTCGGCGGCCCGGGCGACCTTCTCGCCGACCACCGAGCCCATGCTGCCGCCGAGAAAGGCGAAGTCGAGCACGACCAGCGCGACCCGGTGGCCGCCGATGGTCGCCAGGCCCAGTACCGCGCCGTCGGCCCGGCCGGTCCTGGCCCGGGCCCGGGCCAGCCGCTGCGGGTACGGCATCCGGTCGGTGAACTCCAGCGGGTCGGCGGCGGCGAGGTCGGCGTCGTGCTCCACGAAGCTGTCCGGGTCGACCAGCAGCGCGATCCGGTCCTCGGCGCGCAGCGGCAGGTGGTGGCCGCACTCCGGGCAGGTGTGCATCGCCCGGGCCAGCCGGTCCCGGTGCAGCAGCGCCGCGCAGCGCGGGCACGGCCGCCACACGCCGTCCGGCAGCCCGTTGATCAGGTCCAGTGTGGAGGTACCCACGGCTCAGCCCACCGCGCCGAGCAGGGTGGCGCCGACCTGGCCGTCCCGGTCCACCCCGGTCACCAGCGCGATGCCGTCGGGGCGGTCGGAAAGCTCGGCGAGCGCACCGGCGAGCTGGAACGCCGACGACGCCGCCGAGGTGTCGCCGAGCAGGGCCCGGCAGTGCACCCGGGTCGGCCGGGTCGCACCCAGCACGTCGGCCAGGGCGGCCTCCTCCTGCACGCCGAACTCGTCGCCGCTGTCCGAGGCCGCCAGCACGGTCACGTCGGCGGGGCTCAGGCCGGCTCCGGCGAGCGCCTCCGCGACCGCACGGGCCAGCACCGTGCGGACCGCCGACGGGTCGGCGAAGGCGAGGAACCGGGAGCCCCGGACCGCCGCCAGCGGCTGGCGCTGCTGCCGGACCGCACTGGAGTACGACTCGAGCAGGAAGATCGCGCACCCCTCGCCGAGCGGCGTCGCGCCGTCGGCCGGGGCGGCGCCGTCCCGGGACCGGGCGTGCCACTCCAGCCAGCCGCGCTGCACCGAGTACTCCTCGACCGCGCCGCACAGCACCGGCTCGCTGTGCCCACACCGGTGCAGCCGTACGGCGTAGTTCAGCGCCAGCAGGCCGGTCAGCGAGCCGCCCGCGATGGTGGTGTTCGGGCCCTTCAGCCCGTACCAGATCGCGCTCTGTCCGGCGGCGCGGTTCATCACCGTGTTCGGGAAGCGCGCCGGGTCGACGTGGAACGGCTTCGCCCCGGTCAGCGACTCCCGGGTGAAGTCCATGATGCTCTGCACGCTGCCGGAGTTGGTACCCAGCACCAGGCCGAGCCGCTCGGGCTCGCCCAGCCGCTCCCGGCCGTACCGGTCGAGCAGCATCCCGACGGTGGCCACGGCGATCCCGGTGGCCCGGTCCATCGACCGGGTGCCCTTCTTGCCGAGCACCTCGGCGACGTCGAAGCCGGGGATCAGCCCGGCCCGGTCGTACGGTCCGGGCCAGACGTCCCGGTCCAGCGCGGTCACCGCACCGGTCCCGGCCCGCAGGCCGGCGGTGAACCGGTCGGCGCCGAGCCCGAACGCCGACGCGGCCGACCAGCCGGAGAGCACCAGCTCGTCCGCGGCGATGGTGGTGACGGTCATCTGTCCTTCTCCCCTCAGACCGCGGCCGGCGTCGCGACCGGCGTCCCGTTCGGCTCGGCCGTTCCGTTCGGCTCGGCCGTTCCGTTCGGCTCGACCGCCACGTCCGGCTCGACCGCCTCGGCGTGCCGGGGACTCCAGGCCGGAATCCCGGCGATGTTCTCGGCCCCGTCGACCCCGATCGTGTTGCCGGTGATCCAGGACGAGTCGGTGCGGGACAGCAGCAGGATCGCCTCGGCCACGTCCTCGGGCCGGGTGAGCCGGCCGTGCGGGTTGGTGGCGGCGGCCTGGGCGACGAACTGGGTGTGCTCCGGGATCCGCTCCAGTGCCGGGGTGACGGTGACTCCGGCGCAGAGCGCGTTCACGGCGACGCCGTACCGGGCGAGTTCGCAGGCGAGCTGCCGGACGTGCGACTCCAGCGCGCACTTGGCGGCCGACACCGCGCCGTAGCTCGGCATCACCGAGGTGGCGCCGGAGCTGGTCATCGCGTACACCTTGGCGCCCCGGTGCAGCAGCTTCGCCGCCATCAGCTCCTGCACCCAGTAGACGAGGCTGTGCGCCATCACGTCGACGGTCATCTCCAGCTGCCGCTGGCCCAGCGTCTTGTCCCAGCCGGTGCGCGGCAGGTACGGCAGCAGCGACCCGAACGCCAGCGAGTGCAGTACGACGTGCAGCCCGCGCGGGCCGGTCAGCTCGGCGATGGTGGGCAGCAGTTGCGCCCGGGCGGACCGGCTGGACGCGTTGACGTTGAAGAGGTGCGCCTGTACGCCGTACCCGCGCAGCTCCGCTTCGAGCGCCTTGGCCGCCTGGGCCCGCTCGCCCATGTCCAGGTGCACCCCGATGACGTTGCCGCCCTCCCGGGCCAGTGCCAGCGCGGTCGCCCGCCCCATGCCGCTGGACGCGCCCAGCAGCAGACTCCACGTGCCTTCCAGGGGAATCAGCATCCCGCGCTCCTTCTCGTCGATCCGGCCGTCCGCCAGATCCGGACCATCGCCACGTTCCCGGTGCCGGCCGCCGTGACCAGCAGGCTGTCCCCGTCGGCGGCACGCAGCCGGTCGGCCAGCCGGAGCATCGGGGTGAGGCTGCCGGCAGTGGGCGGGCCGGTGTCCCGCACCGGGCCGACGGCGGCCGGCACCGCCCCGGCCACCAGCTCGCTGACCGCCGAGTCGTCCAGCAGCGCGTAGACCGGGACCTGGTCGGCACCGAGGCTCAGCGCCGCCTCCCGGACCACGGCCACGGCCCGCTCCCGGGCCGCCCGGGCGCCGAGCCCGTGCGGCGGCAGCAGCAGGGTGCGGACCGCGCACCGGCCGTAGCCGGTGGCGCCGCGCGCCTCCGCCTGCTCCGGCGGCTCCAGCACCAGCACCACCGCGCCCTCCTCCGGTGCCGCCGCCTCGGGCGCCGGCACCGCCTGCTCCATCGCGCCGGCGAGCAGCAGGGTGGCGCGGCCGGCCGCGAAGGCCCGCGCCCCGACCTGCACCGACTCCAGGCCGGCGACCAGCGGCGAGATCAGCGTCAGGCTGATCCCCGTGAACCCGTGCTCCATCGACAGCCGGCTGGTCAGCACGTTGACCGCGCCGTACGGCGCGGTGACCGGGCTCAGCTCGCTGGCGTGCTCGGCGATCACGGTGCGGTCCTGCTCGTCGTGCAACGCCGCCACCCCGTTGTTGGTGCCGACCACCACGCCCCGGTCCTGCTCGGCCGCACCGTCGAGGCAGTCGCCGGCGTCGTCGAGGGCGTGCCGCCCGGCCACCAGCAGGTACTGGCAGGCCGCCGGCAGGTACTTGTAACCGCGCCGGCCGAGCTGGGTGCGGACGTCGAACCAGGCCCCGTCGGCCGCCGGCCGCTCCACCGACGGCGCGCAGACGCCTATCCCGGTGACCACGACCTGACCGGCGGGCGGCATCCGGCCCGCCACCCGCCCGACCGACGGCACCGGACCCGGCGCACGGTCGAGCGCGGCGCTCCGGCCCGGCCCGGCGCCGGCCGGCGGAGTCCCGCCCGGCGCGCTGTCGAGCTGCCCCGGCGGTGCACCCGTCCCGGGTGGCCGGCCGACGACCCCGATCCCGTCCCGGCTCATCCGCCGGCCCCCGCGAGCACCAGCGACACGTTGTTGCCGCCGAAGGCGTACCCGTTGACCATGATCCGATCGGATCCGAGCGGGGTGACCATGCCCTGCGGCAGCCAGACCCGGCACTCCGGGTCCTGCTCGGCGATCGGCACGTTCGGCGGCACGGTCCGGTGCCGCAGGATCAGCGCCGCCGCCACCGCGGCGACCGCGGCCGCCGCCCCGCCGGTGTGCCCGATCAGCGCCTTGAGGCTGTAGAGCGGCACGTCGGCGCCGAGCACCTCGTTGAGCGCCCGGCTCTCCACCACGTCGTTGAGCTGGGTGCCGGTGCCGTGCGGCAGAACGCAGCCGATCCGGTCCCAGTCGGCACCGGTCTCCGCCAGCGCGGCCCGCATCGCCCGGATGATCTGGGTGCCCGCAGGCTCCGGCGCGGTCAGGTGGTAGGCGTCGCAGGTCCAGCCGGAGCCCTCCACCACGGCGTGCACGGTCGCGCCCCGGGCCCGGGCGTGCTCCTCCGACTCGACCACCAGGGCGCCGGCGGCCTCGCCGAACGACGTACCCCCGCGGTGCAGGTCGAACGGGCGGCACCGGACCGGGTCCACCGCGCCCATCCGGTTGAAGCAGGCCAGCATCACCCGGCTGTACGCGTCCGCACCGACCGCCAGCACCACGTCCGCCTCGCCGGAGCGGACCAGGTCGGCCGCGGCACCGAGGGCGAAGCCGCCGGCCGCGCAGGCGTTGCTGATCGTGGTGGCGACGCTCAGCGGCCCGAGCCGGTCGGCGACCTCCGAGGCGACGCCGAGCGCCGTGGTGAACCGGGCGGCCGGCTTGCCGCCGTCCGCCCGCCACTGCTCGTGCAGGCTCGCGTCACCCATGCAGGTGCCCAGGGCCAGCCCGATCCGGGGCCCCGCCGTCGCCGCTCCGCCCAGCGGCAGGCCGGCGTCGGCGATGGCCTCGTCGACCGCGCGGAGCGCCAGCCGGGAGGTCCGGGCGAGCGCCTCCGACTGCGCCGGGAGGTCGGCGTCGGGGACGCCCTGCACCACCGGCACGTCCATGTTCGCGTACGGGTCCGGCACGGGACCCGGGTCGGTAACCGGTGCCGCCATCATCGCGTCCCAGAGGGCGCGCGTACCACTGCCGTGGCACGTGACGACACCGAGGCCGGTGATGGCGACGCCGGTCATCGACGCGTACTCGGAGCAGCCGGCGTGCCTTCCAGCGCGCTGGCGAGACGGTCGTCGAAGTCCACCAGGCTCCAGTCGCGGCGGTTCTCGATCACCGCGTACCCGTGGGTGATCTTGCCGGTGGCGGTCGGCACCAGGATGCCGTCGCGGAGCACGTAGCAGTCCATCCGCGAGGTGTAGGTGAGCCGCTTGAAGACGTTTTCGACGGTGAAGACGGTGTAGAGGTCCTCCTCCATCCGCGCCTCGTCCAGCAGCGTGATCCGGGAGTGCGGCACCACCGGGATCCAGTCCTGCTCGTCCAGCAGCCGCTTGATCGAGACGTTCCGGTCGGCCAGGAAGAGGTCGACGACCTCCTCCATCTGCCGCAGGTAGCCGGACATCTGCATCCGCTCGGTGAAGTGGCAGTAGAAGTACGGGATCCGCCACTTCCAGGCGTACGCGTTGCGGCCGGCGGTGAGCGCGGCCAGCAGGTCGCCATCGGGCGCCGGGCCGGCGGCGGCCGGCTGGCTCACCTTGACCGGCGCCTGGCCCAGCCGCGCCACCGTGTACGGGGCCAGCTCGGCCGGCGCCGGCTCCGCCGGGTGCCCGTGCGGGTCGAGCCGCAGCTCCACCCGGACCTTGGCACTGACCGCCTTGATCGGCGGGGTGCCGTTGACCGAGATCTCCACCGCGAAGGCGAGCGCCTCCCCGGGCAGCGGCCGGACCTCGGCCGTCGCCACGTCGTCGATGTGGAAGGCGTGGGTGATCCGGCTGTCGATGTCGACGACGTCGACGCAGAGGCCGTGCCGCTCGTAGAGCCCGCCGGGGGCGAAGCCGCGCTGCCGCAGGTGGTCGAGGACGGCCTCCTCCACCAGGTAGTTGACGTGCTTGAAGCCGATCCAGGTGCAGATGTTGGACCCCTCGTACCGGGGCCGCAGCTCCACACGGGTCACGCCGTCCGCGGCTGGTTCGGAGACGGGGCGGGGTGCCAGGGTCGTCGAGTTCACGTGCGCTCCAGATGTGTGTCGAGGATCGGTTCCGCAGATTGCGTCGGGGCCGACAGCGGGTGGGCGAAGTCCGCCACCAGGGCGGCGAACCGGTCGGGGTGCTCGGCCATCGCGAAGTGGCCGCAGTCGGTGAGCAGCGCGTACCGGCCGGCGGGTGCGGCGTCGGCCAGCGCCCGCCCGTCACCGGGCCGAGCGGCGAAGTCGCCGTCGCCAGCGATCACCAGCAGCGGCAGCGCCAGGTCGGCGACGGGCAGGAAGGGGGTACGCAGGTACGCGTCGAAGAAGCGCATCCAGCCGTACGGGCCGATCCGCTCCCGGACCCGCTCGCCCATCGCGGCACGTACCTCGGCGGGCAGCCCGGCCGGGGCACTGACCCGGATCCCCTCTTCCAGAATCCGGTGGAAGTGGTTGAGATAGAAGTCGATCGCCGCCCAGTCGAAGTCGTCGGCGGCCGGCCGGTAGAACGGCGAGACCAGCACCACCGCCCGGGGCAGCGGCACCGCGGCCGTGGCCGCCGGAGCCATCGCCATCGCCGGCCGGACGCTCTCCGGCTCCGTCGCCGCGCCGACCCGGCCGAGCAGTTCCAGCAGGGTGTTCGCGGCGAACGAGTGCGCGACCACCAGGTCGGCGCCGTCGGGGACCCCGGCCAGCGCCCGTGCCGCCCAGCCGGTGGCGTCGGCCCGGTGGCTCCAGCCGGTGTCGCCGACGCTCGCCCAGGGCAGCTCGGCGTCCCACAGCTCCAGCCACTCCGGCGCCCGCGACTCGAAGCGGTCCCAGACGCCCCGGCTGCTGCCCAGGCCATGCAGCAGCAGGGTGCGTACCGGCCGCACACCGACACCGGGCCGGCGGCACCGGACCGGTACCCCGGTCCCGGGCGACCCGGCACGGTCCGTCCTCGGCGGCGCGGAGATGCTCATCACCGGCCTCCACCGGCGGTCAGCAGCAGCGCCGCCGCCGCGTCCGAGCCCTCGCCGTCGGCGGTGGCCAGTACGGCGCCCCGGTCGTGCCCGTTCAGCCACGCGGTGCCGGCGACGCACTGGAGCACGCCGAGCGCCCCGGAGCAGTGCCCGTGGTACGCGGTCAGGTCGTGGCTGGTCCGCTCGGTCACCCCGGCCGGTCCACCCGCCCCGGCGCCGAACCACATGTCCACCGGTCGCGGGTCGGTACGCCGGATCGCCGCCACCGCCGCCGGCTGGTCCGCCTTGCGGGCGTACGGGCCGAGTTCGGCGAGCGCCTCGACGCCCCGGTCCCGCACCGACTCCGCCGACTCCAGCACCAGCGCGGCGGCACCGTCGAAGAGCCGCAGGTCGTCCTCGCCGTTGCTGCGACCACCGCTGACCAGGTGCCGCACCGGCGCGTTCGCCGGCTCGACCCCGACCACCAGCACCCGGTCCACCCGGCCGGCCAGCACCAGCAGCCGGCCCCAGTTGACCGCGTCCAGCCCGGAGGTCGGGCCGTTGCACATGGTCAGGTTGGCGCCGCGCAGCCGGAACCAGATCGCCAGCCAGGACGCGATCACGTTGCTGGCGGTGGCCGGCAGGGCCATCGGGCTCAGCCCGACGTAGGTCTCCGCGGCGATGGTCGACACCGTGTCGCATACCGTGTCGACGTTGCCGTAGTTGGAGCTGACCACCACGCCGACGGTCTCGCCGGGGACGGTCAGGCCCGGGTCGCCGAGCAGCCCGGCGTCGGCCAGCGCGTCCCGGCCGGCGCAGAGCGCGAGCCGGGTGGCCCGGTCCTTGTAGCGCAGCCCCTTGCCGACCAGGCGGCGGGTCGGGTCGTCCCCGTCGGCACCGGCCGGGGTACGCCGGAGCAGGTCGTCGGGGCCGGCGATCCCGGAGACCGCCACGCCCACCCCGCTGACCACCACGTCGACCGGAGCCATCAGGACACCTTCTCCACGATCGCGACGGCATTCAGCCCGCCGAAGCCGAACGAGTCCACCTGGGCGACCCGCAGGGTGGCCAGCTCGGCGTGCTCGCGTACCAGTCGGAAGCCGTCGACCTCGTCGATCGGGTTGTCCAGGCCGAGGATCGGCGGCACCACCCCGGAGCGCAGCGCCTCGACCGCCACCACCAGGCTGTGCAGCCCGGAGGCGCCGGCGGTGTGCCCGGTCATCGACTTGATCGCGGTCATGTACGGCGAGGGCGCCACCCCGGAGAAGACCTCCCGGACGGCCTGCGCCTCGGCCTCGTCGTTCAGCGCCGTCCCGGTGCCGTGCAGCATCAGCAGGTCGACCTCGGCCGGTTCCACCCCGGCCCGGCGGTGCGCCTCCCGGGTGACCAGCGCGATGTTCTTGGCGTCCGGCGCCGACGGGTGGTAGGCGTCGCAGTTCATCGCCACGCCCCGGACCCGCGCGTGCCGGTGCCCGGCACCGGGGCCGTCCGCCTCCCGGCGCAGCACCACGGCCACCGCACCCTCGCCCTGGAGCATGCCCCGGCGGTCCCGGTCGAACGGCCGCACCTGTGCGGGCGCCTCCGGGTAACAGCGGTCCAGCAGCCCGTAGGTGCTCTCGGTGATGGTGTCGACCCCGGCCACCACCACGGTGTCGGCGGCGCCGATCGCCAGCAGGTCCATGCCGAGCCCGAGGGCGTAGAGCGAGGCCGAGCAGGCGTTCGCCACCGTGTGCGTGTTGGTGGCGCCGAACCGCTTCCGCAGCGCGCTGCCGAAGTGCAGGTCGCGTACGTCGAACGGGACGCCGTCCCGCCAGCTCAGCTCGACCGACCGCAGTTCGCGCAGCGTGGTGCCGATCAGTACCGGCGTGTCGCCGAGGTCGTCGTCGAGGCCGGCGTCGGCCAGCGCGGCGGCGACCGCCTGCTCCAGCCACCGGCTGGCCCGCAGGGTCTCGTCGCAGCCCGGCCCCGGCCGGTCGTCGATCTCGTACGCGTGCTGTGCCCGGTACCGGCTGCGGTCGAAGCCGCGCAGTTCGGCCAGCCCGCTGTAGCCGGCGCAGAGCGAGTCGAAGAACTCGACGGTGTTGCCGCCGATGCTGGCCACCGCGCCCATCCCCACCACCAGCGCGGTCATGGCGTCACCTCGTACCTGCCGAGGATCAGCACCGCGTTGTTGCCGCCGAAGGCGAGCGCGTTGTTCTGCACCACCCGCAGGTCGGCGTCCTGGGCCACGTTCGGTACACAGTCGAGCCCGCACTCGGGGTCGGTCTCGACGTGGTTGATGGTCGGCGGGATGAATTTGTGGGTGATGGCCAGGGCGCAGGCCGCCGAGGCGAGGGCGCTCGCCGCCCCCATGGTGTGCCCGATCATCCCCTTGATCGAGACCGTACGCGGCGGGCGCTGCCCGAAGACCTGCCGGATGGCGCCGGCCTCGGTCACGTCGTTCGCCTTGGTCCCGGTGCCGTGCGCGGAGATGAAGTCGATGTCGCCCGGCTTCACCCCGGCGTTGCGGTGGGCCAGCTCGATGCAGCGGGCGATGCTGTTCCGGTCCGGCGCGACCGGGTGGTACGCGTCGCAGTTGAGCCCGTAGCCGAGCACCTCCGCGTAGATCCGGGCGCCCCGGGCCTGCGCCGAGTCGAGGCTCTCCATCAGCAGGATGCCGGCGCCCTCACCGGTGAGGATGCCCTTGCGGTTGCGGTCGAACGGCTGGCATGCCTCCGGGGCGATGGTGCCGAGCCGGTAGAAGCCGGTGAAGGTCTTCCGGCACAGCGCGTCGGCGCCGCCGCAGAGGGCCACCTCCACGTCGCCGCTGCGGATCGCGTCGAAGCCGTACCCGACCGCGTAGTTGCCGGCCGCGCAGGCGGTCGGGATCGTCACCGCCTCGACGTCGGTCAGCCCGAGTTCGGCGACGATGCTCGACGAGAGGCGGCCGGCGGGGACCCGACGCGCCACGACCGGGTCGAAGTGCTCGGCACCCCGGTCGACCTGCACCCCGACCAGTTGGTCGAGGTCGTGGGATTCACCGTCCGTGGTCCCCACCGACACCAGCGCGCGGCGGGACCGCAGCGCCTCGACGGACATGCCCGCGTCCGCGACCGCCATGCCGGCGGCGGCGGCCGAGAGCTGGCTCGCCCGGCCGAGCTGCGCCGGGTCGACGTGGTGCAGCCAGCGGGCCGGGTCGAAGTCGGTGATCTCGCACCCGTTGGCGTGTGCGAACCCGGTCGTGTCGAACGCGGTGATCGGCTTGACCCCGCTCCGACCGGCCCGCAGCCCGGCGAGAAACTCCTCGACCCCGATCCCGATGCTGGTCACCACGCCGAGCCCGGTGACGACCACCCGGCGGGGCGATCGAGCATCGCCTGGCAGAACGCTCATCATCGCGCCTCACTCACCTGTAGTCTTCCGACCCGACTCCGCCGTCCGCGCGACGCGCTCAGGCGTTCGACGCCTCGCCGACGACGGCGTAAACGCCCTGGAGATTCACCATTCGACTCAGTTCCGCCTGGTCGATGGTGACGTGCAGATTCCGCTCCAGCGCCGCGAGAATTTCGATCGCCAGCAGCGAGTCCGCACCGTGGTCCTCTTTGAAGAGACTGGTCTCGGTGACCTCGTCGGCGTCGATTTCCAGAATCTCGCAGACGATCTCCTTGACCTGCTCGCGGTCGATGTCGGTGCTGGTGGTCGGGGTCGTGCTGGTCATGTCGCCTCCAGAAACGGATCGGTTGAGTGAATATCTCGATGGCTACCTCTGGCCGGCGGCGCCGTGCGCCTCTTAGCCCGATACCGTTTGCCGCTCCGCCGTCTGGCGGCACCATCGGATCGCGGTACTGTCCCGAGTCTGTGAGCCGCGACTATATTTCTCCTATATGGCGACGGGCGGTCCGCCATATCCGGTCCGACCGCCGGATTTCCGACTAGCGCGGTCGCCGGCCCACCCGGATGGCAGGGTGGGGGCATGGCGGTCGACATCGTCTACGAGACGCACGCGATGACCACCGACAACGAGGCCGGGCTGGCCACCGGCTGGCAGCCCGGCCAGCTCTCCGAGTACGGCCGGCAAGAGGCCCACGAGTTGGGTGAGCGGCGCCGCGACGACGGGCTGCGCGTCGTCTTCTGCTCCGACCTGGCCCGCGCGGTGGAGACCGTGGAGATCGCGTTTCCGTTGCGGAAGCTGCCGGTGCACCAGGACTCCCGGCTCCGCGAGTGCGACTACGGCGAGCTGACCGGCCGCCCGGTGGCCGAGCTTGCCCCGCTGCGCCTCCGGCACCTGGACGAGCCCTTTCCGGGCGGGCAGAGCTACCGGCAGGTGGTGGAGCAGACCCGGAACTTCCTCCGGGACCTGGCCGCCGCCTGGGACGGGTCCCGGGTGTTGATCGTGGCGCACTCGGCGAACCGGTGGGCCCTCGACCACCTGCTGCACGGGGCCCCGCTCGCCGACCTGGTCGCCGCGCCGTTCGAGTGGCGCCCGGGCTGGACGTACCGGCTGCCGTCGCGCTGGGGCGCCGACCGCCGCCCGCCGGCCCGGTCGCAACCCGGGCAGCCCACCCCGGAACACTGAACCTTTTCCACCTGGACCGCGCGGCACTCACGCACCGCGTCCGACCTTGGGTCCGCCGGACCGCAAGGGGAGGTTGAGAAAGGTCCACCGGTAGCCGGTGCCGGGAGGGACGGTGTCGTCGCCGTCCCGCCTCGCCCGGCTGGTCGGGCCCCCGGACCGGAGCATCGGTAACTCGCGGGCGGTCGCCGCCCGGGCCTGCCTATTCTTGGCGACGACATGCAGACGCCACCGCCCGCCCCTGCCGTACCCGCCGCCGACCTTCCCGCGCTCCGGGCCCGGCTGCCGGAGTTGATGTTCCGCGACCAGCGCCGGATCCAGCGCCGGATGGAAGGGCTGGCCAAGATCCGTGATCTCGGGCGGCGGCAGGCGGCCACCGCCGAGATCGCCGCCGAGATCGCCGCCGCGGAGCAGCGGCTCGCCCGCCGCCGGGCCGCCGTACCGGTGATCACCTATCCCGCCGGACTGCCGGTCAGCGACCGCAAGGACGACCTGCTCGCCGCGATCCGGGACCACCAGGTGGTGATCGTGGCCGGCGAGACCGGCTCCGGCAAGACCACCCAGCTACCCAAGATCTGCCTGGAACTGGGTCGGGGCATCCGGGGGCTGATCGGGCACACCCAGCCGCGCCGGCTGGCCGCGCGTACCGTGGCGGACCGGATCGCCGACGAGCTCGGCACCGAACTGGGCGGGGTGGTCGGCTACAAGGTCCGCTTCACCGACCAGGTCGGCGACGGCACCCTGGTCAAGCTGATGACCGACGGCATCCTGCTCGCCGAGCTCCAGCAGGACCGGATGCTCCGGCAGTACGACACGCTGATCATCGACGAGGCGCACGAGCGCAGCCTCAACATCGACTTCATCCTCGGCTACCTCCGGCAACTACTGCCGCGTCGGCCCGACCTGAAGGTGATCATCACCTCGGCGACCATCGACCCGGAGCGGTTCGCCCGGCACTTCGCCGCAGGCGGCGAGCCGGCGCCGGTACTGGAGGTCTCCGGCCGGACCTATCCGGTCGAGACCCGCTACCGGCCGCTGGTCGAGTTGGGCGACAGCGAGGACCCGGACGACGACGGGGACACCGTACGGGACCAGATCCAGGCGATCGGCGACGCGGTGCAGGAGTTGGCCGCCGAGGGTCCCGGGGACGTCCTGGTCTTCCTCAGCGGCGAACGGGAGATCCGGGACACCGCCGACGCGCTGGGCAAACTCGTGCAGAATCGCCCCGCCCTGCGGGACACCGAGATCCTGCCGCTCTTCGCCCGGCTCTCCACCGCCGAGCAGCACCGGGTCTTCCAGCCGCACCGGGGCCGCCGGGTCGTACTGGCCACCAACGTCGCCGAGACCTCACTCACGGTCCCCGGCATAAAGTACGTGGTGGATCCCGGCACCGCCCGGATCTCCCGGTACAGCCACCGGCTCAAGGTGCAGCGGTTGCCGATCGAGCCGGTCTCCCAGGCGTCGGCCAACCAGCGCAAGGGGCGCTGCGGGCGTACCTCGGACGGGATCTGCATCCGGCTCTACGACGAGCCGGACTTCCTGTCCCGGCCCGAGTTCACCGACCCGGAGATCCTGCGTACCAATCTCGCCTCGGTCATCCTCCAGATGACCGCGATCGGGCTGGGCGACATCGCCGCGTTCCCGTTCATCGACCCGCCGGACAAGCGCAACATCGCCGACGGGGTCAACCTGCTGCGCGAGCTGGGCGCGCTGGAGGAGACCGGCGAGGAGACCGGGCACCGGCTCACCCCGCTGGGCCGGCGGCTGGCACAGCTCCCGGTCGACCCCCGGCTGGCCCGGATGGTGCTGGAGGGCGAGCGCAACGGCTGCGCCACCGAGGTGTCGGTGATCGCGGCCGCGCTCTCCATCCAGGATCCCCGGGAGCGGCCGGCCGACAAGCAGGCCCAGGCCGACCAGGCGCACGCCCGGTTCACCGACAAGGAGTCGGACTTCGCCGCCCTGCTCAACCTCTGGCGATATCTCCAGGAGCGGCAGCGCGAGCTGTCGTCCAGCGGGTTCCGCCGGATGTGCAAGGCCGAATACCTCAACTACCTGCGGGTCCGGGAGTGGCAGGACATCCACTCCCAACTCCGCCAGGTGTTGCGGACCACCGGCGGCGGGCCGCCCGACGGCCGCCCGGGGCGGGGCGGGCGCGGCGCGGGCCCGACCACCGACGGGGCCGCAACCGGCGGCCGCGCCGGCACCGACCGGGCCGACACCGGACCGGGTACGCCGACCGCGACCGGCGGGGCCGGTGACACCGCGCCGGACGGGTTCGACAGCGACCGGATCCACCAGTCGCTGCTCGCCGGGCTGCTCTCGCACGTCGGCCTGAAGGAGGCGCAGAAGAACGAGTACCTGGGTGCCCGGGGGGCCAAGTTCGCCCTCTTCCCCGGCTCGGCGCTGTTCCGCAAGCCGCCGCGCTGGGTGATGGCCGCCGAGCTGGTCGAGACGTCCCGGCTCTGGGGCCGGGTCGCCGCCCGGATCGAGCCGGAGTGGGTCGAGGCGCTCGCCCAGCACCTGGTGAAGCGCAGCTACAGCGAGCCGCACTGGGAGAAGAAGCAGGCCGCGGTGATGGCCTTCGAGAAGGTCACCCTCTACGGCATCCCGCTGGTCAGCGGCCGGAAGGTCAACTTCGGCCGGATCGACCCGGCGCTGAGCCGGGAACTGTTCATCCGGCACGCGCTGGTCGAGGGCGACTGGCAGACCCACCACAAGTTCTTCCACGACAACCGGGCCCTGCTCGACGAGGTCGAGGAGCTGGAGCACCGGGCCCGGCGCCGGGACATCCTGGTCGACGACGAGACCCTGTACGCCTTCTACGATCAGCGGATCCCCGCCGAGGTGGTATCCGGCCGGCACTTCGACTCCTGGTGGAAGAAGACCCGCCGGGACCGGCCCGACCTGCTCACCTTCGACCGGCAGATGCTGGTCAACGAGGGCCGGGGCGGGGTGGACGCGGCGGACTACCCGGACGAGTGGCACTCGGACGGGGTGGCGCTGCCGTTGACGTACCGGTTCGAGCCGGGGACGGCGACCGACGGGGTGACGGTGGACATCCCGCTGCCGATGCTCAACCAGGTCGACGCGGAGAGCTTCGACTGGCAGGTGCCGGGACTCCGCGAGGAGCTGGTGGTGGCGCTGATCCGGTCGCTACCGAAGGCCGTACGCCGCAACTTCGTCCCGGTGCCGGACTACGCCCGGGCGGTACTGGCCTCGATCACACCCGGCCGGGAGCCGCTGCTCGACGCGCTGACCCGGGAGCTGCGCCGGATGACCGGGGTGACCGTGCCGCGCGACGCCTGGGACACCGAGCGGCTGCCGGCACACCTGCGCCCCACCTTCCGGGTGGTCGGCGAGGAGCGGCAGACCGTCGCCGAGGGCAAGGACCTGCCGGCGCTGCAACGGCAGCTCACCACCCAGGTACGCCGGATGGTGGCCGCCGCCGCGCCGGACGTCGAACGCTCCGGCCTGCGGGAGTGGAGCATCGGCACGCTGCCGCGCTCGATCGAGCAGGACCGGGCCGGCTACCTGGTCACCGCCTATCCGGCGCTGACCGACGAGGGCGACAGCGTCGGCGTACGGGTCTTCGAGACCGAGGCCGAGCAGCGCCGGCAGATGTGGGCCGGCACCCGACGGCTGCTCCGGCTGACCCTCGGCTCGCCGCAGAAGTTCGTCTCCGGACGGCTCTCCAACGAGGCGAAGCTGGCCCTGAGCCGCAACCCGCACCGCAACGTGCAGGACCTGCTCGACGACGCCGCCGACGCGGCGGTGGACAAGCTGATCGCCGATGCCGGCGGGCCGGCCTGGGACGCCGAGGGTTTCGCCGCGCTACGCGACCGGGTCCGCTCGGAGTTGGTCGACACCACGTTCGAGGTCGTCGACCGGGTACGCCGGGTGCTGGCCACCGCCTACGCCGTGGAACAGCGGCTGGCCCGGACCAACAACCTGACCATGGTGGCGGCGCTGGCCGACATCCGCGCCCAGCTCTCCGGGCTGGTGCACCGGGGCTTCGTCACCGAGACCGGCTACGCCCGGCTGGCCGACCTGCCGCGCTATCTGACCGCGATCGAGCGACGCCTTGACCGGCTGCCGCAGAACCCGCAGCGGGACCGCGACCAGCAGGCCCGGATCGCCCAGGTGCAGCAGGAATACCAGGAGATGCTCGACGCGTTGCCACCGGCCCGCCGGGGCGACGACGCGGTACGGCAGATCCGCTGGATGATCGAGGAACTCCGGGTGAACGTCTTCGCCCAGGCGCTCGGTACGCCGTACCCGATCTCGGAACAGCGGATCTACCGGGCGATGGACGTGGCCGAGGCGGGCTGAGCCGGGAACGGTAAGGAACATGTCAAGATTGACGGGCCCGAATCGGTCCACGTAGGCTGACCAGGTCGGCGGCGGCAGTTTTCCCGTTTACTCAAGTCCGGGAGCGCCCGTATGAGACGCCACCGCACGACCGTCCTCGCCCTGCTCGCGATCGTGACCCTGCTGCTGGGCATGGCACCCGTCCCCGCCTCGGCAGCGGCCCGGTTCCGGGTCCTGGTCTTCTCCAAGACCACGAACTACTACCACGACTCGATCCCGGCCGGCATCGCCGCGATCGAGCGGCTCGGCGCCGAGCACGACTTCGAGGTCGAGGCGACCACCGACGCCGGGGCGTTCACCGACGCCAACCTCGGCCGGTTCGACGTACTCGTCTTCAACAACACCAACTCCACCCCGGAGTCCGGCGACCTGCTCGACGCCGCGCAGCGCAGCGCGTTGCAGAACTTCGTCCGGGCCGGCGGTGGCTGGGTCGGCCTGCACGCCGCCTCGGCCAGTGAACGCGACTGGGCCTGGTACGAGGGCCTGGTCGGCACGATCTTCGACTTCCATCCCGACTTCTCCTCGACCGGCGGCACGTACCCGGGCCGGGTCAAGGTGCTGGACGGGGCGCATCCGTCCACGAAGGACCTGCCGGAGCTGTGGGAGCGCGGCGAGGAGTGGTACAACTGGCGCACCAACCCGACCGGCCGGGTGCACACGCTCGCCCAGATCAAGGTCCGGGACGGCATCCCCGGGCTGGACGAGGGGCACGACCACGCGTACTCGTGGTGCCAGCACTACGACGGCGGCCGGTCCTGGTTCACCGCTGGCGGGCACGCCAGCTCCGCCTTTGCCGAACCGGCCTTCCTGGCCCACCTGCGCGGCGGCATCGAGTGGGCGGCCGGGGCGGTGCCCGGCGACTGCGGGGCCACCCGGACCGGCAACTTCCAGCGGGTACCGCTGGTCACCGCGGACCTGGCCGACCCGTTCGAGCTGGCCGTGGCGCCGGACCGGCGGGTCTTCTACATCCAGCGGACCGGCGCGGTGAAGGTGATCGACCAGGAGACCCTGGCCGTCCGCACGCTTATCGACTTCGCCTACACCCCGACCCAGACCAGCCAGTCCGACGGGCTGCTCGGGATGACCCTGGACAACGACTTCGGCACCAACAACTGGATCTATCTGCTCTGGTCGGACAAGACCGCCAACCAGCTCAACCTGTCCCGGTTCACCGTCGCGGACGACGCGATCGCGATGAGCAGCGAGCGGCGGTTGCTGACCATACCCACCTACCGGGGCGAGGGGCGGGCCAACTCGCACATGGGCGGCTCGCTGACCATGGACCGGCACGGCAACCTCTACGCCGGGATCGGCGACAACACCGACCCCTTCGAGTCCAGCGGCTACACCCCGATCGACGAGCGGGCCGGCCGGCGGGCCTGGGACGCGCAGGCGACCGCCGGGAACACCAACGACCTGCGGGGCAAGATCCTGCGCATCACCCCCCGCCCCGACGGCACGTACGCGGTGCCGGCCGGCAACCTCTTCGCCCCGGGTACCGCCCGGACGCGGCCGGAGATCTTCGCCATGGGGATGCGCAACCCGTTCCGGATCACCGTCGACCCGCTGACCGACGCGCTGCTGGTCGCCGACTACGGGCCGGACGCCCGGGCCGCCGACCCGAACCGGGGTCCGGAGGGGACGGTCGAGTTCAACCGGATCACCAGCGCCGGCAACTACGGCTGGCCGTACTGCACCGGCGACAACGTGCCGTTCAACGACTACAACTTCGCGACCTCGACCCCGGGGCCGAAGTTCGACTGCGCCGCCCTGGTCAACAACTCCCCCAACAACACCGGGCTGACCAACCTGCCGGCGGCCCGCTCGGCCCTGGTCTGGTACGCCTACTCCGCCTCGGCCCGCTTCCCCGAGCTGGGTACCGGCGGTGGCGGCCCGATGAGCGGCCCGGTCTACGACTTCGACCCGGCCAACCCGAGGCCGACGAAGTTCCCGGAGTACTACGAGGGCAAGTGGATCGTCTACGAGCTGACCCGGCAGTGGTGGAAGACCCTGTCGACACACGACACCGCGCAGACCTTCACCGACCCGAGGTTCGGGCCGACCCGGGTCGGCGACCTCCAGTCGATCAACGGGATCTTCGCCGACATGAGCTGGATCCAGCCCTTCGAGGCGGAGTTCGGCCCGGACGGCTCGCTCTACGTGATCGACTTCGGGGTCGGCAGCGGCAGCGGCCGGGGCGGCAGCAACGAGGGGGCCGGGATCTACCGGATCGACTACGTGGCGAACGGCCGCCCGCCGGTGGCGAAGCTGACCGTGGACCGGGACAACGGTCCGGGGCCGCTGACGGTCCGGTTCTCCAGCGCCGGCTCGGCCTCCGGTGACGGCTCGCCGATCACGTACGCCTGGGATCTCGACGGCGACGGTGACACCGACTCGACGGCGGCGAACCCGACGCACACGTACGCCGACCGGGGCCGGTTCACCGCCCGGCTGACGGTGAGCAGCGCGGGTGGGCTCAGTTCGGTGGCGACCGTACAGATCACGGTCGGCAACACCCGGCCGACGGTCGCACTGAACGTGCCGAACGGCGGCTTCTTCGACTTCGGCGACCAGATCCCGTACGCGGTCACCGTCACCGACCCGGAGGAGAGCACCGTCGACTGCGCCCGGGTGGTCACCCAGACCCAACTCGGGCACGACAGCCACAGCCACCCGATGGACAACTACCTCGGCTGCTCCGGCTCGCTCGGCACCGAGCCGGCCGGCGGCGACGGGCACGGCCCGGGCCAGAACCTCTACACGGTGCTGACCGCCCAGTACACCGACGGCGGCGGCCCCGGCGGGGTGCCGGCGCTGATCGGCTCGGTCCGGCACGAGTTGCAGACCAAGAGCAAGGAGGCGGAGCACTTCGACGCCTCGAACGGGATCCAGGTGCTGGACCGGGCGACCGCCCGGGCCGGGCGGCGGGTCGGCGACGTCGACCACGGCGAGTGGATCAGCTTCGGCCCGGTGAACCTGACCGGGATCGGCTCGGTCACCGCCGGGGTCAGCTCGGGCAGCGGCGGCGGCAGCATCGAGTTCCGGGCCGGTTCGCCGACCGGGCAACTGCTCGGCACGATGCCGGTCGGCAGCACCGGCGGCTGGGACAACGTGGTCTCCCCGACGGTCAACCTGGCCAACCCGGGCGCGACCTTCACCCTCTATCTGGTCTTCACCAACCCGGCGCAGACCGGTGGCACCCCCGACCTGCTCTCGCTGGACTGGTTGCGGTTCAACGGGGCGGGCGTGAAGCGGGAGACCGGCGGCAGCGTCTCGGTCACCGCCACCCCACGGACCGGGACCGCGCCGCTGTCGGTGGCGTTCACCGGTACGGCCACCGCGGCGGCCGGGCGGACGATCACCGACCGCGCCTGGGACTTCGGCGACAACACTCCGGTCGTGCACGGCGCGTCGGCGACCCACGCGTACGCCCGGCCGGGCACCTACACCGCCCGGCTGACCGTCACCGACAGCACCGGGGCGACCATGTCGAGTCACCTGACGATTACGGTCAGTTGACGGATCACCGGGTGGGCCGTGCGGCGGCGGCCCATCCGGCCCCGGAAGTCCCGCTCGGCGGTGGCAGGTGGCGAGCACCACAGCCATCCCGGCCCTGACCAGTTGGAACGTCGGGGCCCCGGTTGAGTAGGCTGATCACCGGCCATCCAGAGCGACCGAGAGACCTGGCTCGTCGACGTCGCAGCAACCCCCCACGTGGGTGCGGGTGCTACCGCCAGGACCGATGGAGGTTTCGCAGTGCGCAGCATCCAAGCCGGGCGGGCGAGCCGGCTGCATGTCACCTGGCACCGGTGGCGTCGACACGTCGACCTCTGCCGGACCAGCACCATGCTCTGTCGGGCCTCGGCGCTCTGTCGGGCCTCAGCCTGACCTGTCGGGCCTCGGCCTGACCCGTCGGGCCTCGGCCTGACCGCGACCGCCGGTCGGCGGCATCCGACCATCTCGTCAGCACCCCTGAGCGACGTCGTCCTGCACTGCTCGTGACCTGACCGGTCGGGGCAGTTGTCGGCCCATCGTCGCCGGATATTTCCTGGAGTTTCACTACAATGCGGATCAATACTCTCGCCACCCGCCTCCTCTCCGGAGTCGCCGCCGTCGCGCTGTTCGGCGCGGTCGCCGCGTGCGGCGGCTCCTCCTCCGGCGACGCCGCCGACAACCCGTACGACCTGCTGCAACCCGGCACCCTGCGGGTCGGCACGCTCACCGACGCCCCGCCGAACGTCTATCTGAAGGACGGGAAGTTCACCGGCTTCGACAACGACCTGATGACCGCCGTCGCCGGCAGGCTCGGGCTCAAGGTGGAGTTCGTCGGCACCGAGTTCTCCGCGCTGCTCGCCCAGGTCAACAACCACAAGTTCGACGCCGGCTCGTCGTCGATCACCATCACCGAGGCGCGGAAGAAGACCGTCGACTTCAGCAACGGGTACGACTTCGGCTACTTCGGACTCGACGTACCGGCCGGCTCGCCGATCAGGAGCTTCGGCGAGCTGAAGGGCAAGCGGGTGGTCGTGGTGCAGGGCACCGTGCAGGACGACTACGCCACCAAGGAGGGGCTGGACCCGGTCCGGGTACCCGACTACAACGGCGCGATCAACCAGCTCAAGGCGAAGACCGCCGACGCCTGGATCGCGCCCGCCGAGATCGGCGAGAAGTCCGCACAGGAGAGTGGCGGCAAGATCGTACTGGCCGAGAAGCAGCTCAGCTCGGCGCCGACCGCGTTCGCGGTGGCCAAGGGCGCCGACCCGCTGCGTGAGGCGCTGGACTCCGCGCTCGACCAGGTGATCGAGGACGGCACCTGGACCCGCCTCCAGGAGCAGTACTACCCGGGGCGGCCGGTGCCGGCCAGCTTCAAGCCGGGCAGCGGCACGGTGACGTACCCGCCGGTCAAGGCCGGGCCGACGAGCCCGGCCGCCACCCCGGCGAGCTGACCCGGCCAGCACCGCAGACAGCCGTCGGCCGGTCGCACCGCGCGCCGGCCGGCGGCTCCGGACCCCGAGACAGGTGAGGCCATGGAGACCCTGGCGACATTGTGGGAGACCTTCTTCGACCTGGAGTCGATGCGCGAGGCGCTGCCCGAGATGCTGACGGTCGGGCTGCCCAACACGCTGCTGCTGGCGCTGCTCTCGGCCATCCTGGGGACGCTGCTCGGCATGCTGCTGGCGATGGCCGGGCTGGCCCGGACCCGCTGGCTGCGCTGGCCGGCCCGGATCTACACCGATGTGTTCCGGGGGCTGCCGGCCGCCGTCACCATCCTGCTGATCGGGGTCGGGCTGGCGCCCCTCGGGCTCGCCTGGTGGGGCCCCAACCCGTATCCGCTGGGCATCCTGGCGCTGTCGCTGATCGCGGCGGCGTACATCGGGGAGATCTTCCGGTCCGGCATCCAGAGCGTGGAGGCCAGCCAACTGGAGGCGACCCGGGCCCTGGGCCTGTCGCACGGCGCCGCCATGCGCCTGGTGATCATCCCGCAGGGCGTACGCCGGGTCCTGCCGGCCTGGGTCAACCAGCTCATCGCACTGATCAAGGACTCCAGCCTGGTCTACTTCCTCGGCCTGGTGGCCAGCCAGCGGGAACTGTTCCGGATCGGCCAGGACTACGCGGCGAACACCGGCAACGAGTCCGCGTTGCTGCTCGCCGGGCTGTTCTACCTGGTCATCACCGTGCCGCTGACCCACCTGGTGAACTGGGTCGACCGGCGGCTGCGCGAGGGCCGGGCCGGTGGCCCGGAATCCGACTTCGACGATCCGGTGGCGCTGGCCGGCGAGACCGCGCTACCAACCGGTGGAAGGGAAACCCGGCATGCCTGAGTCTCTCCGTCCGACCGCATCCATCCGGTCGGCGTCGGCCGTCGAGGCCACACCGCCCGTCGGTTCGCCGACTCCGGCCGGCTCGACCGGGGACGGGACCGGTCCCGGGTACGAGTCGGTGAGCGTCGCGACCCGGGACGTACACCTCTCGTTCGGCCGGCACCAGGTGCTGCGCGGCATCGACCTGGAGGTCGGCCGGGGCGAGACCGCCTGCGTCATCGGCCCGTCCGGGTCCGGGAAGTCCACCCTGCTGCGGGTCGTCAACCGGCTGCTGGAGCCGGACCGGGGCGACGTACTGCTGGACGGCGTGAGCGTGCTCGACCAGGACCCGGACGCGCTGCGCCAGCGGATCGGCATGGTCTTCCAGCAGTTCAACCTCTTCCCGCACATGACGGTGCTGCGCAACGTCACGCTCGCACTCCGGCAGCTCAAGAAGCTCTCCCGGGACGAGGCCACCGAGCTGGCGCTGCGCCAGCTCGACCTGGTCGGACTGCGGCACAAGGCCGACGTCCGACCCGGCCGGCTCTCCGGCGGCCAGCAGCAGCGGGTGGCCATCGCCCGGGCACTGGCGATGTCGCCCCGGGTGATGCTCTTCGACGAGGCGACCTCGGCGCTCGACCCCGAACTCGTCAAGGGCGTGCTCTCGCTGATGGCGGAGCTGGCCGGCCAGGGCATGACGATGCTGGTCGTCACCCACGAGATGGGCTTCGCCCGGCAGGTCGCCGACCAGGTCGTCTTCCTCGACCGGGGCCGGGTGGTCGAGGCGGGCCCGCCCGCGCAGCTCTTCGAGGACCCGCGGAGCGCTCGGCTCGGGCAGTTCCTCTCCCAGGTGCTGTGACCCGGTCAGCCGCCCGAACGGATCCGGTCAGCCGCGCGGCCTGACCGGCAGTGCGGAGAGGCCACGGAGCAGCAGGCTGGACCGCCAGCCGATCTCCTCCGGCGGCGCCGCGAGGCGCATGTCGGGAAACCGGCGGGCCAGGGCGCCGAAGGCGATCTGCCCCTCCAGCCGGGCCAGCGGTGCACCGAGGCAGTAGTGGATGCCGTGCCCGAAGGCGAGGTTGGGGATGGGTGGCCGGTCGAGGTCCAGCCGGTCCGGCTCGGGGAACCGGTCCGGGTCCCGGTTCGCGGACAGCAGGGCCACCAGCACCGACGCGCCCTCGGGGATGGTCCGGCCGCCCAGCTCGACCGGCTCGATCGCGGTCCGGAACGAAGCGTTCTGCACCGGGCCCTCGTAGCGCAACACCTCCTCGATCGTCCCGGGCAGCAGCTCCGGCTCGGCCACCACCCGGGCCCACCGCTCCGGCTCGGCCAACAGCAGCAGCATGCCGTTGCCGATCAGATTGACCGTGGTCTCGTGCCCGGCGATCAGGAACAGGTAGACCATCGAGACGAGTTCGTCGTCGGTGAGCCGGTCGCCCTGCTCGTGCACGGCGATCAGCGCGGAGAGCAGGTCGTCGGCCGGGCACTCGCGCTTGGCCGCCAGCAGCGCACGGATGTAACCGACGATCGCGGTCAGCGCGGGCGGCAGCCCGGCCGGGTTCATCGGGCCGGTGACGATCGCATCCGTCCAGCTCCGGAAATCGGCCTGGTCCTCGGCCGGTACCCCGAGCAGTTCGCAGATCACCTGGATCGGCAGCGGGAAGGCGAAGCGGTCGATCAGGTCCACCTGCTCGGCGTCGGCGATGCCGTCCAGCAACTGCTCGGCCAGCTCCTCGATCCGGGGGCGCAGCGCGGCCACCCGACGTGCCGTGAACGCCCCGGAGACCAGCCGGCGCAGCCGGGTGTGGTCGGGCGGGTTCTGCGCCAGCATGTGCCGGCCCACCGCCCGGGCCACGTCGTCCGGGATCATGCCCCGATAGCTGAACCCGCCGGCCGAGGTGGTCTTGGCCAGCCGGGGGTCGCTCAGCGCCCGCTGTGCGTCCTCGTAGCGGGTGACGACCCAGGCGGTGGCGCCGGTCGGTAGTTCGACCTCCACGACCGGGCTGTCCCGGCGGAGTTCGGCGAGCACCCGGTGCAGGTCGGCGGTGGATCCGAACGGATTGGCAACGGCGGTCGACATCGTCTCCCCATCCGACGAGTGGACGCCCGGCAGCCGGAGCGGATCCGGGCTGCCTCCTATGCTGCCACCGTCGGCGCCGTGCACAGGGCCCCGCCGCCGGCCAATCTCCGGCACGAGCGGGCTACGATCTTGTGCATGGCGCTGCTGCACCGGGCCCAACTACATCCCGGCAAACTCGAACTCCTGGCGGACTGGCTGCCCGGCCGGCGCTGGTACCAGGGGTCGGCCCCCGCCCACGTCGTCCGCGTCGCGAGCTTCCGGTTCGACGACCCGGACGGAGCGGTCGGGATCGAGACCATGCTCGTCAGGTCCGGTGACGGGCCGGTGCACCAGGTTCCGCTCAGCTACCGCGCCGGACCCCTGCCCGGCGGCGACGACTGGCTGATCGGCACCGCCGAGCACTCGGTGCTCGGCCGCCGCTGGGTGTACGACGCCTGCGGCGACCCGGTCTATGCCAGCGCACTGGCCGGCGCGATCGTCACCGGCGGCGGTCAGGCGGAGGAGTTCTTCGAGGTCGACGGGGTACGCGAGGTCCGCGAGCCGAGCATGACCGTGACCGGCAGCGGCACCCCTGGCAGCACCGTGCCGTCGGTGCACGTCATCCGTCGGGTGGTCGAGGACGACGGGCACACGACCATCGTCACGGACGCCGTGGAACTCGCCGTCGCCCGCCGCCCCGGAGCCGGGGACGACGGGCTGACCGGCGCCACGCCGATCGGCGCCACACTGACCGCCACCTGGCCCGGCCAGCCGACCCCACTGCCACTGGCCTACGCCGTCCCGCGCTGAGCCCGGGCCGCCGAGCCGGCCGTGGCGGGACCTTCGGTGGCCCAGTCCGGCCCTGCCCTCCGGGCTGTGCGACCCTGCACGGCCGGCGAACCCGAGCGCCGACGTCGACCGTTCGGCTGCGGGCCGAGCGTCGTCACATGCCCCCGGACGACTGAACCTTTTTCAACCTCCCTTGCGGTCCAGTGGACCGCGAGGTCGAACGCGGAGCGCGAGCGCCCCGCGGTTCAGGTTGAAAAAGGTTCACTGTGGTGGGAGCGGGAAGTAGTCGCGGAGCTTCGCGATCCGGCCGTCGCGGATCCGGAAGATCTGCACCAGGGACATGGTCGTACGCTGCCCGGTCGGCCCGACGAGGGCGGTGTCGATCTCGACGACGAAGACGTCGGGATCGGCGGTGTCGTGCAGTACGTACCCGGACTCCGCCATGTCGACCGTACCCTGGTAGGCCGGCTCCCGGTGGTACGCGCCCATGCCGGCCCGGATCGCCTCCCGGCCGGCCAGCCGGCGCGGCAGCGGATGACCCTCCGGCACCAGTGGTGCCTCGTATTCACCGTCGTCGGTGAAGAGGGCGGCGGTCGCCTCGGGGTCCCGGCTGATCGCACCGGCGTAGACGTACCGTTCGAAGAGTTCCCGGTGGGTGAGGGTCACTCTCCCCAGCCTACCGACCGTCGTCCGGCCCGGGCGCCCACGACCATCTCCCCGCACCGCCCCGCCAGGAGGAGAGTGGGCGGTGCGGACCGCTCGACGTCAAGCGGCCCAACTGCCCAGCTATTTATACGCATCCCTGCCTTTCGCCGACCCTTCAGTGCTCTTACACCAAGATCGCCGGAAACATCCTCGGCGAGACGTCCTCTCCGCGATCAGCGCGGTCGGCTGTCGGCTACGTCGTGTCACCGGCGTGCGCGACACTTCCGCTGGTACGCCGGACTGCGCTGGTTGTCGTTTGATCGTTACGGTCGAGGCGATGGCCATGCGGCCGGAGTCGGAAGGGGTGGACGGTGGAGGGCCGGGATGAGCTGATCGGTGGGTTGGTGGAGGAGATGCCGCGCTACATCTCCGCCGCGGTGCGATTTCAGGTTGCGGTCGCTCATCAGCTCGACCTGTCGGTTTCCGATGTGCACGGGCTGGCCGCACTGCTGGAGACCGGACCGGCCGGGGTCAGGCGGCTGGCCGATCTGATGGGAATGACCACGAGTGCGGTGACCCGCCTCGTGGACCGGCTCGAACGTGCCGGATACGTGCGGCGGGAGCCGGATCCGGCGGACCGTCGGCGGGTCGTGATCCATGTGGTCCCCGAGCAGGTCGCGCGGGTCGCCGGGTACTACGAGCGGCTGAACGTTCGCTGGCAGCGGCAGATCAGCCAGTACTCCGACGCCGAGTTGCGGTTCCTGCTCGAGTTCCTGCGGCAGGGCCGCTGGGATGCCGGTGCCGAGACTGTCAACCTGCGTACCGGGGGCCGGCAGCACGCCACCCGGGGGCGCCGGGCCCGGCGACCGCCCTCTGACGAGTCTCCCGGAGGGCGCTAGGGGAGCACCCTGATCTACCCCGGATAGCTGCTGCAAGAACTTGCTGCTTGCAGCAGCGAATCGCTTGACTGAGCGGCAGACGGCAGAAGCCGTCGCTACTTGTCAATGGAGGTGGACAGTCATGCACGTACGACGCTTCCGGTTCGGTCAGTTCGTCGTCGCATCGGTCATCGCCGTGGCCGCGTTGGCCGCATGCGGCTCGGACAACGGTGGAGAGCGGGACAGGTCGGTGCCACCGTCTGCGAGTGTCGGCGCGGGAGCGGCGTCCGGAGCCGACGAGACCGAGGTTCGGGGATTGCTCGACAAGATCAACGAGGCGTGGGCGCGGGGTGACGCCGCAGCGTACGCCTCGTACCACACCGCCGACGCCGATCTGATCGACTTTCGCGGTACCCATGCTGCCGGCCGGCAGGCGATCGTCGACCTGCTTCAGCCCGCGTTCGACGGCGTACTGAAGAACAGCAAGGTCGAAGCGCGGATCGTCGACCTGCGCTTCCTCTCCGCCGATGTCGCGATCTTCCACACCAAGGGCAAGATCGTTCCAATGGGCGAGGATTCCGTCCAGACCTTCGTGGCCACCAACGGCCCCGACGGCTGGCTGATCGCGGCCTTCCAGAACACCCGCGTCCAGGCCAGCGAGTAAGGGTGTGCCTTGAATCGAAGCTGGTCCGCCAGGTCGGACGGCCCCGGCGCCGACTTCGGCACACGCGTCAGCGGCGACCGAGGAGTTCGGCGACCCGGAGAAAGCCGTCCGTGCCGTGGCCCAGCCCGATCACCCGGCGGGTCAGGCCCTCGACCGCCCGCATCACGCTGGCGTCGATCCCGTGCGCCTCGGAGGTGTGCACGATGTGCGCCATGGTCGAGGCCGCCGACGTGATCGGGTTGTCCTCGCCGGAGTAGCTGCCGTCCGCCACCTGCGCCGCCGTACCCTCGAAGATCGGCGGCAGGATCGCGCCGATGCCCATGGCGAAGGGCGCCAGCTCCCGGGCGTTGATCCCCTCCGCCCGGGCCACCGCCACCGCGTGGGCCCAGCCCGCCATCGAGGTCCAGAAGATGTCCAGCAGGGCAATGTCGTACGCCGCCGCCCGGCCGATCTCCTCGCCGACGTGGGTGTGGGTGCCGCCCAGCCGCTCCAGTGCCGGCCGGTGCCCCTGGTAGAGATCGCTCGGACCACTGTGGATGAAAACCCCGTGCGGAGTGCCGATGGTGGTGGTCGGCGTCATGATCGCACCGTCCAGGTAGCCGATGCCGTGCTCGGCCGCCCATGCCGCGACGTCCCGGGCCCGGCCGGGAGTGTCCGCGCTGAGGTTCGCCACCGTGCGACCCTTGAGCGCGTCGGCGACGGCGTCGGTCCGGAGGATGGCGTCCACCGCGTCGTTGTTCACCACGCAGACCACGGTCAGGTCGCTCGCGGCGACCGCTTCCGCCGCCGAGCCGGCGCCGACCGCGCCCCGCTCGACCATTGTGGTTTCCCGGCCGGGAGTCCGGTTCCAGACCGTGGTCGGCAGACCGGCGGCAAGGAACGCGCCGGCCAGGGCCCGGCCCATCGGTCCGAGACCGAGTACCGTGACAGCGGGCTGTTCGGGGTGCGAGGACATGCTTGTACTCCTGAAGTAGTGCGAACTGGGGTAAAGAGGACGTAGATGACGCGCAGCCGTGCCCGGGATCTGAACGTCTGCGGGGTGACCGCCGCGATCGTCGTGATCGACGGCAAGTGGAAGACTTCGCTGCTCTGGCTGCTCGAATCCGGCCCGCACCGCCCCGCCGAACTGCGCCGGCGGCTGCCGGGCCTCACCGAGAAGGTGCTGACCCAGGCGCTACGCGAGATGGAGAGCGACGGGCTGGTGCACCGGGAGGTGCACGATGTGCTGCCGCTGAAGACCGTCTATTCGCTGACCCCGTTCGGCCGCGACCTCGCCGAGGCGTTGGCGCCGCTCTCCGACTGGGGGCACCGCCGCCTGGACGGGCTGCACGCCGCCCAGTCGTCGGCCTCCTGACACACCGCCGACCTCCCGTCGATCCGGACCCGGCGGCCGTCCGACCGCCCACGACCAGAGTCGTCCAGCGCGACCGGACCGACAAGTACGCACAAAAAAGTGGCTACTCGCGGTGGCGCGGGCGGCGGCCCCTGCCGCGATTTCGGAGGGGCCGCCGACCCCGCGTTCCGGACGGTCAGACCGAAGACGCCCCGTTCCTCAGTGACGCCGTGAAGGCCGTCCAGGCAGCCGGGCGGAACGTCAGCACCGGACCGGACCGGTCCTTGCTGTCCCGTACCGCGACGACGGCCCCGAGGTTGTCGGCAACCTCGACACAGTTGCCATTGGCTCCCGAACGACTGCTCGTACGCCACCCGGCATCGGTCGGATCGAAGTCGTACATCTTCTTCACCTCCTTCCGTCAATCCTGCTCGGCGGCACGGGTGATCAAGCGGACCGAGGCCGCCGGATTGAGCGCTGCCGCGCGTAGGTGCTCGAAGAGATCGGTGTAACTGGCAATGTCGGTGTCGCGTTCGAGGAACAGTGCGTTGACCCGGTTCTCGATGTAGACCAGGTCGGAATCGGCCGGATCTGGAAAACTCATGACGGCAAATGCGCCATACATGCCCGGGTGCGCGCCGACCTCGTAGGGCAGTACCTGAACGGTGATGTTGGGCAGCTTGGTGAGCTTGGCAAGGTGCTGCAACTGGTCGTGCATCACTGCCGCCCCACCGACCTTGCGGTGCAACACGCTCTCATCGAGAATCGCCCACACCTTGAGCGGTTCGGCCTTGCTGATCGACTCCTGGCGCCTGAGCCGCGCCTCGACTCGCCGTTCAACCTCCGCCTCCGTGCCGCCCGGCAACAGTCCGGCAGTGACGGCTCGGGCGTACGCCTCGGTCTGGAGCAGGCCGGGGACGAACAGCGACTCGTAGTTGCGGACCGACTGGGCCTCGGACTCGAACGAGATGTAGGTGCTGTATTCGTCGGGCAACTGGTCCTCGTACGCCTGCAACCAGCCCAACTGTCCGGCGTCCTTGGCAAGATCGACCAGCTCGGCCCGGCGCTCTGGATCGGTGACGCCGTAAAGGTCGAGCAACCCGAGCAGGGTTCGGCGCTGGGGACGGGCCCGCGCGGTTTCGAGGCGCCAGAGGGTGGCCGGGTTCATGTGGGTCCGCTCGGCGACATCCTCACGGGTGAGACCGGCGCCGTGTCGCAGTGCGCGGATTTCCGCCGCCAGTCGGCGCAGTCTGACGGTCGGCGGTTGCTTTCGTGCCGCCACGTTCATGCTCCTTCGCTCCTCTCCAGTCTCATGTGGCTTGCGTTTGCAAGGCAATGGAAAAGCCGCGCGATTGTGAACAGTGCGGAGGCTTCGCAAGCCTTGCGTTCGTGCATGACGCTCCAGCAACATGACCCACGGTACGGCGTTGGTCACGCATCGACTGGCCCGTACCGGCCACGGCGCGCCGCGCACCTTCCCCCGCTGGGGCGCGCCGTGGCCGCTCCGCCCTCGGGCGGATGTCCCGCTCCCGGGATGCCGGACAGACCTTCTGGCGGCAACCAGCCGCCCGGCATCCCTCCATCCAGGAGGCCGCCATGCTGCTGCGCCTGTTCTGCACGGTCGTCGGCTGCACACTGCTCGGCTTCGGCGCCGGGCTCTTCGCCTTCAGGGTCAAGTCCCGCTGGTGTCCACGCTGCGGTACGACCACCTCCGAACTGGCCGGCCAGCACCGCGCCCGGCCCTGATCTCGGTGACCGGATCGGCAGGAAGGAGTCGCTCATGAGCCTGGAGGAACTGACCCACCAGGAACCCTTCTACGCGGCTATGCGAATGATGACCGAGACGGCGTGGCGGCGGAACATGACGGTCGAGGCCCTGCTGGCCCTGACCGAACTACTCGACCCGATCGACGACGCGAAGGCCGCGCAACCGATCCCCGAGACGCGGACGCGGGGAACGCGCGGAGCACCAGATACGCCGGACTGAACCGCCGGGCTTCTATACCTGTCGACCGAACCGTAGTGTTGGTCAGGTGAGTGGCGACGTGGTCCCGTCGAAACGGGCGGTACGCATATCCGACGCCGAGCGGGAGGCCGTGATTGCCCGGCTGAGCGCGGCGGTCGCGGAGGGCCGGCTGACCCTGCCCGAGTTCGAGGAACGCGTCGACGGGGTGCTGCGGGCCCGGACCGACGGCGACGTGGAGCCCTTCGTCGCCGACCTGCCGGCCACCGCCTCGGCCGTCGCACCCGACGAGGTCGTCGAGCTGACCAGCTTCGCCGGGGAGATCAAGCGCTCTGGCCGGTGGGCCGTACCCCGGCGGTTGGTGGTGCGCAGCAAGGCCGGCAGCGTCAAGCTCGACCTGCGGCACGCCGTGATCAGTCACCGGGTGGTCGACATCAACCTCGCCACCCAGGCCGGCTCGACGACCATCGTGCTGCCAGCCGGCGCGACCGCCAACATCGACGGGGTCAACACGAGCGCCGGCACGGCGACGGCCAAGGTGCCGTCCACGCCCGAACCGGGCTCGACCGCCCCGCACATCGTCGTCACCGGCAGCACCGCCGCCGGCACGCTGGTGGTCCGCTACGAGCGCCGCTTCTGGCGCTGGCGCTGGTAGCGCGGCCGA
Source organism: Plantactinospora sp. ZYX-F-223 (assembly GCF_039649625.1). Taxonomy (NCBI): domain Bacteria; kingdom Bacillati; phylum Actinomycetota; class Actinomycetes; order Micromonosporales; family Micromonosporaceae; genus Plantactinospora; species Plantactinospora sp. ZYX-F-223. The sequence continues at coordinate 145,378 of NZ_JBDJAV010000012.1, read as the reverse complement.
CGACGGCCTCGACGCGTCCGCGACAAACAACCCGGCAGATGTGGCTCAGGTAACGCAGAGACGGAGTCGACGGCGGCTCAACCGGGCGGCTCTGCGAGTCTGCGTCGATGCAGGACTGGGAGCGGCGGGTCGCCGAGGCGTGGGCGTCGATCGACGACTACGAGGACCGCGAGGGCGACTTCCGTGCTCTGATCGACAGTCTGGCGACGGAACTGCCCGACGACGACCCGGTCGGCGCGTTCGAGCGGGCCTGCGCGTGGGATTCGACCGGGCACTCCGACCGGGCCGTACCGCTCTACCGCTGGGCGCTCGACCACGGGCTCTCCGGTTACCGGCGGCGCCGGGCCGTGATCCAGATGTCCAGCTCGCTGCGGAACATCGGGCAGGCCGAGCTCGCGGTCACGTTGCTGAAGGCCGAGCGCGACATCGACCCGGCGACGCTGGACGAGCCGACCCGGGGCCTCGCCGACGCGATCAGCGCGACGCTGGCGCTCTGCCTGGCCGACACCGGTCGCGAGCGCGAGGCGGTGTCGGTCGCGGTCCGCGCGCTCGCCCCGCACCTGCCCCGCTACCAGCGCTCGATGGCGAACTACGCGCGGCTGTTGATCAGCCCCGAGGCCAAGCCGGAATAGCCGGCATCAGTACGGCGTGACGCCCGCCGGCAGCGTCGAGTTCGCGGCGGCCGTACCGATGGATTCCAGCAGGATCCGCCGGAACGCCCGGGCCGCGTGCGTGGGTTCCGGCTCCCGGCGTCGGGCCAGCGCGATGGTCCGGTGCACGCCCGGCGAGGCCAGCGGGGTGACCCAGAGCCTCGGCCGCCGCGCCACCACGATGCCCGGCACCAGGGCCACGCCGAGTCCCGCCTCCACGAAGCTGAGCACCGCGTCCATCTCGCCGCCGTCCACCGCGAGCGACGGCTCGAAGCCCGCCTCCCGGCAGGCCCGCAGGGTGACGTCCCGCAGGTCGTAGCCCTGCCGGAACATCACCAGCGGCTGGTGGCGCAGGTCGGTGAGGTGCATGGTGCCGGCCGAGTCGGTCATCGGCAACGGGTTGAGCGAGGCGACCACCAGGTTGTCCCGGAGGATCGGCTCGGCGATCAGCGCCGGGTCGGCACCGGTCGCGGGGAGGATGATCAGCGCCAGGTCCAGCTCGCCCCGGAGCAGGTCGCGGACGAGGTCCTGCGAGCCGCTCTCCTCCACCCGCAGGTCGACGCCGGGGTGGGCGTCCCGGAACCGGCGCAGCACCGCCGGGGCGAGCGAGGTGGCCAGGCTGGGGGTGGCGCCGAGGCGTACCCGGCCGCGCCGGACCCCGACGAGTTCCTGTACCTCGCGGCGGGCGGTGTCGACGTCGGCGAGGATGCGCTCGGCGAGCGGCAGCAGCACCTCGCCGGCGGCCGTCAGCCCGATGTTGCCGCGTACCCGTTCGAAGAGCGGGGCGCCGAGATCGGTCTCCAGGGCGTGAATCTGCTTACTCAACGACGGCTGGGTGATCCCGACATTGTCGGCGGCATGAGTGAAATGCCGGGTTTCTGCCACCGCCACGAAGTATCTCAACTGGTGGAGCTGCACATGCATAGCCTACAGCTATCGTCTCTGAGGCTTCGATGCATTGGACGACTAATCGGAGGTCTCCTAGCGTTTGTGAGGTGACAGCTACCTCGACGCGGTCGCCGATCCGGTCCAGCATCGGTCTCAAGGCCGTGATGGCGGTGACGGGCATCCTGCTGGTGCTCTTCCTGATCGCGCACATGCTCGGCAACCTGAAGATCTTCTTCGGCCCCGAGTCGTTCGACCACTACGCGCACTGGCTGCGTACCATCGGCGCCCCCGTGCTGCCGGACACCTGGTACCTGTGGATCCAGCGCGCGGTGCTCGGCATCGCCCTGGTCGCGCACATCTGGTCGGCGACCGTGCTGGCCCGGCGGGCCCGGGCGGCCCGACCCGTCCGGTACGCGCACCGCCCCAAGGTGCAGGGCAGCTACGCGGCCCGGACCATGCGCTGGGGCGGGGTGATCATCGCGCTCTTCGTCGTCTACCACCTGCTCGACCTGACCACCGGCGACCTGAACCCGGTCGGCGACCCGCGCCGGCCGTACGCGAACGTGGCCGCCGACTTCGCCCCGGAACGCTGGTACGTCACCCTGCTCTACACCGTCGCGATCGTGACGCTCGGCTTCCACCTGCGGCACGGGATGTTCAGCGCGTTCCGCAGCCTCGGTCAGCAGACTCCCCGGGGCGAGGCCCGGGCCCGGGCGATCTCGCTCGGCTTCGCCGTCGCGCTCTGCGCCGGATACCTGGTCGTCCCCTTCGCGGTGATCGCGGGATTGGTGCGTTGACGATGAACCCCACTAACGGGCTGGACCTCTTCACCATCGGCGAGCCGATCGCCGACACCAAGGCACCGGACGGGCCGATCGAGACCCGCTGGCAGCGCCGCCGGTTCGCCGCCAAGCTGGTCAACCCGGCCAACCGGCGCAAGCTCACGGTGATCGTGGTCGGCACCGGGCTGGCCGGCGGGTCGGCCGCGGCGACGCTGGGCGAGCAGGGCTACCGGGTCAAGTCATACTGCTACCAGGACAGCCCGCGCCGGGCGCACTCGATCGCCGCCCAGGGCGGCATCAACGCCGCCAAGAACTACCGCAACGACGGCGACTCGATCCAGCGCCTCTTCTACGACACCGTCAAGGGCGGCGACTTCCGCTCCCGCGAGTCGAACGTACGCCGGCTCGCCGAGGTCTCGGTGGAGATCATCGACCAGGCGGTGGCCCAGGGCGTACCGTTCGCCCGGGAGTACGGCGGCCTGCTCGACACCCGCTCGTTCGGCGGCGCCCAGGTGCAGCGCACCTTCTATGCCCGGGGCCAGACGGGCCAGCAGTTGCTGCTCGGGGCGTACCAGGCGCTGGAGCGGCAGATCGGGCAGGGCCGGGTCGAGATGCACAGCCGGCACGAGATGCTGGAACTGATCGTCGTCGACGGCCGGGCCCGGGGCATCGTGGCCCGGGACCTGGTCACCGGCGAGATAACGTGCGACTTCGCCGACGCCGTGGTGCTCGCCTCCGGCGGCTACGGCAACGTCTTCTACCTCTCCACCAACGCCAAGGGCTGCAACGTCACCGCCACCTGGCGGGCGCACCGCAAGGGCGCGCTCTTCGCCAACCCCTGCTACACGCAGATCCATCCGACCTGCATCCCGGTCTCCGGCGACCACCAGTCGAAGCTGACCCTGATGAGCGAGTCGCTGCGCAACGACGGCCGGGTCTGGGTGCCGAAGGCGGCCGGCGACGACCGTCCGCCCCGGCAGATCCCGGAGGAGGAGCGGGACTACTTCCTGGAGCGGATGTATCCGTCCTTCGGCAACCTGGTCCCCCGGGACATCGCGTCCCGGGCGGCCAAGAACGTCTGCGACTCCGGTCGGGGCGTCGGGCAGACCGGGCTCGGCGTCTATCTCGACTTCGCCGACGCGATCGACCGACTCGGCCGGTCCACCATCGCCGACCGGTACGGCAACCTCTTCGAGATGTACCAGCGGATCACCGGCGAGGATCCGTACGAGGTGCCGATGCGGATCTATCCGGCGGTGCACTACACGATGGGCGGGCTCTGGGTCGACTACGACCTCCAGGCGACCATCCCCGGCCTGTTCGTGATCGGCGAGGCGAACTTCTCCGACCACGGTGCCAACCGGCTCGGCGCCTCGGCGCTGATGCAGGGCCTGGCCGACGGCTATTTCGTGCTGCCCAGCACCATCGCCGACTACCTGGCGGCCGGACCCTTCGAGCCGCTGACCGACGAGCACCCCGAGGTGGTGTCGGCCCGGGACGACGTCACCGACCGGCTGTCCCGGCTGCTCGCCTGCCAGGGCGACCGCACCGTCGACTCGTTCCACCGCGAACTGGGCCAGATCATGTGGGACCACTGTGGAATGGAGCGGACCGACGCCGGGCTGCGCAAGGCACTCGCCGAGATCCGCAGCCTGCGGGAGCAGTTCTGGCAGCGGGTGAAGGTGCCCGGTGGCGGCGAGGGGCTCAACCAGGCGCTGGAGAAGGCCGGCCGGGTCGCCGACTTCTTCGAGCTGGCCGAGCTGATGTGCATCGACGCGCTGCACCGCACCGAGTCGGCCGGCGGTCACTTCCGGGCCGAGAGCCAGACCCCGGAGGGCGAGGCGCAGCGCGACGACGAGCACTTCAGCTACGTGGCGGCCTGGGAGTTCACCGGGGCCGACCGCCCGCCGGTGCTGCACAAGGAAGACCTGCACTTCGAGTACGTCCACCCCACCCAGCGGAGTTACAAGTGAACCTGACCCTGCGGATCTGGCGCCAGAGCGGACCGGACGATCCCGGCCGGATGGTGAGCTACCAGGTCCCGGACGTCTCCCCCGACATGTCGTTCCTGGAGATGCTGGACGTACTCAACGAACGGCTGACCCTCGACGGCGAGGAACCGGTCGCCTTCGACCACGACTGCCGGGAAGGCATCTGCGGCGCCTGTGGCATGGTGATCAACGGCGTGGCGCACGGCCCGGAGCGGGCCACCACCGCCTGCCAGCTCCACATGCGACACTTCACCGACGGCCAGACCGTCGACATCGAGCCGTGGCGGGCCAAGGCGTTCCCGGTGATCAAGGATCTGGTGGTGGACCGGAGCGCGTTCGACCGGATCATCGCGGCCGGCGGATACATCACCGCGCCGACCGGCGCCGCCCCGGAGGCGCACGCCCAACTGGTCCGCAAGTCCGACGCGGACGCCGCCTTCGAGTCGGCCGCCTGCATCGGCTGCGGCGCCTGCGTCGCGGCCTGCCCGAACGGCTCGGCGATGCTCTTCACCGCCGCCAAGGTGAGCCACCTGAGCCTGCTGCCGCAGGGCCAGCCGGAGCGCACCACCCGGGTCGTCCGGATGGTGGACGCGCACGACGAGGCCGGCTTCGGCGGCTGCACCAACATCGGCGAGTGCACGGCCGTCTGTCCGAAGGGGATTCCGCTGACCAGCATCGGCCGGCTCAACCGGGACTACCTGAAGGCGACCCGGGAGCGGGACGGCGCACCCGGCACCTGACCCGCCGGCACCCCTGGCCGGCACTCCCACCTACACCGCCGATACATCGCGTCGTACGGGATCAGTAGGGCACAGCGGTATGGGCCTCGGTCGCCTATTGTTACCGGTCGGCAAGCCGCAAATCCGGCAGCCGCTCTCGCGGACCCGTCCGCACCGGGCAGCCGCCGGTCGGCGACAACGACCCTCCGATGGGAGACCACGTGGTGAGCAGGGTGAATCGCAGGACCGCACTGGGCATCGGCACCGCCGCCACCGCCGGCGTCGTGCTCGGGACGGCGACTCCGGCGATGGCCGCTCCGAACAGCGGACAGGGACTCGAGAGCCCCGGCCAGGCCCGGGCCGACCAGGTCGCCGCGGTCTACCGACGGGAGAAGACCAAGGCCGGCGGCAACTGGTACGCGTACCTGAGCGTGGCCAGCGGGACCGGGCCGGCGCCGCTGCCGGCGGTACGGGAGAACCCGGACACGGTCGTGGAGGCGTACAGCGTCAACAAGATCGCGGTGGCCACGGCGGTGCTGGACAAGGTCGACCGGGGGCTGCTCGCCCTGGACCAGCGGGTCGACGTCACCTCGTCGATCGTGGTGCCCGGCGGCGACGGCATATTCAGCCTGGACGGCGCCTACCCCAGCTCGGTGACCCTGGGGCACGTGCTCGCCGCACTGCTGACCGTCTCGGACGACACCGCCGTCCGGCTCTGCGGCCTGGTCTGCCCGGCCGCCGAACTCAACCAGATCCTGGTCGCCAAGGGCTTCCCGAAGACCCAGGTCGAACCGGTCGCCAACCCGAACCGGTTCTTCCTCGGCACCAGCACCGCCCGGGAGACCCACGACCTGCTCCAGGCGCTGGTCCGGGGCACGCTGCTCTCGGCCACGTCGACCACCTTCCTGCTCAACCAGCTCCGCGCCCCGATCGCGTTCACCGACGGCATCCGCCGGAACATGTCGTCGGCCGACCGGGCCCGGATCGCCACCAAGGCGGGCTGGTTCGGCAACGCCCGGCACGAGGCCGGGCTGATCTTCGACCCGGCCGGCACGCCGGTACTGACGTACGTGCTCTTCGCCGACGGCCAGGCCGACCCGGACAACTTCGGCTCGACCCACCCGGCGGTGCAGGCCCGGGCGGCGATGGGACCGGCCTTCCTCGCCGCGGTCGACGGTCTGCGGAACCTGTCCGTGCCGGCCCGCCGGCCGAGGATGTACCAGCCGGCCAACGGCGGCTGACCTCCCCCGCCCGCCGGCCGGCGCCGCGCTGCCGTCCGCAGCGGTGCCGGCCGGCGTACCCTCGCTCGTGAGGACGAGGGGGCGTCGGCACATGCGGGGAAGAGCAGGACGGGGCGACGTCGCGGCCCGGCGCCGCCGGCGCCTCCGGTGGTCGCTCGCGGTGGCCGCGCTCGGCGCGGCCGGCTGGGCGGTCCGGGACGTGCCGGCCGCGCTCGGCCGGCTCCCGGACGGCGCCCGGGCCGACCGGGTACGCCGCTCCCCGCAGTTCCGGGGCGGTGCGTTCCGCAACCCGGTCACTACCCGGACCGCGCTGCCCGGCACCGGAAAGGGCATCCTCCGGGAGTTGCTCTTCGGCAACCAGCCCCGGCGCCCGTCCGGCAGCGTGCCGGTGCTGCTGCCGGAGACCGTCGAGCCGGCCGCCGCCCCGCCCGGTGAGCTCAGTGTGCTGTGGTACGGCCACGCGTCGGCGCTGATCGAGATCGAGGGACGGCGGATACTGCTCGATCCGGTCTGGAGCGACCGCTGTTCGCCGTCGGCCCGGATCGGCCCGCGCCGGCTGCACCCGGTGCCGGTGCCGCTGGACCGGCTCCCCCGGCTGGACGCCGTGCTCATCTCGCACGACCACTACGACCACCTGGACATGCCGACCGTACGCGCCCTGCGCGACGCCCAGTCCGCACCGTTCCTGGTGCCGCTCGGGGTCGGCGCCCATCTGGAGCGCTGGGGCGTACCGCCGGAGCGGATCGTCGAGCTGGACTGGGGCGAGCACGCCTCGGTCGCCGGGCTCGACGTGACCGCCACCCCGGCCCGGCACTTCTCCGGGCGCGGGCTCGCCCGGGACCGTACCCTCTGGGGCTCCTGGGTGGTCGCCGGCCCGACCCGCCGGGTCTTCTGCTCCGGCGACTCCGGCTACTTCGACGGCTACGCCGAGATCGGCGCCGAGTACGGTCCGTTCGACGTCACGCTCATCCAGATCGGCGCGTACGCCACCGCCTGGCCGAACATCCACATGTTTCCGGAGGAGGCGGTCACCGCCCACCTGGACCTGCGCGGCGGGCTCTTCGTGCCGGTGCACTGGGGCACCTTCAACCTCGCCCCGCACGGCTGGACCGAGCCGGTGGACCGGCTGTGGCGCGAGGCCGAGGCCCGGGGCGTACGCCTGGCGGTGCCGCGCCCCGGTGAGCGGGTGGTCGTCGACCACCCGCCCCCGGTGGACGGTTGGTGGCAGTCGCTCGGCTGATCCGTCCACGGATGCCGGGCGCCGCCGGTGGAGGCGGCGGTCAGCGGCTCAGGGTGAGCTCCGGGTCCTCGGCGGGCGGCGGCGGATCGGCCACGCCCCGGCCGACGGCCTCGTACACGGCCGGCCGCCTGGCCCGGAGCAGGAGCCCCCAGCCGAGCCCGACCAGCGCGGCGACCAGGGTGACCCCGGGCAGCAGCCAGGCCAGGTAGCTCGGGTTGCCCGGGGCGAGCAACGCGTCGAAGTTCACCAGCAGCACCAGCAGGACGGCGGAGAGCAGCACGGTGGCCGACGCCGGGGCGACCAGCCGCTGCCAGGCGCTCACCCCGACCTCCGGGCGGCGGCGGAAGAAGCCCACCACCGAGGCGGAGGTGAGGGTCATCAGCAGCACCACCCCGACCGCCGAGACACCGCTGAGCCAGGTGAAGAGGTCGACCACCGGATCCCGGTCGGCCAGCACGAAGGCCAGCACCACGCCGAGGGCCAGTACGGTCTGGGCCAGCGAGCCGGCCACCGGCGCCCCGGTGCGGACCCCGGTCTGACTGAGGAAGGCCGGGAGGACCCGCTCCCGGCCCAGCGCGAAGAGGTAACGGGCGACTCCGTTGTGGAACGAGAGCAGGGCGGCCAGCACCGAGGTGATGAAGAGCAGGTTCGCCACGTCCGCCACCGTGCTGCCGGCATAGTCGGCCAGGGTGCCGAAGACCACTCCCGGGCCGGCTTCGACCGAGGCGGCCTGCGCGTTCTCCGGGCCGGTGACCACGGTCAGCGCCCAGGCGGAGAGTGCGTAGAAGGCACCGGTGAAGGCCACCGCGACGTAGGTGGCCCGGGCCACCGTACGGCGCGGATCCCGGACCTCCTCGCTGTAGATCGCCCCGGACTCGAACCCGGTGAAGCTGGCGATCCCCAGCGCCAGCACCGCACCGAGCCCCGCCGCGAAGAGGTTGCCGGGATCCAGCCCGGCCAGGCTGATGCTGCCGCCGGCCGGGTTGCCGAACGAGACCACGTCGAAGACGCCGACCGCGAGGCATTCGAGCAGGAGCAGCACCGCGAGGACCGTCGCGTTCAGGTCGACCTGGAGTACCCCGAGCACCCCGACCAGCGCCAGCCCGACCAGTGCCCAGACCCACCACTGCTGCTCGACACCGAACTTCGTCGCCATGAAGTCACCGAGGATGGCGCCGAAGAGCCCGTACAGTCCGATCTGGATGGCGTTGTAGGAGGCCAGGGCGACGAACGAGCCGGAAACGCCGCCCGCCCGGCCCAGCCCGTTCGCGATGTACGAGTAGAAGGCACCGGCGTTGCTGACGAATCGGCTCATCGCGGCGTAGCCGACCGCGAACACGCCCAGGATGGCGGCGAGCAGCACATAGGACAGTGCCGCGCCGACGTTGCCGCTGACGGCGTACATCGTGGTGATGCCACCGCCGAGCACGGTCAGCGGTGCCGACGCCGCGACGGTGAAGAAGACGAGGTGCACGGTGCCCAGGCGTCCCCGGCGTAGGCCGGTCTCCAGGGCGGGGCTGGATGACATATGTGGGTCTCTCTCGGTGTGGGGGTGAGGAGAAAGGGACTCTCGAACGACACCGGAGAGGGTATGGGCGATCACGCCCCGCGACAAGAGATTGATGGACCACAGTGTTCGGACACGCAGGGCCAGGGCGGGTTGAACGGACAGTGCCCATGCCGTACCGTCCTGCATCGACATTGAGGAGTGACCGATCCGGCATGTCGGCCGGCCGGCCAAGGATGACGGATGACGAATTACCCTGGCCCACCCACCGAGCGGCTGGCCGACGAACTGTTCCTCATCGCACACGACGACTACAGCGGCAAGCCCCTCGCCGCGGCGATCCTGGTCGATGCCGCCCTCGCCGGCGCGCTCCTCGCCGAACTGCTCTTCGACGGGCGGATCACCCTGGTCCGGTCCGCCGTCTACGTCGCTGACGACCGGGGCTGGCAGGAGCCGGTGACCGACCGGGTGCTGGCCGAGATCGTACGTCGGGGCGACAGCCATCCCGCGCGCTCCTGGCTGGAGTTCCTCGCCCCCCGGGTCCGGGACCACGTCGGCGACCGCCTGGTCAGCGCGGGTGCGGTCCGCCGGATGACCTCCCGCGGGCTGAACCTCCGCACGACGGTCCGGTTTCCCGGGCTCGACCCGAACCGGGTCGCCCGGCCCCGAGTCCGGCTCAACGCCGTCCTGGAGCGCTCCGACCAGCCGCTGGACCCCCGCACCGCGACGCTGGCCGGACTGGTCCGGGCCAGCGGGCTGGTCCGGGCGCTGATCCCGGCCAACCGGTCGATGGTGACCGAGCGGATCGCCGCCGCGCGACGACTGCTCCCGACGGAACTGGGCGACCTGCTCAACGCGGTCGACGCGGCCGTCGCCGCCACGGCACTCACCGTACGCCGCTGAACCGCCCCGATCTCAGCCGCCGTGGCAGGTGGCGGGTCCGCCGTCGCCGGGTGTGCCGCAGTGTGTCGCCGTGCTCGCCGGCACGTCCAGGGCGGGGTTGCGGTCGAAGAAGCCGTCCGGCCGCAGCGTGAAGCCGCACCGGTCCACCGGCATCACCGGCCACTCCTCCGGGCGGGGGAAGTGGGTGGTGCCGAAGGTGTGCCACAGCACGATGTCCTCGCCGTCGATCGGCCGGTCGGCCGCGACGTACTCCGGCAGCCCGGCGTGGCCCGGGTGCTGGTTGACCAGGTCACCGGCGGGGTAGCGCTGCTCCGGGTCGTACCGGGTGACCCAGAGCGAGCGGGTGGCGAAGGCGGCCCGGCGAGCCACCGAGGAGTCGGGGGCGGCCAGCAGCACCGTCTGGCCCTCGGGGCGGAGTTGGTAGCCGACCGGCCGGCCGAGCCGACCCAGCCGCTCCGGGTTGGAGATCCGCCAGGTCCGACCGACCGAGGCGTCCGCGTCCCGGGCGCCGTCCGACTCCGACGACAGCCGGGTCGCCACCCGGGTGAAGGCGTTGCCGTACGGGTTCTCCGGGCCGACCGGCAGGGCTCGGACGTCCACCTCGTCGACGGCGTTGCGGGTCCCGTCGACCGTGACGTCGAGCCGGGCGCTGAACAGGTGCTGGTGGTACGGCGCACCGAGCCCCGGCGCCACCTCGGTCGCGTACCCGCTGCCCTGCTGGTACGCCGAGGTGAAGAGCACCCCGGTGGCCTTCACCTCCAGTTGGATGGTGCCGTCGAGGTAGAGGTACCAGTAGAAGCCGTAGTCGTAGTTGCCGACGGTGGCGAAGTAGGAGATGACGAGGCGGCGCTGCCGGCGGGTCTCCGCCGACTCCGTGAACAGGTCGGTGTGCTTCCACAGCACCCCGTGGTCCTCCTCGTGCAGGCAGATCGCGTTGCGCACCTCGCGCGGCTCCCCCGCCCCGTCGGCGAGGATCGCGTCGAAGTAGTAGATCTCGCCGAGGCAGTCGCAGCCCAGCACCAGCGAGTTCACCTGCTGGCCGAGGAGGTATTCCCCGGCGTCGAAGTAGTTCTGCCAGAACCGCACCGGGCTCGGGTCGGCGTACGGGACGACCATCTCGGCGACCGAGGCGCGGTAGAGCACCGGGCGCTCCCGGCCGCCGTCGGTGATGCCGAGCTGGTGCAGCACCAGACCCTCCCGGGGGTCGAAGCCGACCCGGAAACTCCAGTTCTCCCAGCGCACCACGTCACCGTCGACCGAGAAGCTGGGCCCCTCCGGCTGGGTGATCTCGATCGGCTTCAGGCTGGTCCGGGCCGGCCCGACGTACGCCGGGTCGTCGAAGTTGCCCTCCTCGGCCGGTACCGGCAGCAGTTCGTGGTCGATCAGCTCGACGACCCGGCGCTCGATCAGGTCGACGTACGCCACCACGCCGTCGATCGGGTGCGCCCAGCAGTGGTCCTCGGGCCGGTGGGCCAGGAAGGAGAGCACCCGCAGCAGCCGCCGGCCCCGCTCGCCCGGCAGGTCGAAGTCGCCGGCCGAGAGCGGGCAGGGCCGGACCAGGTCGAGTTCGGTGATGCCCCGGCGTTCCATCGCCGCCCGCCAGCCCGGGTCGGCCTTGACGATCTCGTCGACCGCGACGAACTCCTCCAGCATGATCGGCGGCTGTCCGTCCCGGGCCGCGTCGTGCTCGCGTACCGAATCGACGGTGCCGCTGGTCACCGAGGCCAGCACGGTCCGGGCGACGCCGGTGGCGACGTCGAGGAGTACCGCCCGGACCCGGCGGTCCACCGGATCACCCGGCCGGTACGCCAGCACCACGTCCTTGGCCGGCTCCTCCAGGGCCAGCAGGGCGAACCGGGTGGTCGGGCCGAGCAGCCCGTGCCGGTCCAGCAGGGCCCGGGTGGCCCGGATCTCGTCGGCGGTGAGCCGGGCCAGTGGATGTCCGTCGGTGACGCCCGCCCCGGAGCCGGCGGGCCGGTCGTCGCTCAGAAGAGTCATAACGTCCCTCGTCGATTCGCGGACCATTCCGAGCCGACCTAACCCGAATCACTCTCGGTTGTCCATAGCCGACGGCGCGTGAAGTTGCGGCGCCCGCGCATCGCCGCCGCCTGCGAGGGCGACCGCCGCCGGGTGGGGCACAATGCTTCCCGGCACCCAGTTGCCCTGCGCCGGTCCCGGCGACGGGTGAGGGCGGAACCGAGTGGAGAAGGCGGAACAGGACGTGACAACCTCTGCGCAGCCGCGCTCTGTGCACCAGCGGATCGCCGAGGAGCTCGGCGTACACGAGCGGCAGGTACGGGCCGCAGTGGACCTGCTCGACGGCGGGTCGACCGTGCCGTTCATCGCCCGCTACCGCAAGGAGGCCACCGAGTCGCTCGACGACACCCAGCTGCGCACCCTGGAGGAGCGGCTGCGCTACCTGCGGGAGCTGGAGGAGCGCCGGGCCGCGGTGCTGGAGTCGATCCGTGGCCAGGGCAAGCTGGACGAGGCGCTGGAAGCGCAGATCATGGCGGCCGACTCGAAGGCCCGGCTGGAGGACATCTACCTGCCCTACAAGCCGAAGCGGCGGACGAAGGCGCAGATCGCCCGGGAGGCCGGGCTGGAGCCGCTGGCCGACACGCTGCTGGCCGATCCGTCGCAGGACCCGCGCACGGTGGCGACCGGCTTCGTCAACCCGGACGCCGGGGTGGCCGACCCGACCGGCGCGCTGGACGGTGCCCGGGCCATCCTGGTGGAGCGGTTCGCCGAGGACGCCGACCTGATCGGCTCGCTGCGCGAGAAGATGTGGTCGCGGGGCCGGCTGGTCTCCCGGGTACGCGACGGCCAGCAGGAAGCCGGCGCCAAGTTCGCCGACTACTTCGACTTCGCCGAGCCGTACACCAAGCTGCCCTCGCACCGGATCCTGGCGATGTTCCGGGGCGAGAAGGAGGGCATGCTCGACCTGACCATGGACCCGGAGGAGGCGCCCGCGCCGGACGACGCCCCGGTCGGGCCGACCCGCTACGAACAGGAGATCGCCGCTCGGTTCGGCGTCGCGGACCGGGGACGGCCGGCGGACCGCTGGCTGGTCGACACGGTGCGCTGGGCGTGGCGTACCCGGATCCTCATCCACCTCGGCGCCGACCTGCGGATGCGGCTCTGGCAGGCGGCCGAGGACGAGGCGGTCCGGGTCTTCGCCACCAACCTGCGCGACCTGCTGCTCGCCGCGCCGGCCGGTACCCGCCCGACGATGGGGCTGGACCCGGGGCTGCGTACCGGGGTGAAGGTGGCGGTGGTCGACGCGACCGGCAAGGTGGTGGCGACCGACACGATCTATCCGCACGAGCCGCGCCGGCAGTGGGACGCCTCGATCGAGACGCTGGCCAAGCTGGCCCGGGCGCACAAGGTCGAGCTGGTCGCCATCGGCAACGGCACCGCCTCCCGGGAGACCGACAAGCTGGCCGGCGACCTGATCAAGCGGTACGCCGACCTGAACCTGACCAAGGTGGTGGTCTCCGAGGCCGGCGCCTCGGTCTACTCCGCCTCGGAGTACGCCTCCCAGGAGCTGCCCGGCCTCGACGTCTCGCTGCGCGGCGCGGTCTCGATCGCCCGCCGCCTCCAGGACCCGCTGGCCGAGCTGGTCAAGATCGACCCACGCTCGATCGGCGTCGGGCAGTACCAGCACGACCTCTCCGAGGTGAAGCTCTCCCGCTCGCTGGACGCGGTGGTGGAGGACTGTGTGAACGGCGTCGGGGTCGACGTCAACACCGCCTCCGCACCGCTGCTGACCCGGGTCTCCGGGATCGGCGCCGGGCTGGCCGAGAACATCGTGCTGCACCGGGACGCCAACGGCCCGTTCCGGACCCGGCAGGCGCTCAAGCAGGTGCCCCGGCTCGGCCCGAAGGCGTTCGAGCAGTGTGCCGGCTTCCTGCGCATCCCCGGCGGGGACGACCCGCTGGACGCCTCCAGCGTGCACCCCGAGGCGTACCCGGTGGTCCGGCGGATCCTGGCCAGCACCGGCGGCGACCTCTCCGCGCTGATCGGCAAGACCGCCGTGCTGCACAAGCTCAGGCCCGCCGAGTACGTGGACGACACCTTCGGGCTGCCGACCGTGACCGACATCCTGAAGGAGTTGGAGAAGCCGGGCCGGGACCCCCGACCGGCGTTCCGGACCGCGACCTTCGCCGACGGGGTGGAGAAGATCGGCGACCTGTTGCCGGGGATGCTGCTGGAGGGCGTGGTCACCAACGTGGCCGCGTTCGGCGCGTTCGTGGACGTCGGGGTGCACCAGGACGGCCTGGTACACGTCTCGGCGATGTCCCGGACCTTCGTCAAGGACCCGCGGGACGTGGTCAAGTCCGGTGACGTGGTCCGGGTGAAGGTGCTGGACGTGGACGTACCCCGGAAGCGGATCTCGCTCACCCTGCGGCTGGAGGACGAGGCCGAGCCCCGCCCCGCGCGGGACCGGGGTGGCGACCGCACCGGCCAGCCGCGCCAGGGGCGCGGTGGCGGCGGCGGGCGGTCCGGCGGCGGGAACCGGTCCGGCGGCGGCCAGGGCGGCGGGTTCGGCGGCGGTGCGCTGGCCGACGCGCTGCGCCGGGCCGGGCTGGACAAGGGACTGGACGGCAACCGCCCCGGGCGGTAGTTCCGCGACGGACGCCGCGACCGGCCGCCGGCCGGTCGCGGCGCGCCCGGTCAGCCTCGTGGCGGGCGGGGCCGGTCAGTCTCGTGGCGGACGGGCCGGTGGTCAGCCACCGCCGGTACGGTCCGGGACGGAACGGGGTGGGCTGGTCGGGTCGGGTTCGCCCCGGGGAGCCGGCGCGGAACGGGCCCAGCGGAGCCAGGCCGGCCGGGCGGCGGCGACCCGTTCCCACCACAGCCGCTGCACCAGCAGGGTCAGCACGCCGGCCACGACGATCGCGCAGAGGTTGATCAGCAACTGGACGAGCGATCCGAGCGCCTCGTCGAAGACGCCGTAGCCGAGCGCGACCGCGACGTTCGCCGCGGCCGGGACGGTGGTGACCGAGATCAGCACTCCGACCAGCGAGCCGGACCGGTTCGAGGTGACCGAGAGCATCCCGGCCACCCCGGCCAGGAAGCCGACCACCCAGGAGAGCGCGTCGGGCCGCCAGATGAAGTCGGTCATGGGTCGGTCGGCGAGCAGCATCGACCGGTCGATCAGGCCGGCGGCGGTCAGCGTCCAGGTGCTGAGCACGGTCACCGCCATCGCGGTGAGGAAGCCGACGCCGAGCGCCAGCAGCGAGCGCCGGATGACCGGCCCGCGCCAGCGCAACAGCGCCACGCAGAGCGCGGCGAGCGGCCCGAACTCCGGGCCGACCACCATCGCGCCGACGATCAGGATCGGCTGGTCGAGCAGCACCCCGATGCCGGCGATGATCGTGGCCAGGGTGATCAGCAGCAGGTACGTCACCGAGAGCCGGGTCTCCTCGCCGGTCTTCTGGGCGATCTCGTCCCAGACCACCGCGTCGGTGCCCAGTCCCGGTGCCGCCCGGGCGGCCCGGTCGGCGGCGGCCGAGAGGGTGACGTCCACCCCGTCGCCGACCACCCCGCCGGCCCGGTCCACGCCGAGGGTCCGCAACGCCTCCAGTACCTCGTCGGCACCCTCCCGGACGACGTCGCAGAGCACCACGTCCCCGGGCGGGGTGCGGGCGGCGCCGGGCAGCACGATGAGGTGCGCCACGGCGGGGTCGGCGGAGAGCATCTCCTGCACGGCCGCGGACCGGTCGGTCGGCACGATGATCCTCAGGTGCAGCACGCCAGTCACCCTCCCCACTCCGGCCACGGGCCCCTCGTGGGCCGGTCGGCGACGACTCTAGTGCGCCGTGCCGGTCGATCCGGACGCTCGACGGCATATACCCGGCGGCCGTGATACCACAGAGTCATCATGATGCCCCGGTGGTATCACGACGAAATTGACAGTGTCGGTCGGGAAGCGCGGCAGGGCCGGTCGGGAAGCGCGGCAGGGCGCTCTATCCGGCACCGCCGGCCGGCCCGAGGTGCGCCTCGCCGGGACCGGCGCGCAGCCCGGCCGCCGCATCGGCCCGGCGCAGGGCCAGGGTCTCCCGGATCCGGCGCCGGACGGCCGACCGCCGGGCCTGGTCAGCCGTCCCGGACCGGCCGGCCGCGCCGGGTACGACTGAGCTCTCTTTCGACATGCCGGCACGGTAGGAGCCCGGATATGCGGAAGCTGTCAAGAACGTGTGCGCACCGGGTGCGGGCCGCCGTCTGACCGTTTCCGGATCGCGACTTCATCACATCTTCACCGCTGCGGCGCTCTAATCGATGCCGCCCAGGAGCAGGCAGAATGGGGAGCGATGAGCGCGAGGATACTGGTCGCCGAGGACGACCCGAAGCAGGCCAACCTGGTCCGGGTCTACCTCGAACGGGAGGGCCACAGCGTGCTGGTCGTCGGCGACGGCCGGGCCGCCCTGGAGCAGGTCCGGTCCCGCCGCCCCGACCTCGTGGTGCTGGACGTGATGATGCCGGTGGTGGACGGGCTCGACGTGTGCCGGATCCTGCGGGCCGAGTCCAACCTGCCGATCCTGCTGCTGACCGCCCGGACCACCGAGGACGACGTACTGCTCGGGCTGGACATCGGTGCCGACGACTACCTGACCAAGCCGTACAGCCCACGGGAGCTGGCCGCCCGGGTCCGCGCCCTGCTCCGCCGCTCCGGGGTGCTCAGCGCGGGCAACCAGGCGGTGCTCCGGGTCGGTGACCTGGAGGTCGACCCCGGCCGGTTCGAGGTGCGGATCGGCGGGCGGCTGGTCACGCTCACCGCCAAGGAGTTCGGCATCCTCGAGGTGCTGGCCGGCGAGCCGGGCCGGGCGTTCACCCGGGCTCAGATCATCGACCGGGCCTTCGGGTTCGACCACTACGTGCTGGAACGGACCGTCGACGCGCACGTGATGAACCTGCGCCGCAAGATCGAGGTCGACCCGGCCGAGCCGCGCTACGTGCAGACCGTCTTCGGCCGGGGCTACCGGCTGGCGGAGCAGCCCGGCGGGGAGCGGAGCCCGGAGGACGCCGCCGCCGGGGTGGACCCGTCGGCGTGAGCTTCCGATTGCGGGTACTCGGTCTGGTGATGCTCGTCGCGGTCAGCGCGACCGCCGCGACCCTCTGGCTGGTACTCCGGCAGGCGTCCCGGCAGATCGACGAGTCCGGCGCCGCCGCCGCCTCGGTGGACCAGGTCACCACCGCGCTCACCGACTACGGCCGCCGGCACGGCACCTGGGAGGGCGTCCGGGATCTGGTCGTACGCCTTGGCGTGCAGACCGGGCAGCGCATCCACCTGGTCGCCGAGTCCGGCTGGGTACTCGTGGACACCGACCGCGAGAACGATCCGGACCGGCGGGTACGCCCACTCGGCACCGTGGTCGGATACGTCAACCCCCGCCCCACGCTCAACCTCTCCGGCGCGGTCGCCGACCCAGCGGCGATCGCCGCCAAGGAGCTGTACCGGTACCGCACCGGTGTCCGGTTCGCCGCCTGCCTGACCCGCAACGGCGTCGAACCGATCCAGACGCCGGGCCGGTTCGGGGTGCCCGAATACGACCTGGCCTCGGCCGCCTCGACCAACCCGAGGCTGAATCGGAGCTGCCGGGACCAGGCGACCCAGTCCGAGCAGGCAAGCACGGCCGTCCTGGGGGACCTGTCGGCCGCGTGCGCCGTCGACGACCCGAGCGAGCCGACGGACTACTGCCTGGCCGAGGCGTTCAACGCCCGGATCGCGGAGGTGGCGCCCGAGCCGGCCCGGGTCATCCTCGGTGTCGGCGACGAGGGCGATCGCGCCCTGGTGGTCGGCCCGCTGCTCGCCGCCGCGGCCGGGGTGGCGGCGGTGGCGATCGTCGCGACCGCCCTGCTCAGCCACCGGGTGCTGCGCCCGATCGGGATCCTGACCGCGGCCTCCCAGCGACTCGGCCGGGGCGACCTGACCAGCCGGGTGCCGGTGCAGGGGAATGACGAGATCGCCGTACTGGCCCGGTCGTTCAACCGGATGGCGGACTCGTTGCAACGCGGCGAGGAACGCCAGCGCCGGCTGGTGGCCGACGTGGCGCACGAGTTGCGTACCCCGCTGGCCAACCTGCGCGGCTATCTGGAGGCGCTCTCCGACGGGGTGATCGACCCCGATCCGGAGTTGTTCGCCTCGCTGCACGAGGAGGCGGTGCTACAGCAGCGGATCGTCGACGACCTCCAGGATCTCGCCCTGGCCGAGGCGGGCAGCCTGGCGTACCACCGGACAACGGTCGACCTGGCCGAGCTGCTGGAGACGTGTCGTACCGCCCACCGGGCCGGTGCCGACGCGGCCGGGGTGACCCTGGAGGTCGGCGCCGAGCCGGTCACCGTGCACGCCGACCCGGACCGGCTGCGCCAGGTGGTCGGCAACCTGATCACCAACGCGCTGCGGGCCACCGCCCAGGGCGGTCGGGTGACGCTCACGCTCCGCCGGGAGGGCGACTCCGCGGTGGTCCAGGTCGCCGACACCGGTTCGGGGATCGCCCCGGACGCGCTGCCGTACGTCTTCGACCGGTTCTGGCGGGCCGACTCGGCGCGCGGCCGGCAGACCGGGGGCAGCGGGCTGGGCCTCTCCATCGTCCGGCAGATCGTCACCGACCACGGCGGCGTCATCCGGGTCGCCAGCCAACCGCAGGTCGGCACCACGTTCACCATCACCCTGCCGGTCCGGCCGGCCTGACGGCGCACCTCCCGGCCCGGGCGACGGGCAGCCGCCGCTACCGGCGGATGCCGGCCCAGTCGTGGTGCCGGCGGACGGTGGAGAGGATGAAGTCGACGACCCGGCGCGAGGTGTCGGTGACCTGGTAGTCCGCCGGGCAGGGCACCCCGGCCGCCGCGACCTGGTCGACGGTGACCTCGACCGCCTCCAGCACGCCGGCCGGGTCCAGACCGGTCATCACGATGCCGCCCGCGTCCAGCGCCTCCGGCCGTTCGATCGACTCCCGCAGGGTCACCGCCGGGAAGCCGAGGATCGCCGCCTCCTCGCTGATCGTCCCGCTGTCCGACAGCGTGCAGCGGGCCTGCGACTGGAGGCGTACGTAGTCGAAGAGCCCGAACGGCTCGTGGAACGCGATACCGTCCAGTGTGGACGCGTCGGCGGCCAGCGCCTCCAGCCGTTTGCGGGTACGCGGGTGCGTGGAGACCAGCACCGGCAGCCGCCAGGTGTCCCGGACGGCCCGCAGGCAGTCGAGCAGCCGACCCAGCCGCGCCGGGTCGTCGACGTTCTCCTCGCGGTGCGCGCTGACCACGAAATAGCCGCGCGGTTCCAGTTCGAGCTGGCGCAGGATCGTCGAGGCGGCCACGTCCGGCCGGTAGTGGTCCAGCACCTCGCGCATCGGCGAGCCGGTGTGCAGGATGCGGCGCGGGTGCAGCCCCTCGGCCAGCAGGTTGCGCCGGGCGTGTTCGGTGTAGACCAGGTTGAAGTCGGCGACGTGGTCGACCAGCCGCCGGTTGGTCTCCTCCGGCACGTTCAGGTCGAAGCACCGGTTGCCGGCCTCCATGTGGTAGACCGGCACCCGCATCCGCCGGGCCATCAGCGCGGCGATGCAGCTGTTGGTGTCGCCGAGCACCAGCAGCGCGTCCGGGCGCAGCTCGGTGATGGCCTGCTCGATGCCGGTCAGCACCCCGCCGAGTACCCGGCCAAGCGAGGTGGTGTCGACCCGGAGGAACCGGTCCGGCTCGCGCAGCCGCAGCTCGGTGAAGAAGACCTCGGAGAGGTTCCGGTCCCAGTTCTGCCCGGTGTGCACCAGCAGGTGCTCGACCGTACGGTCCAGCCGGTCCAGCACCCGGGAGAGCCGGATGATCTCCGGTCGGGTCCCCACCACCGTCATCACCCGGGTCATCGCGGCGTCACCCCTGTCTCTCGATCGGGCCGCCACCGCCGGAGGAACCGGCGGGCGGTCGCCCGCCCGAGGCCGCCCGCCGGCGGTACGACGCTCTTGGTCAGCAGGTCCTCCACCTGGTCGGCGCCGACCCGCAACGACATCCGCTCCCGGTAGACCTCGCGGGCCCGCCGGCCGAGCGCGGTCCGGGTCGCCGCCGGCAGTGCCGCCGCCTCGGCGAACCGGACGGCCAGCGCGGTCGGGTCCTCGGGCCGGCAGACCAGGCCCACCCCGGTCGACTCCACCAGCCGGGCCGCGTCACCGGCCGCCGAGACGACCACCGGGGCGCCGCAGGCGAGTGCCGCCTGGAGTTTGGAGGGCACGGTGCCGCGCAGCCCGGGCAGGTCCCGCAGGCAGACGAGCTGGTAGTCGGCCGCCGCGTAGAGGTCGGCCATCTCCGCCGGCCGGCGCCGGCCGAGGAAGCGTACGTTGTCGGCGCCCAGCTCGGTGGCGAGCCGGCGGGCGCGCTCCTCCTCGGTACCCGAGCCGACCAGGACCAGGTCGACCCGGTCCCGGGCCGCGTACGCCGCCCGGATCGCGGTCTCGACCCGCTGGAACGGCCCCATGTTGCCGGCGAACATGACGGTGCAGCGGCCCCGGTGGCCGAGCGCGGCCCGCGCCGACGCGGTCGCCGGCGCCGGGCGGAACAGCCGCTCGTCGGTCCAGTTCAGCACCACCCGGACCTTGCCCGGGTCGGCGCCCCGCGCCACCACCAGCTCGGCCATGGACGGCGAGATGACCGCGATCGCGGTGGCGGACCGGTAGAGCCGGCGCATCGTCGCCGACAGGAGGCCCTCGATCATCCGGCCGGCGCCGCCACCGGGACCCATCGCGGACGCGGTGACCGACTCCGGCCACATGTCCTGGACGTGCAGCACGATCGGGATCCGCCGGACCAGCCGGACCAGCGCCGCCGCGGTGAACGCGGTCGCGGGCGGATGGTAGACGTACAGCGCGTCGGCGCCGGTCAGATAGCCCGGGGCGGCCAGCGCGCTGGTCGTGGCGAAGCTGACGAAGTTGGCGGTCCGGCCGAGCGTGGACGAGTCATGGCTCGGATAGACCGGCACCCGGCGTACGGTGACGGCGTCGCTGCCTTCGTCGGTGCCGCCGCCCGGCCCGGGCCACCGCTGCCGGTAGCCGGGATAGATCCGCCCCTCCGGATAGTTCGGATAGCCGGTGAGCACCCGCACCCGGTGCCCACGGGCGCCGAGTTCCCGGGCGAGTTCGCCGGGGACGAAGACCGGCTCGGGCGGATACCACTGGGTGACGAAGCCGATCCTCACCCGACCACCACCGGCGCCGTCACGGCAGGTTCCGCCACCGGCTCCGGATAGGTGTCGGGCCGCGCGGGGTCGAAGAGTTCGTTCGCCCAGAAGAGGGTGAGCAGCTCGCCGTCGCCGGTGTTGGTGATGTTGTGCGCCCACATCGTCGGCATGTCGACCACCACCGGCTCGTCACCGCCGACCCGGAACCGCAGCACCTCGCGGTACCCGACCCGGCGCAGCGCGATCTCGGCGGTGCCGCGCAGCACCGCGAACCGCTCCACCTTGGCCAGGTGGAAGTGTTCGCCCCGGGTGACCCCCGGCCCGCTGGTCGAGGCGAACGTCTGCCCGGCCCCGCCGTGCGCCTTGACCACCTCGACCAGCGCGCCGCGCCGGTCGGCGTGCCGGACCAGCGGCCGGGGATGGTCGGCCGGGAAGCGGTGCGACCGGTAGGTGTTGAACAGGCGTATGTCGTGGCGGTCGGCCAGTGGCGGTATCTCCCCGGTGCGGTAGGTCCGGGCGAGCCCGGCCAGCCGGTCGGCCAGGGCACGCACCCCGATCCGCAACGCCGGCATGCCCGCGTCCCAGGGCACGGTCGGGGCGGCGGTCCCGGCCGGCTGCGCGGCGGGGTCGGTGGGCGGCAGGCCGAGCAACCGGGCGGCGGCGTCCAGCGCGTGCACCAGGGTCAGTTCGCGGTCGTCGCGCACCTGGGGCGGGTCGCCGTCGGCCAACTGGCGGCAGAAGGTGGCGACCACCGAGTTGTAGTGCGGACGGCCGTGTTCGCCGTACAGGTTCGGCAGCGGGACGTCGTCGAAGGCACACCGGCCGTGCACCGCGCCGGCCAGGGTGGCGGCGGCGGCCCGCTTGGAGTCACCGTACGGGGTGCCGTTGCCGGCCTGCACGGAGTTGGCGAAGACCACCGTCTCCGGCGGGATCGGGCACTGCCGGAGTCCCCGGGCCAGCGCGGCGGCGAGTTCGACATTGCCGGCCGCCACGTCGGCCGGGTCACCGCGGTTGACGCCGGCCAGGTGCAGCACCCGGTCGGCCCCGCCGACCGCGGCCGCGACGCTGACCGGATCGGCCAGGTCGACCCGGGTCAGCACGACCGGGTCGGGCCAGCCGAGGGCGCGGACCAGCACCCGTACGTGCCAGCCGAGGAATCCGCCGGCACCGGTCAGTACCAGCCTCACGGCGCCATCGCCAGGTCTCGGGCGGCCAGCTCGGCCCGGATCTCCGGCAGGCTCCGCAGCAGTTCCACGATCTCGGGTACGCCGAGCCGGGGCGCGTTGGCCGAGTTGAAGTCCTCGCCGCCGGGGCAGGTCGGGTCGCCCTCGGAGACGTAGAGCGCGTAGTTGAGGTCGCGGGCGTCGAGTGGTACCCGGAAGAACTCGCCGAAGTCCTCGGCCTGGGCGATCTCCTCCCCGCTGGCCAGCGTCTCGTGCAGCTTCTCGCCGTGCCGGACCCCGATCAGGTCGAGTTTGGCCGGTACGTCGAAGAGCTGGCAGAGCGCGGTGGCCAGGTCGCCGATGGTGCAGGCACTGGCCCTGCGGACGAAGATGTCCCCGGTCCGGGCGTGCATGAAGGCGTGCTCGACGAGCTGCACCGACTCGGCCAGCGACATCAGGAACCGGGTCATCGCCGGGTTGGTCACCGTCGGCGCCCGGCCGGCCTTGATCTGCTCGACGAAGAGCGGGATGACCGAGCCGCGGGAGTACATCACGTTGCCGTAGCGCACGCAGGAGACCGTGGTCCGGCTGCCCGGGTGGTGCCGGGCGTGCGACTGGACGACCTTCTCCATCAGGGCCTTGCTCATCCCCATCGCGTTGACCGGATAGACCGCCTTGTCGGTGCTGAGCACCACCACCGAGGACACGCCGTTACGCTCGGCCGCCTCGACGACGTTGGCGCTGCCCAGCACGTTGGTGCGGACCGCCTCCAGTGGGAAGAACTCGCAGGACGGCACCTGTTTGAGGGCGGCGGCGTGGAAGACGAAGTCGACGCCCCGGCTCGCCCGCAGCATGCTGTCGTAGTCCCGGACGTCCCCGACGTGGTAGCGGACCCGGTCGTCGCCGAGCCGGTGCCGCATCAGATCCTGTTTGGCCTCGTCCCGGCTGAGTACCCGTACCTCACCGACGTCCTGGTCGAGCAGCCGGCGCACCATCGTCTGGCCGAAGGAACCGGTGCCGCCGGTGATCAGGACCCGGCGGCCAGCAGGCAGAGATGTCACTGGTGCTCCGTTCGCGCATGCGGGTCGGCCGGTCCGGCACCTCGTCGAGGTCTGCGGCTCGACCGTGCCCTTCCCCCGGTCCGGACCGTTGGTGTCTGGTGTGCCACCTCCGTCAACGACGGGAGTGGCGACAAGTCACGCGTACCGGACAATAGTTATCTGGTGCAGTTATTATTGAATTTTTATTCATATATGGCTTGATACTTACTTCTGTCCTTTCAGTCTGATAGAACACTTGCGGTCAGCTTGCTGTTCCGGCTCTGGAGGCCCCCACCTGTGGATCTTTCTGAACGCCCGCCGTCGCCGGAGCCGGGCAGCCCGCCGGACACGTCCCGCTCACCCGACCCCGTGCTGCTCTCCCCGCCGGACGTCGGGCCACTGGAGGAGTCGTACCTGATCCGGGCGCTCCGGTCCGGCTGGGTCGCGCCGCTCGGGCCCGAGGTCGACGCCTTCGAGCGCGAGGTCGCCGACCGGTCCGGCACCGCGCACGCGGTGGCGTTGAGTTCGGGTACGGCCGCACTGCACCTCGGCCTGCTCGGCCTGGGTGCCGGACCCGGCCGGACGGTGGTGGTGCCCACCCTGACCTTCGTGGCCACGACGAACGCGGTCGTCTACACCGGCGCGGAGCCGGTCTTCGTCGACTGCGACCCGGCGACCGGGAACGTCGACGTGCCGCTGCTGGCAGCGCTCCTCGACGAGCTGCGCGCCGCCGGGCGCGACGTCGCGGCGGTGATCCCGGTCGACATGTTCGGCGCCTGCGTCGACTACACCCGGCTGACCCCGGTCTGCGCGGCCGCCGGGGTGCCGGTGCTGGAGGACGCGGCCGAGGCGCTCGGCGCCAGCCACGCCGGACGGCCGGCCGGTGCCTTCGGCCGGGCCGGCGTCTTCTCGTTCAACGGCAACAAGATCATTACCACCTCCGGCGGCGGCATGCTGGTCACCGACGACGGCGCCCTCGCCGACCGGTGCCGCTACCTGGCCACCCAGGCCCGGCAACCGGTGCCGCACTACGAGCACACCGAGATCGGCTACAACTACCGGCTCAGCAACCTGCTGGCCGCCGTCGGCCGGGCCCAGCTACGCAGGCTGGACCGGATGCTGGCTCGCCGCCGCGAGCTGCGGGAACGCTACGCCAAACTCTTCGCGACCGCGCCCGGGGTACGGCTGCTCGCCGAGGGCGACACCGGCGCCAACTGCTGGCTGACCATCGTCGTCGTCGACCCGGTCACGGCCGGCTGGCGGGCCGGCGAACTGGCCGCACACCTGCACGCGGCGCGGATCGAGACCCGTCCGGTGTGGAAGCCGATGCACCTGCAACCGGCGTTCGCCGGGACGGCGGGGGCGATCACCGGCGCCGCGGAGCGGCTCTTCACCGACGGCCTGACCCTGCCCAGCGGCTCCGGCCTGACCGAAGCGCAGGTCAACCGGGTGCTGGACGCCATCGCGAGCTTCCTGGAGGCCCGAGCGTGACTACCCGCCACCGGCGGTACGACCGACGCAAGCGCGTCCTCGACATGCTGGTCGCGGCCGTGCTGCTCGTGTTGCTCTCCCCCGTCCTGCTCGGCTGCGCCGCCGCGGTGGCGCTGGCACTGGGCCGCCCGGTGCTGTTCCGGCAGAACCGGCCCGGCCGGGACGGCCGGCTCTTCGAGCTGCGCAAGTTCCGCACCATGCGACCGGTCTCCCCCGGCCGGACCAGCGACGCGGACCGGCTGACCCGGCTCGGCCGCTGGCTGCGGGCGACCAGCCTGGACGAGCTGCCGACGCTGTGGAACGTGCTGCGCGGCGACATGAGCCTGGTCGGGCCGCGCCCGCTGCTGGTGGGCTACCTCGACCTGTACACCCCGGAACAGGCCCGCCGGCACGAGGTGCGGCCCGGCATCACCGGCCTGGCCCAGGTACGCGGCCGCAACGCGCTGAGCTGGGAGGAGAAGTTCCGCTACGACGTCGAGTACGTCGACGGCCGGTGCCTCGCGCTCGACCTGCGGATCCTGCTGGAGACCGTGCTCCAGGTGCTGCGCCGGCAGGGGATCAGCGCACCGGGCAGCGCGACCATGCCGGAGTTCACCGGCAGCCGACCCGTCGGTGCCGAGCCGGGGCCGGGCCGGGGCGCGGACTCGTGACCACCGATCTGGTAGTCGTCGGCCTCGGCGGGCACGGCCGGGAGGTGCTCGGCATCGTCCGGGCGATCATCGCCACCGGCCGGGCCCCCGGTTGGCGGGTGATCGGCTTCGTGGACGACCACCCCGCCGAGCCGAGCCTCAAGCTGGTCCACCGGCTCGACGTGCCGTACCTCGGCCCGGTCGAGGAGCTGCGGCAGGCGTCACCGGGCACCGCCGTGGTGCTCGGCATCGGCGATCCCCGGATCCGGCGCACCGTCGCGGACCGGATCGACGGGTACGGCCTGCCGGCCCCCGCACTGGTGCACCCGGACGCGACCGTCGGCCCGGACACCGTGGCCGGGGACGGGCTGGTGGTCTTCGCCGGAGCCCGGGTCACCACCAACGTACGGCTGGGCCGGCACGTGCACCTCAACCAGAACTGCACCGTCGGCCACGACACCGTGCTGGCCGACCACGTGTCGGTGAACCCGCTGGCCGCGATCTCCGGCAACTGCGTACTCGAGGCCGGGGTGCTGGTCGGGACGACCGCGGCCGTACTCCAGGGGTTGCGGGTGGGCCGGGACGCCACCGTGGGCGCGGGCGCCTGCGTGGTCCGGGACGTGCCGGCCGGCACGGTGGTCAAGGGGGTGCCGGCGCGGTGACCGCGACGAAGGGCAGCGGTATCCCGAGCCCGCGGGTCAGTGCCGACGGCCCGGTTCCACCGGTCGACCCCGGCGACGTCGTGCTGGACGCGGCCGGCGGGGACCGGGGCGGCGCCGCCCGGTGGCGGGGCGAGCTGGACGCGTACCTGTCCGGGGTGCCGGGGCGGCCCCGGGTGATCGGCCGGGGGCAGCAGCTCAGCCCCGGCTGGCTGCTGAGCCGGGAGCGGCTGGTCCGCCGCGCCCGGCTGGTGGTCGCGCCGAACAACGTCTCGTTCGGCTACGCCGGCGACGAGCGCCGGGTGCTGCTGCGCAACGCCCTGCACTTCCTCTACCCCGACGAGGAGCACCTACTCGGCCGGCTGCCCCGCTCCTTCCGGGCCCAGATCCCGGTCATCCGCCTCCTGCTGCACCGGGCCGACCTCGTCGTCGTACCGTGCGGCGCGATGGCCGAGCGGGTCGTCCGGCACGTCCGGGCAGTACGCGACCGGATCGTGGTGCGACCGCATCCGGTGACCCCGGTCGAGGGGTGGGCCCCGGACCACCGGACCTTCCTGCTCGTCCCGGTGGTCGCCGCCGGCTACAAGAACCTGGTCCCGCAACTGCGGATGCTGCTCGACGCGTTGGGTCGCGACGGGCTCGGCCCGGCCGGGCGGGGCGGCGGTCCGGAGGCCGGCGGCATCGAGGTCCTGGTCACCGCCCGCCCCGGTGACCTGCCGCCGGACGTGACGGCCCATCCGACGCTCCGGGCGATCGGCGTGGTCCCGCACGACCGGCTCCTCGGGTACTGGCGTCGGGCCACCGCCATCTTCTATCCGTC
The DNA here is from genome assembly GCF_039649625.1 of Plantactinospora sp. ZYX-F-223. Taxonomy (NCBI): domain Bacteria; kingdom Bacillati; phylum Actinomycetota; class Actinomycetes; order Micromonosporales; family Micromonosporaceae; genus Plantactinospora; species Plantactinospora sp. ZYX-F-223. Next base: position 118,494 of record NZ_JBDJAV010000012.1, on the reverse strand, counting down.
CTCGCTGGAGTCGTTCGGCTATCCCCTGGCCGAGGCCCGGGCCAGCGGAATCCCGATCATCGCGCCGGACACCGCGCAGGCCCGGGAGGTCGCCGGCCGGGCACTGCTGCCGTACCAGCCGGACGATCCGGAGAGCTTGGCGGCGGCGCTGAGCCGGATCCGGGAGCCGGTGTCCGCCGACCCCGCTCCGTTCGACCGGGCCGACTACTTCGGCTGGCTGCTCGGTTCCGACGTCTGCGCCGGGAGCGGCCGATGAGGGACGGCGCCGGACTGGACCTCTCGCACCCCGGACAGCGCCGCGCGTCCACCCCGGCTTCCGCCCGCGGCCACGACGGACCGCGAAGGGAGGTCGGCAAGGGTGCGCTGGTCGTGCTGGGCACCTCCGGACATGCCCGCGAGATACTCGCCATCGCCGAGGCGGCCGGCGGCTACGAGCTGCTGGGCTGTCTCGGTCCGCGCCGCGCGGCGGAGCTGGCCCGGCTGCCGGTCGACTGGCTCGGCCCGGACGACTGGCTGCGGGACGCCGACGACACCGTCCGGTACGTGCTCGGCGTCGGCTCGGGCGCCGTGCGGACCCGGCTCGACGGGCAACTCGGCCCGTACCGGCCGACCCCGGCCCGGCTGGTGCACCCGGCGGCGGTGGTCGGCCCGGCCGTGGGACTCGGCCCGGGCACCGTGCTCTGGCCCGGGGCCGTGCTCACCGCCGACGTCGTGACCGGCCGGCACGTGCACGTGGGCACGAACGTCAGCGTCGGGCACGACGCCGTCCTCGACGACTTCGCCACGCTGCTGCCCGGCTGCACCGTCGCCGGCTCCACCCGGATCGGGCCGGGCGCGACGGTCGGCGCCGGCGCGACGGTGATCGACGGGATCTCGGTGGGCGCCGGGGCGATGGTCGGCGCCGGTGCGGCGGTGGTCCGGGACGTGCCGGTCGGCGCCGTGGTGGTCGGGGTGCCGGCCCGGCCGATCGAGCGGCGAGACCACTGAGTTTCCGACAGATCACCGAGGAACCGCAGGCCGGTCGCGCCCCGGCCCGTCGCGGACCGCAACTCCGAGAGGGCAGACGATGCCGAAGGTCGCGCTGATCACCGGGATCACCGGGCAGGACGGGAGCTATCTCGCCGAACTCCTGCTCGGCAAGGGCTATGTCGTACACGGGCTGAAACGCCGGTCGTCGAGCTTCAACACCGAGCGGATCGAACGGATCGACCTGCACCCCCGGGATCCGGACGCGCACCTGTTCCTGCACTACGGCGACCTCTCCGACGCGGCGGCGCTGACCGGGCTGCTTCGGGACATCCGGCCGGACGAGGTCTACAACCTCGGTGCGCAGAGCCACGTCCGGGTCTCCTTCGAGATCCCCAACTACACCGCCGACATCACCGGGCTGGGCGCGATCCGGATGCTGGACGCGATCCGGACCGCCAAGCTGGACTGCCGGTACTACCAGGCGTCCTCGTCGGAGATGTTCGGTGCCACCCCGCCGCCGCAGCGGGAGACCACCCCGTTCCACCCGCGCAGCCCGTACGCCTGCGCCAAGGTCTTCGGCTACTGGGCGGCGGTGAACTACCGGGAGGCCTGGGGCATGTACGCCGCCAACGGCATCCTGTTCAACCACGAGAGTCCCCGGCGCGGCGAGAACTTCGTGACCCGCAAGATCACTCGGGCGATCGCCCGGATCGAGGCGGGCATGCAGGACAAGCTCTACCTCGGCAACCTCGACGCGGTACGGGACTGGGGCTACGCCCCCGAGTACGTCGAGGCGATGTGGCTCGCGCTCCAGCAGGACCAACCCGACGACTACGTGGTGGCCACCGGCACCGGACACACCGTACGGGAGTTCCTCACCACCGCCTTCTGCTACGCCGGCCTCGACTGGGAGAAGTACGTGGCGATCGACCCGGCGTACTACCGGCCGTCCGAGGTGGACGCGCTGATCGGTGATGCCACGAAGGCCCGCCGGAAGCTCGGCTGGGCGCCGAAGACACTCTTCGCCGACCTGGTCCGGATCATGGTCGACGCCGACCGGCAACTGCTGGAGGACGAGCGCACGGGCCGGCTGGTCCGAGTGGACCGGTAACCGGGCCTGCCGGAAGGGACGACCAGGTGGACATCAAGATCGACGGCAGTGCGATCCTGCCCGGACACTCGGCCGGAGTGGAGGCCTTCACCTACGGCCTGCTCCGTGGACTCGCCGCCGACGAGGCGCACCGGATCGAGGTGACCATCGTCCGGGGTACCCGGCAGAGCTGGCGACGCGAGGTGCCCGACGACGCGCGGGTGCGCTGGACCGAGGTCCGGCAGCCGCTCCGGCCCGACGCCCCGCTCGGCGGCGGGCTGCGCCGGATGCTGCCCCGGCAACTCCGGTCCGCACCGCTGGCGCACCGGATGGTCACCCGGCTGCGTAACCGGGCCAACCCGGTGGCCGCCGACGACGACCGGGTCACCCTCTATCCGTTCGGTGGCGTGCCGGCCCGGGCCCGCCGCTCGGTGGTGGTGGTGCACGACATGCGCCGGTTCCACCTGCGCTACGACTCCGCGCCGATCACCGACATCTTCGCCCGGAACATCGCCGAGGCGGACGCCCTGGTCGCCTCCTGGCCACACCCGTACCAGCAGCTCCTGCGCACCTTTCCGGAGGTCGCGGCGAAGACGGCGCTGATCCCGCTGCCTGTCTTCCACGCCCGCCCGGCCGGGGCGGCCTCGGAACCCGATCCCGGTCTGCTGCTCTATCCCTCCTCGACCGCGCCGCACAAGAACCACCTCAACCTGCTGGAGGCGCTCACCCGGCTGCCGGAACTCCGGCTCGTCTGCCCCGGGCCGCTGGTGGAGCCGCAGGCCGGGCAGCTCACCGCCCGCGCGTCGGCGGCCGAGTTGCGTACCCGGGTCGTCTTCCCCGGCTTCGTGCCGGTGCCGGCGCTGGAGCAGCTCTACGCCCGGGCCACCGCCGTGGTCGTACCGTCGCTGTGGGAGGCGGCCAGCGGCGCCATCTTCGAGGCGTTCAGCTGGGGCCTGCCGGTGGCCTGTGCCGACGTGGAGCCGCTGCGCGCCCAGGTCGAGTTCGCCGGTGCCGAGGTGTGCTACTTCGATCCGCACGACCCGGACTCCATCGCCGCGGCCGTCCGCCGGCTGCTCGCCGACCGCGCCCGGTACGCGGCGGCCTCGCGGCGCGCGGCCGACCGGCTGGCGACGCGTACCTGGACCGAGACCGCCCGGGACTACGCCGCGGTACTCGACTGGGTGGCCGGCGGCCGCTCCGGTCCGGTCCCCCAGTCGTCGTTCCTGAACCCAGACGCCGTTGGAGGCAGCCCGTCATGAACCCCGCACTGCGCTATCCGGTCGCCCGGCCGTCCCTGACCGAACTGGAGGAGGCGTACGTGCTGGACGCGCTGCGCAGCGGTTGGGTCTCCTCGCAGGGGCCGTACCTGCGCCGCTTCGAGGCGGAGTTCGCGGCCCGCTGCGGCACCCCGACGGCGGTGGCGACCGGCAACGGCACGGTCGCCCTGCACCTGGTGCTCGCCGCCGCCGGGATCGGCCCGGGCGACGAGGTGATCGTTCCGGCCCTGACCTACGTGGCCACCGCCAACGCGGTCACCTACTGCGGCGCCCGGCCGGTCTTCGTGGACGTCGACCCGGCGACCTGGTGCCTCGACGTCGACCGGGTCGACGCCGCGATCACCGCACGGACCAAGGCGGTGCTCGCGGTCGACCTGTACGGGCATCCGGCCGACTACCCCCGGCTCCGGGAGGTCTGCGCCGCGCACGGCATCCTGCTGGTCGGCGACGCCGCCGAGTCCTTCGGCGCCCGGCTCAGCGGTACCGGCGCCGGTGCGCTGGCCGACGTCACCACCTTCTCGTTCTTCGGCAACAAGATCCTCACCAGTGGCGAGGGCGGCTGCGTCACCACCTTCGACCCGGCACTGGCCGAGCGGATGCGACTGCTGCGCAACCAGGGGATGGACCCGCAACGGCGCTACTACTTCCCGATGGTCGGCTTCAACTACCGGCTCACCAACCTGGCCGCCGCCCTGCTCTGTGCCCAACTGGAGCGCGGTACGGCGATGGTGCAGCGCCGGCAGCAGATCGTGGCGACGTACGAGAAGGCGTTCGCGGATCTCGACGCGCTGACGCCGCAGCCGGTGGCGGTCGGTGTCGAGCGTGCCCCGTGGATGGCGTCCTTCCTGGTCGGCCCGGCCGGCGACGGTCAACTCCGGGACCGGCTGGCGGCGGAACTGGACCGGCTCGGTGTCGAGACCCGACCGTTCTTCGTGCCGATCCCGGACCTGCCGCCGTACCGGTCGGACCGGGACGGCGGTTTCCCGGTCACCGCCGACCTGAGCCGGCGGGGCATCAACCTGCCGACCTATGCCGACCTCACCGACCCGGAGGTGCTGGACATCGCCGACCGGGTGCGTACCGCGCTGGCCCGGCTGTCGACCGCCGGACCGGCCTGACCACCGCCGGTCGCGGATCAGACCGGTTCCAGTACGGGTTCCGCCCGGTGCCGGACCCGCAGCAACGACCGGTAGCTCCACCACCAGCCGACGGCGGCGCAACAGGCCATCCCGGCCATCGCCCAGGCCGCGCCGGCCGCGCCGAACAGGTGCCCGGCCCCGACGATCGCGCCGACCCGGATCGGGGCGAGGGCCGCCCCGAGGACCAGGGTCCGGCCGCCGGCCCGCTCGATCCGGTGTCCGGCGGAGGCGACCATGGCGGCCACCATGAAGACGCTCTCGACGGCGAGCGCGGGCAGCAACGGACGGGCGAACTCCCAGTTCGCACCGAGCAGCGCCCGGCCGACGAGATCAGGTAGGGCGGGTAGGGCCAGCGTGAGCGGCCCGACCAGCACGACGATGCCGGCGGTGACCCGGGCCGCCGAGCGGAGCCGGATGCGTGGCCCGGCCTCCCTGGTCCGGGCGAGGTACGGAATCAGCAGCGCGGAGCTGGCGCCGATCAGCAGGGTGACCGGGCCGAGCGCGGTCTTCGCCCCGCCGATCGCGCCGACCACGGCCGTTCCGGCCACCGCGGCCAGGGTGGCGGTGGCGAGTTGCGCGGTCCCCGAGCCGACCAGGAAGTGCAGGCCGAACGCGAACGCGTTCCGGGTCTCGGCACGCCCGACCGGCCAGCCGGGCAGCAGCGCGCAGCGCCGCCGGACCGCTCCGAGGTAGCCGACCGACGCCCCCGAGCCGGCCCACACCACGAAGGCGGTCGAGGCGCTGATCCGGCCGGTCAGGGCCAGCCCGGCGCCGGCCCCGCTGGCCAACGTCCAGAGCAGTTCGTAGCGGAGGATCCGGCGGGGGTCGGCCACGCCGAGGCCGTACGCCTTGACGTAGTCGTAGAGCACCAGGCCGGGCAGCGCCAGGCCGACGACGACCAGGTAGCGGTTCCCGGCCAGTGCTCCGGCTGTGCCGGCCAGCACCCCGGCCGCGCCGCCGAGCAGGCAGATCCGCCGGGTGGACCGGCGGAACGGCTCCGGGTCGCGCCGGTCCGGCTCGGCCAGCACCGACTCGGTGACCATCGCCCGGGCCAGGCCGGAGACCAGGACGTACAGCGAGAACGCCAACGAGTACCGACCCAGTTCGCTGAGGGATCCGCCCCGGGCCACGGTTACGGAGAGCAGCAGGTTGCCGAAGCTGGACGTGGCGGTGACGACCACGGCGGTCGGGGCACGCCGACCGGAGAGGATCCGGCGGCCCGACACCCGCAGCGTCGCCCGCCAGCCGGGTCGGACGCTCACCTGTGCGCTCGACCGGCCCGGGGCACCGGCAGCCGGCCGGCCGGACCTGACGGCACCAGTCGGCCCGGTGGGCTACGCCGGGTCAGCAGCAGCACCAGCAAGACCGGCGCGGCCGCCATGGTGTTCTGGGTCGCCGCGATCGTCGACTCCGGGTGGCCGTTCAACCAGACCAGCGGTCCGGCCACCACGAAACAGAACAGGCTCAACCGCAGCGGTCCGGGCGCCCCGCGCACTCGGAGCAGCAACCCGGCGACCAGCGCCCAGCCGCCGTAGAAGACGACCACTCCGGCCCGGCCGTCGACGAAGTAGACGGTCCCCAGGGTGAGGAAGTTGAACGAGGACTTGTCGCTACCGCCGAGGAACCGGTTGATCGCCGACCCGGTGGCCAGCGGTGCCCGGCCCGGATCGAGGATCCGGGGCACGAAGCCGTACCGGAGATAGGCGGTAGGGCCGGGTTGCCCGACGTCCACCGGTACGTCGTACCCGCTGGCCCGGCCGATCTGCTGGTCGAACCGGAGCCGGTCCGCGGCGCTCACGTCGCTGGCGACCTTGACGCCGTTCTCCTGCCGGATCGCGTTGCGTAGCGCGAACACCGTCGGCCAGGCCAGGAAGAGCAGCACGGCGACCACCAGCACGTACCGGGCCCGGATCACCCCGCAGATCGCGCCGGCCGCCGCTACGAAGGTGAGGTAGCCGACGAGCGAGGCGGCGATGGCGGTCAGGAACACGAGCGCGACCTGCACGCCCACCAGCCCGGCGGTCCACCGGTAGAGGCTGCCCAGCCGCGCGTGGCCACCGTGGAAGCTGGCGATCAGGAGCGCGAAGGCGAGGTACTTCCAGCCGGAGACCAGGGCCACCACGTTCACCAGCGGCGACGCCACCTGGGCCCCGGCGACCTGGGTGAAGATGCTTCCCCGGCCGGCGTACCCGCCGAGGAGCTCCGCGGCGATGCTCACCACGGCCACCGCGCGGGCGACGAGGAAGAGATTCGGGTATCCGGAGTTGGCCTCGGCGAAGGTCTGCCGGGCCGGGATGCCGGCGGTCCGACCTCGCCCCGGCCTGCCCAGCGGCAGCAGCACCGTCTCGACCAGCAGCGAGGCGGCCAGGGCCAGGGCCAGCAGCCGGAGCACGAACCCGAGGTCCGGGTTGCGGTGCAGGATGGCCATCGGCAGGACCAGGACCAGGTACGGCACCAGCAGCAGCGTGCTGACCGGATAGCGCTGGAGCAGCCGGACCAGCGGGGCGTACCGGTCGCCCCTGCGCGGAGAGGTGACGAGCTCCATCGATCCCCTCCCGGTCCCGGCATGGCCACTGGGGTCGACGCCCCGGTGGCCACCAGGGTCAACGAGGCCGTCGCACAACCGTCACGCGCGCTCGCGCCTCCAGTACGTCTCCGCCGCGGTACCCGGCTCGTCGCCCTGGTGCGGACTCGGTGCCGGCGGGCTCGGCGCTCGACCTGGCCGGGGCAGCACGGCAGAAGCCGTCGAAGGCACGAAAAACGTGAAAGTGGCCCCTAAGGCCCCAGCAAGGGGCTAAGTGTGGTTTACCCGCCGGGAATTCCCCCGCTGAGCTGCCCGAATACCGCTCGCATCAGGACACCAGGAGACTCCATGCCGCCCAGCGCCGCCGCCACGACCGAGAGCCCGCCGACCCTCCGCCGCAGGCAGCCCGCTCTGGGCAGGGCCGCACTCCTGGTCACCGACACCGCGGCTTGGACGATCGGCTTCGGCTCGGGCGCCTGGACCAGATACGAGTTCGCCCTGACCACGAGTCAGTTCGTCCGGGCGCTCGCCGTCGGCATGCTCGCCGCCGCGTTGCACGCCACCATCGCTTCCGTCGGCCGCCGCTATCTGGGTCGGCATCCGCTGGGCAGCCTGCCGGACCTGCGCGCCCTCTCGGTCACGGTGGCCTGCACCGCGATCCTGGTGTTCCTGGCCGACATCGCGCAGCCGGACCGGCCGGTCCCGGCGAGTACCCCGCTGGTCGGCTCGGCGGTGGCCCTGCTGCTGATGGTCTGCGCCCGGGCCGCGTACCGGCACCGCCGGGACCGCTGGCTGCGCCCGGACACCCGGTCGGCGACCCCGGTGCTGCTGTTCGGCCTCGGCTCGGCCGGTCAGGGCCTGCTGCACGCCCTGGTCACCGACCCACAGGGCAGATATCTGCCGGTCGGACTGCTCGACGACGACCTCGACAAGCGGAACCTGCGGATCGACGGCGTCCGGATGCTGGGCGGCCGCCGGGAGATCCGGGAGGCGGTCACGCAGACCGGTGCCACCACGGTGATCTTCTCGGTGGCGAACGCGGACGCCGAGCTGATCCGCGAGGTCCGCGCCGCGACCCTACAGGCCGGCGCCGACTTCAAGGTGCTGCCGCCGGTCTCCGAACTGGTCGACCACCGGATCAGCGTCGCCGACGTACGTGACGTGGAGATCGACGACCTGCTCGGGCGCCGGCAGGTGGCCGCCGCCCTGGTCACCGCCGACTCGGCACTGACCGGGCAACGGGTACTGGTCACCGGCGCCGGCGGCTCGATCGGTGCCGAACTGTGCCGGCAGATCCTCCGGGCCGACCCGGCCGAGCTGATGATGCTCGACCGGGACGAGTCGGCGCTGCACAGTCTGCAACTCTCCGTCACCGGCCGGGCGCTGCTGGACGGGCCGGAGCTGATCCTGGCCGATCTGCGGGACAGCGAGGGAATCTCGCGGATTATTCGCGAGCGGCGTCCGGACATCATTTTCCACGCCGCCGCGCTCAAACACCTCACGCTGTTGCAGCGGCACCCCGGCGAGGCGATCAAGACGAATATCTGGGGTACGCTGTCGGTCCTGAATGCCGCTCGGGACGTGGCCAGGTTCGTGAACATTTCGACCGACAAGGCGGCGAACCCGATCAGCGTACTCGGCTATTCCAAGCGGATCACCGAACGGCTGACCGCGTACGCCGCCGCGAACAGCCCGGGCACATTCCTCAGCGTACGGTTCGGCAATGTGTTGAGCAGCCGGGGATCCGTGGTGACCGCGTTCCGGGCACAGATCGACGCCGGACTGCCGATCACCGTCACGCACCCCGACGTCACCCGCTACCTGATGAGCGTGCACGAGGCCGTGCAACTGGTCCTGCAGGCGGCGGCGATCGGGCGGGACGGCGAGGCGCTGGTGCTCGACATGGGTGCCCCGGTACGCATCGACGACCTGGCCAGGCAACTCGCCGCGCAGGTACCTGGCCCGCCGCGGATCGTCTACACCGGTCTGCGGCCCGGCGAGAAGCTGCACGAGGAACTGCTCGGTGACGGCGAACTCGACGTACGGCCGCTGCACCCGCTGGTCTCGCACGTGTCGGTTCCGCCGATGAACCCGACCGAGGTGACCGGGCTGGACCCGTTCGACGAACCGGAGAAGGTGATCGAACGCCTTGCCTGGCTCTGCGGCCAGCCGGACCAGCCCACCCCGCCCCTGGCGCTGGTGCCGAATACCCGAAACGCTCGCCCCTCCTCGTCCCGGTCGACGTGACACCGGTCGGGAATTGGACACGCCGCTGGCGGGTCGCCGCCGGGCCGTAGCAGGATTTCGGGGAATTGCCGCCGGGCTTCCGGCGGCCGCCTTCACCCGCCTGTCGACACTTTTCCACACCACCGACAGCGAGTGATCGTCGCCGAACGGAATTCGCGTCGCAGAAATGTCCGCGCGATGTTCGGCGACGATTTCCACAGTCACCGATCTCCTGGAGACACCACCGTGACCGAGAAGTTCGGCCTGATCGGCTTCGGCTACTGGGGCACCAATCTCGCCCGGAACCTCGACAAGCTGGCCGGAGACCGGTGGCGCTACCTGGTGGACGCCAGCCCCGAACGGCGGCAGGCGGCCACCGAGCGCTACCCGCAGGTGCGGGCCACCGGCGACCTGGACGCGGTGCTCGGCGACGACGAGGTCCGGGCGGTCCTGATCGCCACTCCCGCGCCGAGCCACGCCCCGCTGGCCCGCCGGGCGCTGGCGGCCGGCAAGCACGTCTTCGTCGAGAAGCCGCTGGCGATGTCGGTCGCCGACGCGGTCGCGCTGGCCGAGACGGCCGACCGGTACGGCCTGGTGCTGATGGTCGGGCACACCTTCGAGTACGTCCCGGCGGTCGAGCGGATGCGCGACTACATCCGGTCCGGCGAGATCGGCGACGTCCTCTACCTGCACTCCCAGCGGCTCAACCTGGGCCGGATCCAGAACGACCTGCACACCTTCTGGTCGATCGGGCCGCACGACGTCTCGATCGCCAACTACCTGCTCGACGCCGAGCCGCGCTGGGTCGCCGCCCAGGGCGGTCGCTACCTGCACGACGGCGTCGAGGACGTCACTTTCGTCACCGTCGGCTATCCGGGAGACGTGGTGGCGCACATGCACGTGAGCTGGCTGGACCCGGCGAAGACCCGGCGTACCACCGTGGTCGGTACCCGGCGGATGCTGGTCTACGACGACCTGAACACCGACGCCCGGCTCACCGTGCACGACAAGGGGGCGGACAGGCTGGAGCCGGACGGGGACGGCGTGCGGCGCTACCGGCTGCGCGACGACGCGGTGCACGTACCCGTGCTCTCCCCGGCGGAACCGCTCAGCCTGGAGTTGCGGCACTTCCTCGACTGCGTCCGCACCGGGGCACGCCCCCGGACGGACGGCTGGAACGGCGCCCGGGTGGTGGCGGTGCTGGAGGCCGCCGACGCCTCGCTGCGGGCCGGCGGCGCGACGGTGCCGGTGCCGCCCGTCGCCGGCCCGATGGACGCCGCCGGGACGTACCGCCGGCGTCCACACCCCGACGGCCCGCATCCCGACCTGACCACCGCCGCGCACTGACCACCTCTGCACCCTGAATCGCCCGGCGCCGCCAGCGCCCCGGCCCGACCGGCGGCCACGGCGGGCCGCAGGGGGTTCACCGAGCAACAGGAGCCTGAGATGCCCCGAATTCCCCTGGTCGACCTCGCCGCCGCCTACCACCGGCAGCGGGACGCGATCGACGCGGCGATCCGCGCGGTCGTCGAGGACACCCGGTTCATCCTCGGCCGGGAGGTCGGCGAGTTCGAGTCGGAGTTCGCCGCCTTCTGCGGCACCACGCATGCGGTCGGGGTCGCCTCCGGCACCGCCGCGATCCACCTGAGCCTGGCCGCGCTCGGCATCGGACCCGGCGACGAGGTGGCGGTGCCGGCGCACACCTTCGTCGCCACCGCCGAACCGGTGAGCTGGCTGGGTGCCCGGCCGCGCTTCGTCGAGGTGGACACCGAGACCGGCGGGATGGACCCGGACGCGCTGAAGTCGGTCGTCGACCGGGTCCGGGCGGTGCTCCCGGTGCACCTCTACGGCCTGCCGGTCGACCTGACCGCGATCGGCGCGCTCGCCTCGGCCGCCGGGGTGCCGCTGATCGAGGACGCCGCCCAGGCGCACGGCGCCGAGTACGTCCGGGACGACGGATCGGTGGTCCGGGCCGGGGCGTACGGCCGGATCGGCTGCTTCTCGTTCTATCCCGGCAAGAACCTCGGCGCGTTCGGCGACGCGGGCGCGGTCACCACCTCCGACCCGGCCCTCGCCGAGCGCGTCCGGAGGCTCTCCGACCACGGCCGCACCAGCAAGTACGAGCACCTCACCGTCGGCTACGCGGCCCGGCTGGACACCGTGCAGGCGGCCGTGCTCTCGGTCAAGCTGGGCACGCTGGCCCAGGGCAACCAGCGACGGCGGGACCTGGCGGCGGCGTACCGGTCCCGGCTGGACGGGGTCGGCGACCTGGTGCTGCCGGCCGAGCCGCCGAACCGGCGGGGCGTCTACCACCTCTTCGTGCTCCGGACCCGGCACCGGGACGGGTTGCTGGCCCACCTGCGCGACGCCGGCATCGGCGCCGGGGTGCACTATCCGATCCCGCTGCACCTGCAACCGGCGTACGCCTCGCTCGGGCACAAGCCCGGCGACCTGCCGGTCACCGAGGCGTGGGCCCGGGAGTGCCTCTCCCTGCCGATCTATCCGGAGCTCACCGAGGAGCAGCTGGAGACGGTCGTCGCCGAGGTGCGTGGCTACTTCGAGCGGGTGTGAGGGACGGGCCCTCCGTCGTCCGGAGCGCCCGCCCCGTCGTCCGCTCAGCTTCCCGGCGGGCTCAAGCTTCCGGACAGGCTCAGCTTCCGGACGGGCTCAACGCAGGCCGTTGCGGATCGCCACCGTCACCAGCCGCTCGGGGTAGTCGGTGATGATGCCGTCCACCCCGAGGTCGATCACCCGCTGCATCACCGCCGGATCGTCCACCGTGTACGGCACGACCTTCAGCCCGTACCGGCGTTGCAGGTCGGCGACCGTCGGGCCGTGGAAGTACGCCGGATCCTGCCGCAGGTACCAGTCGGCCGACGGCACGGTGCCCTGGGCCGGGTCGTGCACCTGCCAGTTCGCCGAGACGGTGCCGGCGCCGGAGGCCCGGACCAGCTTGCCGAGGTCCCGGTACCGCCACCAGTCCAGCCCGGCCGTCCACGGGCTGCGTACCGAGGGGTCGCCGTAGACCGCCCGCAGCGAGCACTCGTCGGCGAGGCTGGCGCACTCGGCCGGGCCGTACTGCCAGACCAGCGCGACGGTCTCGATCCGCCGGTTCAGGTCCCGGGCGTGGGTGATGGTCCGCCAGTCGAACGACTGGATCGTCACCCGGTCGGTGAAACCGGCCCGCTCGACCGCCCGGACCAGCTTCGCGGTGAAGCTGCGGTACGGCTCGGTGTCGTCCACCAGCGGGCTGAGCTTGGTCTCGATGTTCAGCCGTACATCCCGGCGACCGCTGCGCCGCACCAGGTCGAAGACCTCGTCCAGGGTGGGGATCCGGGCACCCGGCGCGGCGACCTGCTCCGGCAGCTCCGGCAGCGTCTTCGTGCCGCAGTCGAGGGTCCGGATCTGCTTCAGCGTCAGGTCGTGCACCCGCTTGCCGACGTACGGGAACGCCCGGTCACCCGGCCAGGCCGGGGCGGTGTCCTCGCAGTGGCTGCCGTTGACGGTCCGGTCGTGCAGCACCACCAGGTGACCGTCCCGGGTCACGCCGGTGTCCAGCTCCAGCGTGGAGATCGCCGGATTGCCGAGCGCGTTGGCGAAGGCCGGCAGGGTGTTCTCCGGCCGCGTCGCCCGGCCGCCCCGGTGCGCCTGGATGTCGAACGGCGCGGCGTACCCCTTCGGCAGCGGGATCCGGCGCTGCGCCAGCAGGGTACGCAGCCGGTCCGGGTAGTCGGTGATGATGCCGTCCACCCCGTCGTCGAGCAGCTTCGCCATCGTCGGCACGTCGTCGATCGTCCACGGCACCACCTTGATGCCGTGACGGTGCGCGTGCGCGATCATCTCCTTGGTCACGTACGGCCGGTAGCCCGGGTCGGTGACCGTGCCGTTCTGCGGGAAGCCGTGCACCGGGGAGAACGCGGTGGCGCCGAAGGTCCTGATCGCCGTGATCGGGTCGCCGCCGAAGTCGTCGATGTCGAGGCCGCCGAGCCAGGGCGAGGCACCCGGCTGCCCGGTCTGCAGGAAGTCGTAGTTGGTCAGCGCGACCAACGGCAGCCGGGGCTCGACCTGACGCACCCGCATCAGCGCACCCCAGTCGAAGCTCTGGATGGTCACCTGCTGTACCAGCCCGGCGGCCCGGATCTCGGCCACGGTGAGCTGCACGAACTGCTCACGGGGCGCGGTCTCGGTCGGCGCGCCGGCCTCCACCTTGGTTTCCACGTTGAGCGTGACGTCGTCCGCCCGGTAGCGCTTCACCAGCGCGAAGACCTCGCGCAGCAACGGCATCCGGGCCCCGGGTACGGCGAGCTGCCCCGGCTTGTCGGCCAGCGTCCTGGTGCCGCAGTCGAGGGTACGCACCTGGGCCAGGGTCAGCGTGTTGACGTACTTCCCGACGTACGGGAACTCGGGGTCGCCCGGGGTGGCCGGGGCGGTGTCGACGCACTTCGTACCGCTGACCCGGCGGTCGTGGGTGACCACCACCTGACGGTCCTCGGTCACCTGCACGTCCAGTTCGAGGGTGCGGACCCCGAGCTGGAGCGCGTTGCCGAACGAGGCGAGGGTGTTCTCCACCCGCAGGCCGAGCCCGCCCCGGTGAGCCTGTAGGTCGAAACTCCGCCGGGACTCCGGTCGGTGGCGCTCGCCCGCCTGGACGCCGGTGGGCGTCCCGGCCAGTACGGCCGCCGTCACCAGCAGCGCGCCGATCAGTTGGCGCCGTCGGGACATCGGTATCACCTATTCCAATGTGGTGCGTCGGAGCCCGGGTCGACCGGGCCTCCGGTGCGCTGTCGAGGGTCGAGCCGGGTCTGACCCGGTGATCGGGGCACAGCATCACGACAGTCGGCGGCCGAGAGGCGTGCAGTGGGCGACATCGGCGTGAACCGGGGTCGACGGCCGACGGCGGATCGGACGAACCGGTGGGGATGTCCGACCGGTCGGGCAGCGCACACCGGAGCGCACGCTGTCCATTGCGCGATCGAGGGCCCCGATTTGACAACAACAGTCGGTTGTGCTTCGGCTACAATGAGCCGCGACCACGTCACCCAACCATCCACGGGGAGGGGTTGCGATGAGCCCGGTTGGTCCATCGGTGGGCGCGGCAGCCGGCGCGATCGGCGCGGCAGCCGCCGCGGTCATCGGCCAGATCAATGTCGAGATCGACGGTCTGGCGAGCGCGGCGGCGGCGATGCGCGAGGAACTCAAGGAGGGCTACCGCACCCAGGTGCCCCCGGTGCACGACGCCATGCAGCAGGGCGCGACGATCGGCGACCGGCTCGAGGGCGACGACTGGCTGCGCCTCCAGGAGCGCTACGACGAGTGCATCCACAAGAGCCTGGAGGCACTGGTCAACCTGGACAAGGGGACTCAGGCGGTGGCACAGGCGGCCGAGCAGATCGCGGCCAACTACCGGGGCTCCGACGCGTTCGCGCACGCCACCGTCAGCGACGTGCACCAGGTCCTGCCGCCGACCGAACAGACCAGGCCGGCTTCCAGCGCGAACCCGGCCGCACCGGCCACCGGGACCGGAGGCGACGGCAATGGCTGAGGAGTACATCCCGCACCTGTGGCGGCTGGTCGAGGCGGCGCAGCAGAAGCTACAGCCGAGCCGGGACCAGGTGGCGGCCTGGGAGCGGGCGTCCAGCATGCTGAGCGGGCACGCCGCCAGATTGCAGAACTGCCGCAACCAGCTCGCCGCTCTGTGGCCGCCGGAGCAGAACGCGGCCTCGGCGGCGTACATGGTCGAGCTGGACCGGCTGATCGAGGCGAGCCGACAGACGTCGACCGCGGCGCAGAACAACGCCACGCACATCGGGCACGTGGCGGACGCCATCGAGCAGGCGCGGACCAAGCTGGAACCGATCTACAAGGAATACCTGGAAAACCAGCGGAAGCTCGCCGACTACCAGCAGCAGGTCGAACTGGCCGGCGACGTCGGGGCGGCGGCCGGCGGAGTCGCCGGATCGCGCTTCGGCCTGACCAGCCTGGGCCAGAAGGCCGGGGACTTCCTCGGCGAGGGCGGGATGACGCTCTTCACGGATCCGCCGGTGAGCGATGCCCAGCAGGCGGCGCTGGTCGCCCGGGCCCGCGCGGTGCAGGCGGAGGTGGACGGCGCGGCGCGGGACGGTGGCGGCCGGATCCAGCCGCCGCCGGAGTACGTCCCACCGTTGACCAACAAGGAGGGCGATCCCCGGCAATTCGACGACGACTCGGACGGGACGGTCCGGCCACCCGTGGTCAACCCGCCGCCGCGCCGCCGGGGCGAGGTGGAGGACTCCCGGCCCGGCTACATCGACGGGACGCCGCCGCCGGACATCCACACCGAACTGACCCCGGAACAGGTCACTCCGCCCACCTACCCGGTGGAGGAGGGTCCGAGCCTGACCGCTGTCGCCCCGCCGACCACCGGGCCGCCCCCGCCCGTCACAGCGGTTCCGCCCGCCCCGCCGACCACCGGGCCGCCGGCTCCGGTACCACTGGTCGTCCCGCCCACCATCGGCGTGCCACCCGGTCCCGGCGGACCACCGGGCACCGGCCCGGGACTCGGCAACGGGCCACGCGTCCCGGGTGTGCCGGGCAAGGTCGGCCCGCTCGGTACGGTGCCGACCGGTGTGCCGCCGGGCGGTGTGATCGGTGCCCGGCCCAGCGGAAACGTCGGCGTGCCACCGGGCGGCGTCGGCGCATCCCGCTCGGGCGGCGTACCCAAGGGGATCAATCCGGTCGGCGGCGTCATCGGGCCGCAGGGCGGCCGCCCCGGCCCGGCCGGCGCCAGGTCGGGCCCCCGCCGACCCGGCACCGGCGGCGTGCCCGGCGCGGCCAGCGGGACCCGGGGCCGTCGCGACCAGGAGGAACCCGAGCAGAAGCACTGGGACCCCGACAATCCGTGGGAGGTCGAGCAGGGCGTCGCGCCCGAAATCGAGCCGAACCGGGACGTCGGCCGACACGAGCCCGGTGGCGGAATCCTCGGGAAGGACCGGTGAGGAGAGCCACCAGGTTCCACGCACGGCTGCCGCGCTGGTGCGCGGCAGCCGTCTGCGGTCTGCTCGTGGCACTGGTCGGCGCCCCACCGGCAATGGCGGACGCGGCCCGGGACCGGCAGTGGCACCTGCGGGCGCTCGGCGTCGCGCAGGCGCACCGGGTCACCCAGGGCGCCGGGGTCGTGGTGGCGGTGATCGACACCGGGGTGCGGGCGGACCACAAGGACCTGACCGGCAACGTCCTGCCCGGCGTCGACGTGACCGGCGCGGGGACCGACGGCCGACAGGACACCGACGGACACGGCACCGCGATGGCGGGACTGATCGCCGGGCACGGGCACGGGCCGGACAACGCCGACGGCGTGCTCGGGATCGCCCCTAAGGCCAAGATCCTGCCGGTACGGAGTTCCCGGACCAAGGTCGGTGCCGGCGACGACCTGCCGCCGGCGATCCGGGAGGCGGTTCGCCGCAAGGCGGGCGTGCTGTCGCTATCGCTCTCCGGCGGCGCCAGCGAGAGCCTGGAGCAGGCCGTCCAGGAGGCTTTGGCCGCCGACGTCGTTCTGGTGGCTGCCGCCGGGAACCGGCCGGACGACGCGTTCGTCGGCTATCCGGCGGCCTACCCGGGAGTGCTCGCCGTCGGCGCCACCGGACGGGACGGGAAACTCGCCCCGGTCAGCGTCACCGGCGACGCGATCGGGCTTGTCGCGCCCGGCGTGGACATCGCCTCCACCAGCCGGACCGGGGCGTACCAGTCCGCCACCGGGACGAGCGATTCCACGGCGATCGTGGCCGGGGCCGCCGCCCTGGTCCGGGCGAGATATCCGGATCTCTCCGCCGCCGAGGTGGTGCACCGGCTCACCGCGACCGCCACCGACCGGGGCGCCCGCGGCCGGGATCCCGAGTACGGCCACGGGGTGCTGAACCTCGTCGAGGCGCTGACCGCCGACGTCGAGCCGGCCGGGGCGCAGCCCAGCCCCGGCACCCGACCGACTCCCACGGGGGACGCGACGTCACCGGCCGTGGCCGCACCGCCGCCCGGCGACGGGTCGGCCGAGGTCCGGCTCAGCCCCGCCGCGTACGTGGTCGGTGGGCTCTGCCTGCTGGTGGCGTTGGCCGGTGCCGGCGTACTCGGCTGGTTGCTGGTGCGTGGCCGACGCCGACGACAAGGCGGCGGGGGGCCTTCCGTTCCTGGGCACCCGGTGCCGCCCCGTCCCGCTCCGACGGCGAGGTACCCGGGACCACCGGGTGCACGGCCGTATCCGTCCGGATATCCGGCGCCACCGCAGCACCCCCCGGGCGGCCATCCGCCCGGTTACGGCCCACCCGGACCGCCGTACCCGCCGAGGCACCCTGGCACACCGCCGCCGGGCGGATAGCTGCGGGTACGCGCCTACCTCAACCACCGGTAAACGATCCAGGCCGCTGGCAGGTCGGGTTCAGGCCGGACACGTCGGTCGTGGGCGGGACGCGGGGTGGGCGTACCGTCCTTGAGATGCGGCAGGACGGGTCCGGTGACTGGGCGGAGCAACGACGGCAGGCGGTCGCCGCCCGGGCACTGGCCGACCAGCACCGTCGGGACGCGGAGCACGAGCAGGCCCGGCAGCTCGTCGCGGCGTTCGTCGCGCAGGCCCGGGAGCGGGGGCTGCGGCAGACCAGACTGACCGCACTCGCCTACAACGGCCGTACCCGTTACCGCACCAAGCTCACCGGCTGGTACCTGGACCTCGCCCGGATCCACGCGGTGGACGACGCCGGCAACTTCTACCTGCTGACCGTGCCGACCAGCCTGCGTGCCCGGTTCACCGGTGCGACTGTCCGGCCGCAATCCGCGAAGCTGGTCGTCGGTGAGGGCGGGCCGGACGGCCAGTCGATGCCGCTGGCCGCGCTGTTGCGCAAGCGGCTCGACGCCGGTGACCGGTGGCCCGAGACCGCCTGACACGACGTCCGGGTTGCCACCGCGAGGCTCCCGGCCCGGTCAGGCGCCCTTCAGCACCTCGGTGATCAGTGCCTGCGCCTCTTCCTGGAGCCGGCCGAGGTGCTCCGGTCCCCGGAAGGACTCCGCGTAGATCTTGTAGACGTCCTCCGTACCGGACGGGCGGGCGGCGAACCAGCCGGACTCGGTGCTGACCTTCAGCCCGCCGATCGCCGCACCGTTGCCCGGCGCCTCGGTCAGGATGGCGGTGATCGGCTCCCCAGCCAGTTCGGTGGCGGTGACCTGGTCCGGGGAGAGCCGCCCGAGCACCGCCTTCTGGGCCCGGTCGGCCGGCGCGTCGATCCGGGCGTACGCCGGCTCGCCGAACCGGGACACCAGGTCGGCGTAGTGTTCGCTCGGCGTCCGCCCGGTCACCCCGATGATCTCGGCGGCCAGCAGGCAGAGCAGGATGCCGTCCTTGTCGGTGGTCCAGGTCCGGCCGTCGCGGGCCAGGAACGACGCCCCGGCGCTCTCCTCGCCGCCGAAGCCGACCGAGCCGTCCAGCAGCCCCGGCACGAACCACTTGAAGCCGACCGGGACCTCCAGCAGCTTCCGGCCCAGGTCGGCGGCGACCCGGTCGATCATGGACGAGGAGACCAGGGTCTTGCCGACCGCCGCGTCCGCGGACCAGTCGGGCCGGTTGCCGAACAGGTAGGAGATCGCCACCGCGAGGTAGTGGTTCGGGTTCATCAGGCCGCCGTCCGGGGTGACGATACCGTGCCGGTCGGCGTCGGCGTCGTTGCCGGTGGCGACCTGGTAGTCGGCGCGCCGGGCGATCAGCGAGGCCATCGCGTACGGGGACGAACAGTCCATCCGGATCTTGCCGTCCCAGTCCAGGGTCATGAACCGCCAGGTCGGGTCGACCAGCGGATTCACCACGGTCAGATCCAGGCCGTGCCGGTCCGCGATCTCGCCCCAGTACGCCACGCTCGCCCCGCCCAGCGGGTCCGCGCCGATCCGCACCCCGGCGGCCCGTACCGCCGGCAGGTCGAGCGCCGAGGGCAGGTCGTCGACGTACTCGGCGAGGAAGTCGTACCGGCCGGTGGTGTCGGCGGCGCGCGCCCGGGCGTACGGGATGCGCCTGACCTCGCGGAGTCCGTCGGCCAGCAGCGCGTTCGCCCGGTCCTGGATCCACCTCGTCGCGTCGGTGTCGGCCGGGCCGCCGTGCGTCGGGTTGTACTTGAACCCGCCGTCCGAGGGCGGGTTGTGCGACGGGGTGATCACGATCCCGTCGGCGAGCCCGCTGGTACGCCCGGAGTTGTGCCGGAGCACCGCGTGCGACAGCGCCGGGGTCGGGGTGTAGCCGTCCCGGCTGTCGACCAGCACCGTCACCTCGTTGGCGGCCAGCACCTCCAGCGCGCTCACCATGGCCGGCTCGGAGAGCGCATGCGTGTCCCGGGCCAGGTACAGCGGCCCGTCGACGCCCTGATCCCGCCGGTATTCGCAGGTCGCCTGCGTGATCGCCAGGATGTGCCGCTCGTTGAACGCCGCCCGCAGGCTCGACCCACGGTGCCCGGAGGTGCCGAACGAGACCTGCTGCGCCGGGTCGGCCGGGTCCGGCTGCTCGGCGTAGTACGCGGTGACGAGCCGGGGCACGTCCACCAGGTCCTCGGGCTCGGCGGGCTGGCCGGCGCGGGCGTGTACCGACATGTGACCTCCTTCTGGCACGGGTGTGGGAACGCGGAACCGGGGGTGCCGGCTCCGCCGGTGGCGGCCGACGGGTCAGGGCTCGACGCGCTGCCCCTTGCCGACGACCACGATCCCACGGTCGGAGACCGTGTACCGCTCACGGTCGCGGTCCAGGTCGACGCCGATCTCCGCGCCCTCCGGCACCACCACGTTCTTGTCGAGGATGGCGTTGCGGACCACGGCGTGCCGGCCGATCTCCACCCCTTCCATCACTACCGAGCCTTCCACGCGGGCCCAGGAGTGCACCCGGACATTCGGCGAGACGACCGAGTTCTCCACCAGCGCACCGGAGATCACCACCCCCGGGGAGATCATCGACTCCACCGCCCGGCCGATCCGCTCCTCCAGCCCGTGCACGAACTTGGCCGGCGGCCACGGCGGGTGGTCGGTGTAGATCGGCCACTCGTAGTTGTAGAGGTTGAAGACCGGGTGTACGGCGATCAGGTCCATGTGCGCCTCGTAGAACGAGTCCAGCGTCCCCACGTCCCGCCAGTACGCCCGGTCCCGGTCGGTGCTGCCCGGCACCTCGTTGTCGCGGAAGTCGTAGACGTTGGCCTCGCCCCGCTCGACCAGCATGGGGATGATGCTGCCGCCCATGTCGTGCTTGCTGGCCCGGTCGGCCGCGTCGGTCTCCACCGCCTCGCAGAGCACCCTGGTGGTGAAGACGTAGTTGCCCATCGACGCGTAGATCTCGTCGGGCGCGTCCGGCAGGCCCTTCGCGTCGGTCGGCTTCTCGCGGAACGCCTGGATCCGCCGGCCGTCCGACCCCACCTCGATCACCCCGAACTGGTCGGCGGAGGCGAGCGGCTGGCGGATGCCGGCGACCGTCACCCCGGCGCCGGAGTCGATGTGCTGCTCCAGCATCTGCCGGGGGTCCATCCGGTAGATGTGGTCGGCGCCGAACACGATGACGTAGTCCGGCTGCTCGTCGTTGATCAGGTTGAAGCTCTGGTAGATCGCGTCGGCCGAGCCGGCGAACCACCACGGTCCGCGGCGCTGCTGCGCCGGTACCGGCGTCACGTAGTTGCCGAGCAGGTTCGACATCCGCCAGGTCTTGGTGACGTGCCGGTCCAGCGAGTGCGACTTGTACTGGGTCAGCACCACTATCTTCAGGAACCCGCCATTGGCCAGGTTGGACAGCACAAAATCGATCATGCGGTACATGCCGCCGAACGGAACGGCCGGCTTGGCACGGTCGGCGGTCAGGGGCATCAGTCGCTTGCCCTCACCCCCGGCCAGGACGATCGCGAGGACCTTGGCTGACATGTCCCGACGGTAACGGAGCCGGCAGCCCACCGCACGGGGCTCGTCGGCTTCGTCCCAGCAAGATCTTCAACGGCCCGATTCGCCCGGATCCACGGCACCAGCCGGGGTTGGCCGAGGACGCCCGCGACGGGGTTCAGCGGGCCGGCGCGGACCTGCCCGGGCTCGGCTACCCGTCGAGGGCTTCGGCGGCCGCGGCGGCGACGCTGTCGGCCAGTACGCCGAGGAGCCGGGAGTCGAGCCGCCACTGCTGCCAGTAGAGCGGAACCTCGACCACCGCCGCCGGGTCGATCGGCACCAGGCTGCCGGCCGGATAGCGCTCGCTCTGCTGGGGCGGCACCATCCCCCAGCCGAGCCCGAGCCGGATCGCCTCCGGAAAATCCCCGGAGGACGGGACGTAGTTGCGCGGCGGGTTCCAGTCCCGGCGGGACCGCTGCCGCAGGTAGCGCTCCTGGAGGTCGTCCCGGCGGTCGAAGACCACCATCGGGGCGCGGGCCAGTGCCTCGACGGTCGGGCCGTCCGGCAACCAGGTCCGGAGGTACTCGGGACTGGCCATCGGGCGGTAGCGCATCCGGCCGAGCGGGCGTACCGCGCAGCCCTGTACCGGCCGGGACTCGGAGGTGATCGCCGCCATCGCCGTACCCTGGCGGAGCAGTTCGACCGAGTGGTCCTGGTCCTCCCGGTAGACGTCGACACAGATCCGCTCGCGGGCGGCCGCCGCCAGCGCCGGGAGTACCCAGGTGTTCAACGAGTCGCCGTTGACCACGATCGGGATCCGGCTGAACTCCGCGGGCTCGGCCGAGTCCTGCCCGAGTTCCTGGAGCGCGTCGGTGGCGAGCAGCGCGACCTGGCGGGCCAGCCGGAGCACGACCTGCCCCGAGGGGGTCGGGCGGGCCGGCTTGCCGCGTTCGACCAGCACCCGGCCGACGGTGCTCTCCAGCGCCTTCATCCGCTGGCTGACCGCCGAGGGGGTGACGTGCAGCCGCCGGGCCGCCGCCTCGAACGAGCCGTCGTCGACGACGGAGACGAAGGTCCGGAGCTGCTCGAACTGGAGGTCCACGTTAAGCAAGTCTAACGAATCATAAGAATGATTAGCTGGAGTGGTCCGGACGGGTTACCTAGGGTCGGGCCCGTGATCCTCTCCTCCACTGCCGCCGCCACCTCCGGTGTACTGCCCGTCCTCGTCGCCGGGTTCGGCGTCGGCCTCTCCCTGATCGTGGCGATCGGGGCGCAGAACGCGTACGTGCTCCGGCAGGGCGTACGCGCCGAACACGTCCTGCCGATCGTGGCGATCTGCGCCGTCTCGGACGCGGCACTGATCCTGGCCGGCATCAGCGGGATCGGGGCGGTGGTCGAACGCGCCCCGGTCGCGCTCACCGTGGTCCGCTGGGCCGGCGCCGCCTTCCTGGTCGGCTACGGCCTGCTCGCCGCCCGCCGGGTCTTCGCCACCCAGAGCCTCCGGGCCGGCACCGGCGGCGGCACCTCGACGCTGCGCACCGCGGTACTCACCGTGCTGGCGATGACCTGGCTCAATCCGCACGTCTATCTGGACACCGTCCTGCTGGTCGGCTCGATCGCCAACACGCACGGCCAGGCCGGCCGGTGGTCGTTCGGGGCCGGGGCCGCGCTCGCCAGCTTCGTCTGGTTCGCCGCGCTCGGCTACGGGGCCCGGCTGCTCGGCCGGGTCTTCGCCCGCCCGGTCGCCTGGCGCGTCCTGGACGCTCTGATCGCGATCACGATGATCACCATCGGCGTGAGCCTGGTGGCGGGCTGAGCGGCCCCGCCCGAGGTCGGCGGCGCATCTCGCGCCCAGGGTCGACGGCACGGCGACAGGTGACGACATCAGGGACGTCGGCGAGACGACAGCAAGGATGACCGTTCGGTTGAGGAAGGTCATATAAACAGCCCCTATAGTCGTACCGATCGATATGCGGCTTCCTCGTGGCCCACCAAGGATCGTGATCCGACAAGCCCACCACGCGGTTCCGTCCGTCGATCACCGCACCCGGCATTTCCCGTTCCGCCCGGAGCGGAGGTCCCGTCCGACCGCCATCACCCGGCACCGGAGGATGCCGAGACAACGGTGGACGGACCACCGGCACGGTGCTCGTCATCCCAGCTAGGGCCGACATTGTGAGCGTGGGCCGAATGACACTCCGAACGCAGGCCACGGGAGCGACCGTCACCGGTCTCCGTAGGTCGGAATATCTTGAGGCCAGATTGCGCGCCTTCCGGGCCCGCGAACTCGCCGACCGGCAGCATCCGACACCTACCCGGGTGGCCGCGGACGCGGCGTCACGCGTACTGCCACTGCTCGGCGGTTACACCGGGATCTTGTTGTTCGCCTTTCCCTACAACCTGCCCGCAATAGCCGTCTTCGCGATAGCCACCGTCTCCGTACTCGGCTCCTGGTTCCACGATTCGGTCCACCGGAGCGTCCAGGCACCCGCCACCGTCGCCTTCCTGCTGGCCCGGCTCGGTGCGAGTCCCGTCGGATTCAGTCCGAGCTGGTGGGCCTACAAGCATGTCCGACTCCATCACCGATACCCCGGAAACCCGGAGTTCGATCCCGACATCCAGTTCGGTCGGCTGGGGCGGGTCTCGTCCGCGCAGCAGTGGCAGCCACTGCACCTGACCCAACACGTCCACATGTGGTTACTGCTCCCGTTCTCGACGCTGAACATGCTCAAGCCGGCCGAGCCCGGTCTCGTACGCCGCTACAACAACCTTCCCGGAATCAGGATCACGACGCCCGGCTGGTTCTTCCTGGTCGACAAGTACGCCGGGCCGGTGGTCGTCTGGGTCCCGGTCCTTCTCGCACAGTCCCTGCGGGGGGCGGTCTTGACCTTCCTCGTCTTCCACCTGCTCACCGGCACGCTGGTCTCCTTCGTCACCCAGGTCCAGCACAACACCGCGCTCTCCGACGCCAGCGACGACTACTCGGCCCGCTGGCCCCTGTGCGAGCAGGTACTGCGCACCACCGACGTGGGCCGGTCGCAGGACTTCTGGTGGTGGCTCTGCGGTGGGGTGAACTTCCACGTCGCCCACCACCTGGCACCGAGTCTCACCTTCTTCGAACTGCCGGCCGTGACCGCGCGGTTGCGGGCGGACCTTCGGGAGATCGGCATCGACCTACCGGTGCACAGGAACATGATCGAGGCCCTCCGGTCGCACGCGTCGCTCGTCCGCAGCCTCGCCCGGCGCCCTTCCGACAGCCTCCCGCACAGGCTCGGCAGCAGCCTCGACAGATAGCCGAAAGGACCCAGGGTGCAGCCAGTACCGAAACAAACGCAGCGCACCGAACCGGCGCCCATCCCGGACCTGAGGCCATTCGTCGTGGAACCTCTGATCCTGGCCAGGCTGGACGGCGCCGCGGCGGGCAACCTGACCGTCGCCCTCTGCACCGCCGCACTGACCGCGCTGGCGGCCATCTGGTCGGCAGCCGCATCCGGCCTGTTCCTGCGGTCGAAGGACGCGGACGCCCTGTGGAACGACATCTGGCTCTTCGCGCTCCGCAACGAGTCGAACGGTGTCGACACATCCGTTCCCTACCTGCGCGACTATCCGTCCATCATCCTGACCTTCACCATCGCCGCCTCGGTGCCGCTGGTCTACGCCCTGTACCGGGGAGCCGCCAGCCTGCATTCCGAGATGGAGGCGTCCGGCTGCGTCAAGTACGACGAGGCCGGCCGGCGGAAGCTCACCGAGGCCGTGGAAGCGGTCAATCTCCGGCTTCGGCGTTGGGGAAAGTTCTCGCCTCTCGCATTCGCGGTCGCCCTCGCCTTCACGACTCTCACCAACCTGGCGCTCCAGTCCGGGCTGTTCGGATTTCTCGCTCCCGGGCTTTACGACGAGTGGTGGGCGAGTCTCCAACCGCTACGCCCCGGAGGTGTAGTCTGGATTCTCTTTGGGGCGATCGGCATCTATATGGTTTACGCGGAGGCGGTGGTGGGTCTCACGTATGTCTCGTTCCTGAAGCGTCTCCACAACGACTACCAGTTCAGGGCCAACATGCTAAACCCCGACGGGTTCTTCGGCTGGCTCCGACTACGGCAGTTAATCACGAACATGCAGGCCGGAGCGTTGTGCACGCTACTCAGCGCCTGGGCGCTGTCCTTCTTTCTGGAGCCGGCGACCGGCACCATCGCGACCGTCGTCCTGCTCTCGGTGTTCATCGGCGTCGTCGGCTATGTGTTCTTCGCCGTCAACATAAACTTCCGCCGTCAGGTCCGGCGAGACAAGGAGGCCCAGACGCGGGAGGTGGCGGAGGAGATAAAGAAGAACGCCGGACGGACGGATACGGAGGGCCTGCTGCTGCTCCTGGTCGCCTATCAACGACTCGAATACATTGCCAAGATTCCCTCAACCCCGATACGACAACGATGGCTGGTCGCCGGCGCCCTCTCCATCCTCGGCCCCATCTCTGCGATTTCCATTCAGGTGGTCAAATACTTCTCACCATGACCATCGGCCGACCCATTTAGGAGCCCCAGAATGATCTCCGTTGTGATCCAGGGCGGCGCAATGCGCTCGATATACTGTCTCGGCGCGATCCGGGCGGTCGTCGAGGGTGGCTACGCGGACCGGGTGCAGACCATCCACACGGCCAGCGCCGGCTGCGTCTCGGGAGCCGTGCTCGCCGCGCATCTCGCCAGGCCGGAGAGCCGGGCGGTCGCCGAAGCGGCGGATGCGTTCCTGGACAGGCTCGGCGGCGATCGCTTCATCAACCTCTGGCGCTTCCGGAAGATCGTCGACGTCGACCTCCTCGTCGACAGCATAGCTGCGGTGACCTCGCTCTCCGTCAAGGCGCTCGCCAGCCGAGACCTCACCTTCGAGGTGGGCCTGACGGACGCGCACGACGGCTCGGCCAGATACGTCGACCTGGCCCGGAGCGAGTCGGACCACGACCTCTACCGCGCGCTGCGCGGGACGATGGCCATCCCGCTGCTGTACCCGAGGAAGGTGATGATCGACGATCGCCGCTACATCGACGGCGGTATAAGCGATCCGCTACCGGTGCTGCGGGCGGCGCGCCGGAATCCGACGGCCATCATCGCGATCTCCAGCGTGGCGAAGCCGAATCTCGGCAGGGAACTGGAGAGCCGTCGCGAGTCGTACGTGGTCAGGCTCCTGCCCAACCTCTCGTCGTCGATCAAACACCTGCTGCTGGCCAGGAATCCGCTCGGCGCCGCGATCGAGGACCTGACCGAGTACGGGTCGGTGGCGGGAGTGCGGGTCATCCGGATCGCGCCGGTGGACCAGGCGCGGCTGGGGCATCGGCTGGAGACCGACAGGCAGAAGCTGCTCGTGCTCGAAGAGATGGGTTACCAGGACGGCATGCGTGCGCTGAGCGCTCTGGCGCCCCTCGGAGAGTCGAAGCGGCAGTAGAGCTCTCGACCTGGACGGCGCGGCGGACTTGTCCGGCGGAGCGCGGCGGGCTGCACTAGGGTGCCGGCTGTGACCGAATCCGTACCCGACGACCGGCGGCTCCGGGTCGACCTGCTGACCCGGGAGTACCCCCCGGAGGTGTACGGCGGGGCCGGGGTGCACGTCGAATACCTCGCCCGCGAACTGCGTACCCGTGCCGACACCCGGGTGCACTGCTTCGGCGCACCCCGCCAGTCCCCGTACGCCGATCCCGGCGTCACCGCGTACCCGGAGCCGGCGGAACTGGCGCACGCCAACGCCGCGCTGCGCACCATGGGGGTGGACCTGGCGATGGCGGCCGGCACCGCCGGCACCGACGTGGTGCACAGCCACACCTGGTACGCCAATCTCGCCGGCCACGTCGCCAAGCTGCTGCACGGGGTACCGCATGTGGTGACCGTGCACAGTCTGGAGCCGCTGCGGCCGTGGAAGGCAGAGCAGCTCGGCGGCGGCTACGCGCTCTCCTCGTGGTGCGAGCGGACCGCGCTGGAGGCCGCCGACGCGGTGATCGCGGTCTCCGCCGGGATGATGCGTGACCTGCTGGCCGCCTATCCGGCGGTCGCACCGGAGCGGGTCCGGGTGGTGCACAACGGCATCGACACCCACCAGTACGCCCCCGACTCCGGCACCGACGTGCTGGACCGGCTCGGTGTCGACCCCGACCGGCCGAGCGTGACGTACGTCGGCCGGATCACCCGGCAGAAGGGCCTGCCGTACCTGCTCCGGGCGGCCCACCGGCTGCCGCCGACCGCCCAGCTCGTGCTGCTGGCCGGTGCCCCGGACACGGCGGAGATCGCCGCCGAGGTGGAGGCGCTGGTCGCCGAACTGCGGGCCAGCCGGGAGGGGGTGGTCTGGGTGGCCGAGATGCTGCCCAAGCCCGAGGTGATCCAGATCCTCAGCCACAGCACCGTCTTCGTCTGCCCGTCCGTCTACGAACCGATGGGCATCGTCAACCTGGAGGCGATGGCCTGCGAGACCGCCGTGGTGGCGACCGCCACCGGCGGCATCCCCGAGGTGGTCGCGGACGGCGCGACCGGCCTGCTGGTGCCGATCGCCCAGGCCGGCGACGGCACCGGCACCCCGCTCGATCCGGAGCGCTTCGTCGCCGACCTGGCCGCCGCGATCACCGAACTGCTCGACGACCCGAGACGCGCCGTCGAGCTGGGCCGGGCCGGCCGGCGCCGGGCGGTCGAACACTTCTCCTGGGACGCCATCGCCGACCGCACCGTGGCGGTCTACCGGGAAGCCCTCGGCTGATGCGGGAGCGTTCTGCGCGCCCTGCCTGGCACGCCGGACGCTCCCGGATCATGACGCCTGGCTGTCGGGGCGGCGGGGCCGGCCAGCCGGAATGCGTCCGGCGCGCGGCCGTCGATCAATCACAGTAGGTTGGGCAGGGTGAGTGGACGGATTCCGATCGAAGACGTGACGCCGTCCGTGGCGGGTGGTCGGTACCCGGCCAAGGCGGTGGTCGGCGAACTGATCCCGGTGACCGCGCTGTCGTACCGGGAGGGGCACGCGGCGATGGGCTGCCAGGTCGCCTGGCGCGGCCCGGACGGCGCGCAGCGGCCGGTGGTCCGGATGCGCCCCGGCCCGCACTTCGACGACCGGTGGCACGCCACCATCCGGCCGGACGCGGTGGGCGAGTGGAGCTTCACCGTGCAGGCGTTCGACGATCCCTATCTGACCTGGCGGGACGCCGTCGGAAAGAAGATCGACGCCGGGCAGGGGCTAGCCGAGCTGGCCAACGACCTGACCGAGGGCGCCGACCTGCTGGACCGGGCCGCCGACGGCGTACCGGTGCAGGAGCGGGACCGGGTCCGGGCCGCCGCCACCGCGTTGCGGGACGGCGCGCGGCCGCTGCCCGAGCGGGTCTCCCCCGCGCTGGACCTGGCCGACCTGCTCTGGGCGTACCCGGTCCGGACGCTGCTGACCAGCGCCCCGGCCCAGCCGATCTGGGTGGACCGGCAGCGGGCGCTCTTCTCCGCCTGGTACGAGTTCTTTCCGCGCTCCGAGGGGGCGGTGCTGGCCGCCGACGGGCATCCGGCCCGGTCCGGGACCTTCCGCTCCGCCGCCGAGCGGCTGCCCGGGGTCGCCGCGATGGGCTTCGACGTGCTCTACGTGCCGCCGATCCACCCGATCGGCCGGATCAACCGGAAGGGCCGCAACGCCGCCCTGGTCGCCGGGCCGGACGACATCGGCTCGCCGTGGGCGATCGGCGCGGCCGAGGGCGGGCACGACGCGATCCACCCCGACCTGGGCACGCTCGACGACTTCCGGTCCTTCGTCGCCGCCGCCGGGCGGGTCGGCCTGGAGGTGGCGATGGACCTGGCGCTCCAGGCCGCGCCGGATCATCCGTGGGTCACCGCGCACCCGGAGTGGTTCACCACCCGGGCGGACGGGTCGATCGCGTACGCCGAGAACCCGCCGAAGAAATACGAAGACATCTACCCGGTCAACTTCGACAACGACCCGGAGGGGATCCGGGCCGAGGTACTGCGGTTGGTGCTGCACTGGGTGGACCAGGGCATCCGGATCTTCCGGGTGGACAACCCGCACACCAAGCCCTTCGACTTCTGGCACTGGCTGATCTGGGAGGTCAAGCGGCACGACCCGGACGTGCTCTTCCTGGCCGAGTCGTTCACCCGACCGGCGGTGATGCACGGGCTCGGCAAGATCGGCTTCACCCAGTCGTACACCTACTTCGCCTGGCGGACCAGCACCGCCGAGCTGCGCGAGTACTGCCAGGAGTTGGTGGCGGCGGCGGACTACATGCGGCCGAACTTCTGGCCGAACACCCCGGACATCCTGCCCGAGCACCTCCAGCACTGTGGGCCGCCGATGTTCAAGATCCGCGCGGTGCTGGCCAGCCTGCTCTCGCCCTCCTGGGGGATCTACGCCGGCTACGAACTCTTCGAGCACCTGGCCCGGCCCGGCGCCGAGGAATACCTCGACAACGAGAAGTTCGAGCTGCGCCCCCGGGATTGGGCGGCGGCCGAGGCCGAGGGCCGGTCGCTGGCGCCGTTCCTGGCCCGGCTCAACGCCATCCGGCGGGACAACCCGGCGCTGCACTGGCTGCGCAACCTGGTCTTCCACCAGATCGACAACCCGGCGCTGCTCTGCTGGTCGAAGCGGGACGAGCAGACCGGCAACACGGTGCTGGTGGTCTGCTCGGTCGACCCCGGGCAGGTGCAGTGGGGCAACACCGTGCTGGACATGCCGGCGCTCGGCTTCGACTGGCACGAGCGGTTCACCGTGCACGACGAGCTGACCGGTGCCCGGTACGACTGGGGGCAGCACAACGTCGTCGGGCTCGACCCATTCCTCTCCCCCGCGCACGTCTTCACCGTGCACCGGCACGACGGCCGGGCGGGCGACGGGGCCGGGGCCGGGGCCAACGGCACCGACAAACCCGCCGGACCGGAAGGCCAGGGATGGACGAGCTGATCGCCGGTACGGCACACGACCCGTACGCCCTGCTCGGTGCCCACCCGGACGGCGACCGGACGGTGATCCGTACGCTGCGTCGGGGTGCCGGCACAGTGGAGTTGCTGGTCGGCGGGGAACGCCGGCCGATGCACCGGGTGCACGGCGAGGGGATCTTCGAGGCGACGGTCCCCGGCACGGTGCTCGACTACCGGGTGGTGGTGGACGGCGAGCCGCGCGACGACCCGTACCGTTTCCCGCCGACCGTCGGGGAACTCGACCTGCACCTGATCGCCGAGGGCCGGCACGAGCGGCTCTGGACGGCGCTCGGCGCCCGGCCGGCCGACGGCGGCGGGGTGTCGTTCGCGGTCTGGGCGCCGAACGCCCTGGGTGTGCGGGTGGTCGGCGACTTCACCGGCTGGGGCGCGCACCAGGGCTGGCCGATGCGGTCGCTGGGCAGCAGCGGGGTCTGGGAGATCTTCGTCCCGGAGGCGGCGGCCGGGCAGCGGTACAAGTACCGGATCCTGTCCCGGGACGGGCAGTGGCGGGACAAGGCGGATCCGCTGGCCCGGCGGACCGAGGTGCCGCCGGCCACCGCCTCGGTGGTGGACGGGTCCGGCTACCAGTGGTCCGACGCCGACTGGCTGGACCGGCGGGCCCGGCGGCAGCCGCACCAGGAGCCGATCAGCGTCTACGAGGTACACCTCGGCTCGTGGCGGCCGGGGCTCTCCTACCGGGAGTTGGCCGACCAGCTCACCGCGTACGTGCTCGACCTGGGCTTCACGCACGTCGAGTTCCTGCCGGTGATGGAGCACCCGTTCGGCGGCTCCTGGGGCTACCAGGTGACCGGCTACTACGCCCCGACCGCGCGCTTCGGCGACCCGGACGACTTCCGCTACCTGGTGGACCGGCTGCATGCCGCCGGCATCGGGGTGCTGCTGGACTGGGTGCCGGCGCACTTCCCCCGGGACGACTGGGCGCTGGCCCGGTTCGACGGCACCCCGCTCTACGAGCACCCCGACCCGCGCCGCGGCGAGCACCCGGACTGGGGCACGTACGTCTTCGACTACGGCCGCCCCGAGGTCCGCAACTTCCTCGTCGCGAACGCGCTCTACTGGTGCGAAGAGTTCCATGTGGACGGTCTGCGGGTGGACGCGGTCGCCTCGATGCTCTATCTGGACTACTCCCGCGGCGACGGCGAGTGGCTGCCGAACGAGCACGGCGGCCGGGAGAACCTTGAGGCGATCGCCCTGCTCCAGGAGGTCAACGCGACCGTCTACCGGAAGCATCCGGGTGTGCTGATGGTGGCCGAGGAGTCGACGGCCTGGCCGGGGGTGACCCGGTCGACCGACGCCGGCGGGCTGGGCTTCGGCTTCAAGTGGAACATGGGCTGGATGCACGACACCCTGACCTATCTCGGCAAGGACCCGATCTACCGGCAGCACCACCACAACGAACTGACCTTCTCCCTGGTGTACGCCTGGAGCGAGAACTACGTGCTGCCGATCAGCCACGACGAGGTCGTGCACGGCAAGGGGTCGCTGCTCGGGAAGATGCCCGGCGACCAGTGGCGCAAGCTGGCCGGGGTACGCGCGCTGCTGGCGTACATGTGGGCGCACCCGGGCAAGCAACTGCTCTTCATGGGCTGCGAACTCGGCGACGACCGGGAGTGGAGCGAGACCCGGGGGCTGGACTGGCACCTGGTCGACGATCCGGGCCGGGCCGGCGTGCAGCGGCTGCTCCGGGACCTGAACCGCGGCTACCGGGACAATCCCGCGCTCTGGTCCCAGGACACCGTACCGGCCGGCTTCCGGTGGATCGTCTCGGACGACTCCGCCAACAACACCCTGGCCTTCACCCGGATCGCCGCCGACGGCTCGCCACTGGTCTGCGTGGCGAACTTCGCCGCGCTGCCGCACGAGGGCTACCGGATCGGGCTGCCGCTGGCCGGGCGCTGGTCCGAGATCCTGAACACCGACGCGGACTGCTACGGCGGCTCCGGGGTGGGCAACCTCGGCGCGGTCACCGCCGACGACCAGCCGTGGCACGGGCTGCCCGCCTCGGCGGCGCTGCGGGTGCCGCCGCTCGGCGTACTCTGGCTCCGCCCGGGCTGAGCGGCGGCGGGACGCACCGCGACTCCGGCGGAGCCGCCTCTCCGGCCCGGGTGCGGTCGCTACCCGGCAGGCCGGGCTCCGAGGCGGCGCCCGGTGAGGAGCACTGCCAGCAGGGTCAACGCGGCGAGGGCGGCGGCGGCCAGGAAGACCCCGCGCGGCGAGGTGGCGGCCTCGACCGGCCCGAAGAGCAGCGGCGAGCCGAACTGGCTGGCGAAGGTGGCCGTACCGAGCAGTGCGGTCGCCTGCCCGCGCCGGGCGGCCGGGGCGTGTTCGGCGACCAGCACCGTCAGGGCCGGCACGGCCAGACCCATGCCGAAGCCGAAGACGGCGGACGCGGCCAGCAGCGGGACCGGCGACGCGCCGACGGCGAGGAGCACCAGCGCCACCGTCCAGGCGGCGAAGGCCAAGAGCAGCAGTCCCGACCAGCCGAGGCGGGCCCGGACCCGGGCGAACCGGAGCCCGGTCAGGCTCATCACCAGCGAGAGCAGCGCGCCGAAGAGCGCGACCCGGAAGCTGTCCCGGACACCGACCTCGGCGAGGCGCGGTGGCAGGAACACCAGTACGCCGTAGAGCAGCGCGGTGGCGATCGCCTGAAGCGCGTAGATCCCGAGCAGTCCGGGACGCCCCCGCAGCAGCGGCTCGGGGCGGGCCCGCGTGCCGTGGCCGGTGGCGGACAGGGTCGCCTCCTCCGCAGCGGCCCTCCGCGACCGGGCGGCATCGGCGTACCTCGACCGTCGTGCGCCATCCGACATGGACAGTACTCGGAGGGTGGCCACGCCGAGCGGGACGCCGACCAGGTATACCGCGAACGGCGCGTGCCAGGAGATCTCGCCCAAGGCGCCGCCAAGCAGTGGCCAGAGCACCCCGCCGAGGCTGATCGCGGTGCTGCGCCAGCCCATCATCCGGTCCCGAGCCGCGCCCTCGGCGAGGTCGAGCAGGCCCAGGGTGGTGCCGGTGAAGACGGCGGCGGCGCCGATCCCGAACACCAGGCGGCTGGCGACCAGCGACACGTAGTCGTCCAGCAGCAGGCCGGCACCGCCGGCCACGCCGTAGACGACGAGTCCGGCGGCGAGCGGTCCGGGTACGCCCCACCGGTCGACGGCCCGGCCGACCAGGGGACCGACGAGGGCCAGCGACAGCCCGTGCGCGGTCAACACCAGTCCGGCGGCACCGGCGCTGACTCCGAGGTCGGAGCGGAGAACTTCGACCACCGGCGCCAGCACCGCCCCGGCCAGCACGGTGAGGGTGGAGCCGAGCAGGAGTACCCAGAGCGGACCCCTGGGCGGGCTCGGCGGTGTATCCCCGACGGGCGGCCGGGTGGCGCGGCCCGGCCGGGTGGCGGGACCGCGCCCGGCGCGGCGGCGGGGGTTCCCGGCGTGTTCCGGATTGGCGGTCATGTGCACAGGATCGGATCTCGAGTTTGGTTGAGGTCAACCCCGGCCCGCCCGGCCCGTACTGCTGAATCCGGCAACCTCCGGCGCAGGTCCTGGAAATATTAGATCGACGTGTGACAATGTTCTTCGCCACCCGCACGTCCCGTCCACTCAGGAGGAAACGTCATGCCGCGACCGATCCGCCGGTCGGCGGTCTTACTCGCCGCCGCCCTGCTCACCCTCACCGCACTGGCCGGCCCCGCCCGGGCCGGCAGCGACACCGACCTCGCACCGCAACCGTTCGCCGCCGACAGCGGCGACAGCTGCCGGTACGGCCTCGCCGAAGGAACCCTGGAGTTCCTTCCGATCTCCGCACCTCCCGGGCTCGGCTCGGTGACCGTCACCGGCACCATCGCCGACCGCCCCTACGAGCGCGATCCCGGCCCGATCTGCCCGGACGACGGGCTCTTCAGCTTCGTCACCTTCTACGCCTACGGCAACGGCCGCCCCATCACCCAGGGCACGTCGAGGGTGGACAACGACATCACCAAGTACAGCTTCCGGCTCGCCCCGCAGGAGCCGTTCGGCGGCGTCGACACCGTCGTCGTCCAGGTCTGCCGGGCAGCGACGGCGAACGCCCCGACACCGCTGCCGACGCCGGCCGGCTACTGCGGAACGCCCCAGGTCTACTCGTTGCACTGGGGCTGACCGGCCGGTCGAACGCCCTGGGAGGAGCACAATGCCGCGTTCCATCCACCCGGTCGCCGCCGTACTCGCCGTCGTACTCTCCGCCGCCGTAGTCTCCGCCGCCGGCATCGGCACCGCCGGTCCCGCGTCGGCCGCTACCGGCGCCGGACCGCGCACCCGGGCCGAACAGCCGTTCCGGGCCGACTCCGGCGACGACTGCCCGTACGGGGTCACCGAGGGCACCCTCGACTGGTATCCACCGACCGCGCCGCCCGGGCTCGCCTCGGTGGTGGTCCGAGGCAGCGTGGGCGACCAGCCGCTGCCGATCGACCCGGTCCGGATCTGCGAGGACGACGGCTGGCGCACCGTCGCCGTCTACTCCGCCTATCGCCAGCGGACCCTGGTGGACGAGGCGCGGATCTGGGCCGACAACGATGTCGTCCCGGTCACCGTCGGCCTCGCCCCGAACACACCGCCGGTCGTCGACTCGGTCGTCGTCCGGGTCTGTCGCGTCCCGGCGGATCCCCGGCTCCGTCCGATGTACTGCGGCGCGCCACAGGTCCACCGCCCCGACGCGGCGGTGACCACCGGCCGGTGACAACCCGCCCCGGGGGCCGGCCCGTCCAGTCGAGCGGCGACGCCCCCGCCGGTGGCGTCCCACAGGTCGGGCCGCCCGCCGGGCGGGGCAACTCCTGACCGATCGCGCGAATCGGTTTCCCGGAAACTCCGGTAGGTTCCCGCCATGACCGTGCTGCAAGATCTTGTTGCCGCGCTCGCCACCGGCCGGGTCGAGGTCGTGGACCTCACCGCCCCGCTCTCGGCGCAGACGCCGATCCTCACCCTCCCCGAGCCGTTCGGCCAGACCGTCCCGTTCGCGCTGAGCGAGATCAGCCGCTACGACGAGCGCGGCCCGGCCTGGTACTGGAACAACTTCACCACCGGCGAGCACACCGGTACGCACTTCGACGCGCCGGTGCACTGGGTCAGCGGCCAGCACGGCGACGACGTCTCCCAGGTGCCGCCGAGCCGGCTGATCGCTCCGGCGGTGGTGCTCGACCACACCGCCGAAGCCGCCGCCGACCCGGACTTCCTGCTGGAGGTCGAACACGTCCGGGCCTGGGAGGCGGAGCACGGCCCGCTGCCGGCCGGCGGCTGGCTGCTCTACCGGACCGGCTGGGACGCGTACGGCGACGACGCGCAGCGGTACGCCAACGCCGGCCGTACCCCCGGGATCTCCGCCGCCTGCGCCAGGTGGCTCGCCGAGGAGGCCCCGGTGCAGGGCGTCGGGGTCGAGACGGTCGGTACCGACGCCGGGGCCGCGCACTCCTTCGACCCGCCGTTCCCCTGCCACTCCTTCCTGCTCGGGGCCGACAAGTACGGGCTCACCCAGCTCCGCAACCTGGCACAGCTTCCGCCGACCGGCGCGGTGGTGGTCGCCGGACCGTTGCCGATCGTGCGGGGGTCCGGCAGCCCGTGCCGGGTACTCGCCCTGGTCGAGCGGTAGCGGGCGGAGCGGATGCGGGCGACGGGATGGCGGTGACGGGCATGCGGGTCGCCGAGGTGGTCGGTCGGGTGCTCGCCGCGCACGGGGTACGGCACGTCTTCGGGGTAGTCGGCAGCGGCAACTTCCACGTCACCAACGCGCTGGTCGCCGGCGGGGCCCGGTTCGTGGCCGCCGCGCACGAGGGCGGCGCGGCGAGCATGGCGGACGGCTACGCGCGTACCTCGGGCACGGTCGGGGTGCTCTCGGTGCACCAGGGGCCGGGGGTCACCAACGCGTTGACCGGGATCGTCGAGGCGGCCAAGAGCCGGACGCCGATCCTGGTGCTGGCGCCGGAGGCGACCGAGCCACGGTCGAACTTCTTCATCGACCTGCCGCACACCGCCACCGCGCTCGGCATCCACTACCAACGGGTACGCCCCGAGCACGTGGTGGTGGACGTCGACGCCGCCTACCAGCGGGCAACCCGGGGCGAGACCGTGCTGCTGGGGCTGCCGCTGGATGTGCAGGCCCGGGAGATCGCACCCTGGACCGGCCCTCTCGATACCTGGCCCGCCCACACCGACTGGGTTCCCGACGTCGAGCCGCTGGTCAGCGCGTTGACCACCGCCCGGCGCCCGGTCTTCGTCGCCGGCCGGGGCGCCCGGGGTGCCCGGGAGCCGCTGATCCGGCTGGCCGACGAGTGCGGCGCACTGCTGGCAGTCTCCGCCGCCGCCAAGGGACTCTTCGTCGGCGATCCGTGGTATCTCGACGTCTCGGGCGGCTTCGCCACCCCGCTCGCCGCCGAGCTGATCGCCGAGGCCGACCTGGTGGTCGCCTGGGGTAGCACGCTGAACATGTGGACCACCCGGCACGGTCGACTGATCTCCCCGTCGGCCGTGGTGGTCCAGGTCGACGAACTGCCGATCGGCACCGCCTCGCATTCCCGGGTCGACCGGTACGTCAGTGGCGACGTGGCCCGGGTCGCCCGGTACGCGCTGCGCTGGCTGGACCGGGAACCGGGCGTCGGCCGGCCGCCCGGCACGCAGCGCACGCCCGAGCTGCGAGCGCGGATCGCGGCCGAGGGGCGGTGGCGGGACGTGTCCTATCTGGACGACAGCGGCGAGGGACGGATCGACCCGCGTACCCTGACCATCGCCCTGGACGACCTGCTGCCGACCGAGCGGACCGTGGTGGTCGACTCCGGCAACTTCATGGGCTATCCGTCGATGTTCCTCTCCGTACCGGACGTCGCCGGGTTCTGCTTCACCCAGGCGTTCCAGTCGATCGGGCTGGGGCTGGCCAGTGCGCTCGGCGCCGCCGTGGCCCGGCCGGACCGGCTCACCGTGGCGGCGCTCGGCGACGGCGGGTTCCTGATGTCGGCGGCCGAGCTCGTCACCGCCAGCCGGCTCGGCCCGCCCCTGCTGGTGCTGGTCTACGACGACGCGGCGTACGGCGCCGAGGTGCACCACTTCGGCCCGGACGGCCACCCGCTGGACCTGGTCCGGTTTCCCGACACCGACCTCGCCTCGATCGCCCGGGGCTACGGCTGCGCCGCGCTGACCGTCCGCGAGGTCGACGACCTCGCCCCGGTGCGGGAGTGGCTGGCCGGCCCTCGCGACCGGCCGCTGGTGGTCGATGCCAAGATCACCAGCGAGCGCGGCGCCTGGTGGCTGGAGGAGGCTTTCCGGGGGCACTGAGCCAGCCGGGGTCACCGATCGGCGTCACCCCCGGCCGGCTCGGGCAGCGTGACGGTGCCGTCGAGGTAGCGGCGGTAACTGCCGCGCAGGCGTACCCGGTCGCCGTCGACCACGCAGTGCACCGTGCCGCCCCGGGCGGAGAGCTGCCGGGCGGTCAGCGTCGTCCGGCCGAGCCGCTCCGCCCAGTAGGGTGCGATCTGGCTGTGCGCGGAGCCGGTCACCGGATCCTCGAAGGCGCCCGCCCCGGCCCCGAACCACCGGCTGACGAAGTCGACGCCGTCGGTGTCGGCGGGGGCGGTGACGATCGCTCCGCGTACCGGCAGCCGGGCCAGGGTGGTGAAGTCCGCCTCGACGGCCCGGACCTCGGCGGCGTTGCGCACCACGTAAACCAGGTCGCTGTCCTGGAACCGGTGCTGCGGCTCGATGCCGAGCGCGGCCACGGCGGCGGCGGAGACCTCGTCGCCGTCCGCGACCGCCCGCAGCCGTCCGGCCGGGAAGTCCAGCTCCAGTTCGCCGTCCCGGGCGGCCCGGCGCACCGGGAGCCAGCCGCTGCGGGTCCAGAACAGCAGACGCCGCGCGTCCGGATGCACGTCGTCGAAGAGTTGCCCAGCGGTGGCCAGGGTCGCGTGCCCGCAGAGGTCCACCTCGACCGCCGGGGTGAACCAGCGCAGGTGGTAGGCGGGGTCGCCACCGGGCGGCCGGTCGGCGTCGGCCGGCAGTTCCGCCGTGTAGAAGGCGGTCTCGGAGAGGTTGTTCTCCTCGGCGAGGGCCTGCAGGACGGCGTCGGGCAGCCAGCCGGGCAGGGGCATCACGGCCGCCGGGTTGCCCTGGAACACCCGGTCGGCGAAGGCGTCGATCTGGATCAGGCGGAGCCGCATCGCCCCTGTCTACCAGTACCGGGCCACCTCGTCGGGACCGGTGGCCGGCTCGGGCCGGGGCCGGGCCGGTAGGGTCGTCCGGACCGATCCCCGGATTGGGTAGACTTCGGTTATATAAGTGAGCGCTGAAAGGATGGCGGCGTGCACGCGTTCGACGTTCTCGGCGATCCCGTCCGGCGGCGGATCCTGGAGCTGCTCGCCGACGGGGAGCGGTCGGCGGGCGAGGTCAGCGCGGTGGTGCAGGAGGAGTTCGGGATCTCCCAGCCGGGCGTCTCACAACACCTGCGGGTGCTCCGGGAGAACGGGTTCACCACCGTACGCGCCGCCGGCACGCGGCGGCTCTACGCGGTGGACCCCGCCCCGCTCCAGGAGATCGACCGGTGGCTGGAGCGCTATCGGGGGTTCTGGACCCAACGGCTGGACGCCCTCGGCACCGAGATCGCCCGGGGCAGACGCGAACGGCGCCGGGCGGCGGAACCCACCCGGGAGAGCTGAGAACCGATCCGGCTCCGCCACGCGCCCGGACGAGGTTCGCGCACCGCCCGGACCCAGGTCGCCGCGCGCCTCAGACCAGATTCGCCTCCCGGAGCAGGCGCCACAGTCCGGCGCCGTCGGGCGCGCAGAACCAGCGCTCGCCCAGCAGGCCGGCCGCCGGGGTACTGCCGTCGGTGCTGCCCGTCGGCGCCGGGAAACCACCGGCCAGCACCGCCTGGGTCGGGGAGAGCCGGCGGATCAGCACCGCGGCCACGTTGTCCGGGTGCTCGGCGGCGAACTCGGCGTAGATCTCCTGGTCGTGCTGGCCGTCGTCGCCGATCAGCAACCACCGGATCTCCGGGAACTCGCGGACCAGCCGGGCCAGGGTGGCCCGCTTGTGCTCCCGCCCGCTCCGGAACCAACGGTCCGCCGTCGGGCCCCAGTTCGTCAGCAGCAGCGGGCCGGCGGGATAGAGGTGCCGGGACAGGAACCGGGTCAGCGTCGGCGCGACGTTCCAGGCACCGGTGGAGAGGTAGAGCACCGGGGCGCCGGGGTGCGCGTTGACCAGGCGCTCGTAGAGCACCGCCATCCCGGGTACCGCCATCCGGGCGTGCTCGTCCAGCACGAAGGTGTTCCAGGCGGCCAGCAGCGGCCGGGGCAGCGCCGTCACCATCACCGTGTCGTCGATGTCGGAGAGGACCCCGATCCGCAGCGCCGGGTCGACGATCCGGACCGGCGCGTCGACCGGCTCGGCGCCGGGACTGGCCAGGCGTACGCTCTGCCAGCCGGGCGCCAGGTCGGCCTCGACGACGAGGTCGATGAAGCCGCTCCGGTCGGCCCGGGCCTCGTGCCGGCGGCCACCCGCCTCGATCACCACCGGCGCGTGCTGCACCGGCAGGGTGGCGAAGCTACGCCAGCCGCGTACCTTCTCCGGCCGGCGGCGGGGGCGGCGGCGCAGCCGGGTCAGCAGGACCCGACCCAGCACCCGGATCCACCCGGGCGCGCCATAGCCGGCGTACGGGATGATCGTGACATCCCACCCGCCCTGCCCCAGGCGACGCTCGATGAACTGGTGCACCGCGTCCTCGATCCGGGCCGCTCGGTGCAGCCGGGGCGCGGGCGCCGGACCGGCGGGTATCAGCGACACCTAGCCACCCTGCCACAGAGCACCCGGTCCGGCTACGAGACAGATCAACTAACCCGCCGGCACGCTCCCCGCGCCGGGCTCCCGGACCGGACAGAACCGGTGCGACCTGCGCCGATCCGGACCTCCGGTGCGGGACGCCGTGCGAGACTTCGAGGCGGGACGGCGACGGGGGCGCGGGGGTGTCGGTGGCGGTGCCGCGCGGGGGGCGGCGGGTGCGAACACTCGACCGGCCGGGCGCGGTGGCGCTCGGCCTCGGCCTGCTCGCCCTGGCCTACCGGCTGGCGCTGATCCTGCTGACCGTACCGGGCTCCAACAGCGACGAGGCCACGTTCGGGCTCGCCGCGCTGCACATCGCGGACGGCCGCGAACTGCCGGTCTTCCTCTACGGCCAGCACTACATGGGTACCGTGCAGAGCTATCTCGCCGCGCCGCTCTTCCTGCTCTTCGGCGCCGGCTGGATCCCGCTGCGGATACCCCTGCTGTTCCTGTACGCCGCCTTCCTCTACCTGGCGTACCGGCTCACCCGGCGGCTCTACTCCCCCTGGCTGGCCACCTTCACCGTCGGGGTACTCGCGCTCGGCGGCGAACGAGTGATCCGGGACCAGATCACCGCCGTCGGCGGCCGGCCGGAGGTCAAGCCCGCCGTGCTGGGCCTGCTGCTGATCGCGCTCGCCCTCGGCCAGCGGCGGACCCGGCACCGGTTCTGGGCCTTCGGCCTCTTCGGCCTGGTCACCGGGCTCTGCGTCTGGGACGACTGGCTGGTGCTGCCCTACCTGGTGGTCGCCTTCGCCGTGCTGCTGGTCGGCTGCTGGCGGGACCTGCTCGGTCCGGCCGGCGCCGTACTGGTCGCCGGGTTCCTGCTCGGGGTCGCGCCGCTGGTCGTGGACAACCTGACCGCGCCGGCCGGGCAGGACTCGATCTCCGTGCTGCGGCAGGTCAGCGAGGGCGAGGCGGAGTCGACGCCGGGTACCGCCCGACTGCACGGCGCGCTGCTGGTCGGGATCCCGCTCGCCACCGGGCTCTGCCGGCCGGAGCGCTGCGATGCCGTGGAGATGTCCTGGGGCGGGCTCTACCTGGCGCTGCTGCTCGCCGCCGGGGTGCTGGCGGTGGTCGGACTCGTCCGGGCCGGCCGACCGACTCCGGGCAGCGGTGCCGAGTCCCGCGGAACGTCCGGCAGCGCCACGGCCGTCGGTACGCCGGGGGACGCCCGGGCCGGTGACGCGGTCCGGGCCGCCCGGGTCGGGTACGCCACCCAACTCGCCCTGCTGATCGGCGCCGCGCTCACCGTGGCGGCGTACGCCCGCAGTTCGCTCGCCGGCAGCGCGCCGCTGGCCAGCGCCCGGTACCTGTCGATCCTGCAGATCTCGCTGCCCGCCGTACTCTGGCCGCTCTGGCTGGTCGCCCGCTGGTCGGGGCGGCTCGCCACCGGACCGGTGACCCGGCTCGCCGGGGTGCTCGGCACCGCCGTACTCGCCCTGCTGATGGTGCTGCTGCTCGGCACCACCGGACACCTGGTCGGCGAGATCGGCACGATCCGGACCGAGGAACGGCAGCAGCGGCAGCTCGCCCGCACCCTGGAGCGGGCCGGGGTCAGCGCGGTGTACGCCGAGTACTGGACCTGCAACCGACTGGTGTTCGTCACCCGGGAACGGATCGCCTGCGCGGTACTCGGTGCGAACCTGCGGCCGGGGCAGGACCGCTATCCGGCGTACCCGAGGCGGGTCGGCACCGCCGACCGGCCGGCCTTCGTCTTCGAGGGCGGCGCGCCCGCGGACGCCGCGTTCCAGGCCCACCTGCGCCGCTCTGGCGTGCCGGCCCGGGTGACCCGGGTCGGACGGCACACGATCTATCTGCCGGAGTCGACGCTCCGTCCCCCGCCCTGACCGGCCGGGCCGCTCGGCGTATCCTGCAAAGCCGTGACTCAAGCGATGAACGAGCCTCCCGCCCTCCCCGACACGGTCTTCGTGCACCCGTCGGCCGAGGTCGACGAGGGCGCGCGGATCGGCGACGGCACCAAGGTCTGGCACCTCGCCCACGTCCGCTCCACCGCCCAGGTGGGCGCGAACTGCGTGATCGGCCGGAACGTCTACGTGGACGCGAACGTCGTGGTCGGCGACCTGGTGAAGATCCAGAACAACGTCTCCGTCTACCAGGGCGTGACCATCGAGGACGAGGTCTTCGTCGGCCCCTGCGCGGTCTTCACCAACGACCTCCGGCCGCGGGCCCAGAACCCGGACTGGCAGATCACCCCGACCATGGTCCGCAGGGGCGCCTCGATCGGCGCGAACGCCACCATCGTCTGCGGGGTCGAGATCGGGGAGTACGCGATGATCGCGGCCGGCTCGGTGGTGACCAAGGACGTCAAGCCGCATCAGTTGGTGGCCGGCAACCCGGCCCGCCCGCTCGGCTGGGTCGACGTCTTGGGTCAGGTGGTCTCCCGGGACAAGGAGAACCCGCCCGCCGACCTCGGCTGACCGGCACGCTCCTGCCCGGCCGCCATCGTGCTCCGCCGCCGACTCTCCGAGTGGCGGCGGAGCACGGACCATCGCGATCTAGGAGTCGTCCCGGAAGGCGGTCAGCGACGTGGTGACCGCCAACTCGGGGTACCTGCGGGCGAGTCGCCAGCCGATGGTGGTGCCGTACGAGCCGGAGATGACCACCCCACGGGTGTGCGCCAGATCGAGCCGCGGCAGCACGACACGGCGGGTGATACGCCACAGGATGAACGGCCGGAGCATCAGGTAGCCGGGGAAGAAGATTTTGTTGTGCACTCCCCTCGCGCCGCGCTGGTGCCACCGTCGCAGCCTGCCGATCGCGACTTCCGGCCCGAGCCGGTGCACCCTGCGGGCGACCCGTTGGGCGCCGTAGAGCAGCTTCCCGGGAATCCGGAAGACCAGCAGCTGCTCGGTCCAGAGCAGCAGCCGGCGGTTCTCCGCCGCTGTCAGGGCATGGATCCGGACCCGCTCGTCCAGTCGAGCCCGCGACCACGCCTCCGGCTCGTTGACGACGAGGTCCACCGTGTAGCCCCGGGCCGACATCTCGTTGACGAAGTCCCGGGTGACATCGATCTTGCGCGGGTTGACCGCCACCACCAGGAGGCGGGAGTCCGGCCCCACCGCGTCCCGCATCATCGGCACCGATCCGGACAGCCCGGCCGGCGCGGGAAGGGGTGCCGGCCCGACCGGCGCCCCGGCGGCCGTCGCCCCCGGCCGCAACCCGGGCGCCTCGTCCACCGCAGCGCCGGTTCCCGGGCGGTAGCTGGCCAGCAACTCGGCCGCCACCGCCTCCCGGCCGTGCCGGGCCTGCAACCTGGCCCGGGCCGCCGGCAGGTCGAGGACGTCGAACTGGTCGCGCAACCGGCGCCAGCCGGCCGCGATCACGTCCGGGTCGTCACCGACGTCGACGAACTGCCCGGCGACGCCGTCCAGCCCGGCCAGCGTCTCCGTCGCCTCCGGGCTGCGGCCGACCAGCACCGGCAGTCCACTCGCCACCGCCTCCACCGCGGCAGGACCGAGCAGCCCGATGTCACCGGGCTGCACCAGGAGGTCGTGCTGGTGCAGCACCCCGACCAACTCGTCCGCGGCGACCGGGGGACGCAGCACCACCCGGCCCGTCAACCGCAACTCCTCGACCCTGCCGCGGACCGCCTCGTTGCCGGATCCGGCCAGGGTCAGCGTCGCGCGCGGCTCCTCGATCGCGATCCGCGCGAACGCCTCCACCACCCCCGGCACGGCCTCGTCGTCGGCCGGTTGACCGAGGTGGAGCCACCGCAACGGCTCCTCGACCGGACGGGGACGGACCACGATCCCGTCGAGGTCGACAAGATCCGGCACGATCCGCAGCTTGTCCACGTAGTGCGGAAACCGCGCCTTGAGCAGGTTGTACACGTACGGGCCGGCGCAGAGCAGTTCGTCGACGCGTTGCAGCATCTCCTCGTACTGGCGCCGGGCCGCCGGCCGGGTCAGCGCGGCCGACAGCAGCGGGGCGGATTCGGTCACCACGATCCGGGCGTCCGGCCGGGCGAGCCGGGCGGCCACCAGCCCGCCGTAGATGCCGGTGTGGGCGTGCACCACGGGCGCCTCGATCCGCCCGGTCGGCAGGATCGCGGCCAACGCGTCCACGTGGGCGCGGGCCCAGACCGCGTGGTCCGGCACCGACCGGACGTGCACCGGCACCCGGGTCAGTTCACCCTCCGGAATGTCCTGCACGACGGCACCGCCGCCCCGGTCAGC
The DNA here is from genome assembly GCF_039649625.1 of Plantactinospora sp. ZYX-F-223. Classification (NCBI taxonomy): domain Bacteria; kingdom Bacillati; phylum Actinomycetota; class Actinomycetes; order Micromonosporales; family Micromonosporaceae; genus Plantactinospora; species Plantactinospora sp. ZYX-F-223. The sequence continues at coordinate 74,439 of NZ_JBDJAV010000012.1, read as the reverse complement.
GAATCGCTCGGCCGCCGCCGCGATCAGGTTCGCCGACGGCGACCGGTGCGCGTACGTCCAGTCCTCGGTGTGCAGGACCGACACCCGCTCGAACCGCTCGCCGACCGCCCGGAGCATGGCCCGGACGACCGTCCCGGAGGACGGGGCGTTCGGCGAGGGATGCCAGGGAGTGACCACCGCCAGGTCGGCCGGTGCGGGCCGGCGGGCAGGATCGTCCGCCGGCTCGTACCTGATCGTCAGATCCGGCCGGGCCCCGGCCGCGGCCCAGGCCACCGGCAGTGCCTCCGGGTCACCGGCGATCAGCAGGTCGGCGGCGCGGAGTGGTCCGCCGAGCACGGCTCGCCGGGCGTTTCGGTGCAGGGCACGTGCCGCACCGGCTACCCGGTGCAGCGTCACGCCCGGGGACGGGGCAGTCCCGTTCCACTGTGGTATGTCCGCCACGACCAACGTGACCTGGGCACCCGCCGCCGCCAGTGCGGCGGTGTGGTGCCGCGCCGCGCCGACCCGCGACGGCCCGAGCGCGATGTAGAGGATTTTGCGGTGGCTGCCGGTCAACGAGACCCCTCCACCAGGGCGCGCAGCCTCGCTTCCCACGGGCGCAGCGTGGCGTCCCTGGTGTACTGCTGGGCATGGTCCAGGGCCCGCTGGTGGAGCTGGCTGTCCATGTCCCGGGCGGCCTTGGCGGCACCGATGAACGACTCGGCGACGGCGTCGGCGTCCATCCGGTCCCCTGTGAACCACAGTGGATAGTCGCGGAGCACCTCGCTCGCCGCGATCAGCGGCTCGTGCACGGAGACCACCGGCTTACCGGATGCCATGTATTCGAAGACCTTTCCCGACGTCACGAACCGGGCGCCCGGTACGCAGAAGACCAGCGCGTCGACCTGGTCGTAGATCGTGCTGACGTCTGCTTTGCCGAAGGCACCGTGGTAACGCACCCCGTAGTTCTGCTCCTCCTCGATCCGCTGGCGCAGCGGCGCCACGGTGTTCGCGAAGAATCCGAGGTGGCCGTGGATGTTCAGCTCGGCGCCCGCCAGCAGCGGATGACTCTGTGCCCGGCGCCAGCCGGCGAAGAGCAGGTCCAACGGCAGATAGGGGGTGACGGTCCCGACGTAGGCGAAGCGCAGCGGCCGATCCGCCGGAACGGGACGGAACTCCGGCCGACCCAGCAGTTCCGGCTCCCAACCGTTGGGCACCACCGTCATCCGCTCCGCGGCGTACGGATAGCGCTCGGCGTGCCACTGCCGCATCCCGTCGTTGACGAAGACCGCCTCGGCGGCGTGGCGCAGTACCCGTGCCTCCCACCGGCCCCCCGGAGTGTTCCGGCCCATCCGGATCTCCTCGGTGAACTGGTTGAAGGTCCACGCGTCCCGGTAGTCGACGACGTACGGGATCCGCAGCGTGCGCCCGAGCAACCAGGCCACCGCGAACGAGACGAACGGGTTGCCGGTCGCCACGACGAGATCGAACTTGCGCCGCCGGTGCATGCCGAACGCCTTGGACAGCAGCCCGGGCACCCACCCGTTGTAATGCTCGGGAAAGACCGACCGGAAGATCTGCTGGTAGATCCGGTCCGAGAGGACCGGGAGATTGCCGCGTACCCATCCGAACTGCCGGACGTCCGTCTCCCAGATGTACGCGTTCATCGGCGCCCGGACCACCTGCACCCGGGGGTCGACCGTCGCCTCCAGCGACTCGTCGCTGCCGTTCTCGAGGTAGTGGCTGAAGAACTTCCTCGGGGCGGTCAGCACGGTCACATCCCAGCCGGCCTCCGCGAGGTGGTTGGCCGTGGCACGGGCTCGGAAGACGCCACTGGCCCGGCTGGGCGGGAAGTAGAACGACAAATAGAGGACCCGGGGAGGGGATCCCCTACGGACAGGCCTGGAAATCGTCACTGCTCCTCTCGATACCCGAGGCGCCGCCGTCGGCGTCCCCTGCCGGCTGGCCAGGCTGACGGGACGGCGGCGTCATAAGCGGGATGGATTCCGGGGCCCAACGGTTCTACCACAGGAACGTGAATATCCGACCGCGCACCGAACGACGACGGTCAGCCGCCGATCACCAGCCGGCGGGCCGTGGACCAGCGTGCCGGATCCGTCACCCGACGGCCATCCACCAGCACCTTCACCCCGGGCAGGTCGGCGGCACCCAGGGTCCGGTACTCGGCGTGGTCGGCCTGCACCACCGCGGCGGTCACCGGCTCACCGGCGTACGCCGGCAGGCCGAGCGCGGTCAGTTCGTCGTTGGTGTACATCGGGTCCGAGACGTACGGCCGGGCACCCCGGCGGCGCAGCGCCTCGACGGTCGGGAAGACGCCGGAGAACGCGGTCTCCTTGACCCCGCCCCGGTAGGCGGCGCCGAGCACCAGCACCTCGACCCCGGTCAGGTCACCGACCGCCGCCGCGAGCAGGTCCACCGCGTACTCCGGCATCGCCGCGTTGGCCTCCCGGGCCGACCGTACGACGGTGGCCGCCGGGTCGTTCCACAGGTACATCCGGGGGTAGATCGGGATGCAGTGCCCGCCGACCGCGATGCCCGGCGAGTGGATGTGGCTGTACGGCTGGGTGTTGCATGCCTCGATGACCTTCATGACATCGACTCCGACGGTGTCGGCGAACCGGGCGAACTGGTTCGCCAGGCCGATGTTGACGTCCCGGTAGGTCGTCTCGGCGAGCTTCGCCAACTCCGACGCCTCGGCCGAGCCCAGGTCCCACACCCCGTTCGGCCGGGCCAGGTCGGGACGGTCGTCGAAGTCCAGCACCGCCTCGTAGAACTCGACGCCGCGCCGGGCCGACGCCTCGTCCACCCCGCCGACCAGCTTCGGGTAGCGGCGCAGGTCGGCGAAGACCCGGCCGGTCAGCACCCGCTCCGGGCTGAACACCAGGGTGAAGTCCTTGCCGACCGTCAGGCCGGAGCCCTCCTCCAGCATCGGGGCCCAGCGGTTGCGGGTGGTGCCGACCGGCAGCGTGGTCTCGTAGCTGACCAGGGTGCCCGGCTTGAGCCCGGCCGCGATGGCCCGGGTCGCGTCGTCCATCCAGCCGAAGTCCGGCACGCCCTCGGCGTCCACGAAGAGCGGCACCACCACGACCACGGCCTCGGACTCGGCGACCGCCGCCGCGGTGTCGGTGGTGGCGGAGAGCCGGCCCGCCGCCACCGCCTCCTTGAGCTTGACGTCGAGGTCGGCCTCGCCCGGGAACGGCACGGCACCGTCGTTGACCAGCTTCACGACCCGCTCGGAGACGTCGGCACCCACCACCGAGTGCCCCTTGTCGGCAAACTGCACGGCGAGCGGCAGTCCGATCTTTCCGAGAGCGACGACGCAGATTTTCATGCCTTCTACTTTCCTCCCTGGGGCAACCTGCGCCGCAGTCGGGCCAGGACCCGACGGGGGGTGACAGGTGCGATGGCGATCACGAGTTGGCCTCGGTGACTCGTTGTCGGGGTGATCACGAAGAACCGCATCCCCCGGCGGAACATCAAGCGTGACACGGTCGGCCGGGTCGGCGCCCGTACCGGCGCGGAGCCGACCCCGCCGAAGGCGGTCAACTGGGACCGGACACCGAGCAGCGAACCGCCCACTCCGGCGCCGGCGAGCAGCAGGCTCGCCCGGAACTGCGCCCGGACGGTACTGCCGGTGCTGTCCCGGCTGGTCTCCAGCGTGATGCCGGTGACGTCGCCCGCGGTCAGCCCGATCGGCCCGGAGGTCAGCGACGCCAGGTCCCGGCGGGGGGTCCGGGCGGTGACGGTCAGCGCCCGCTCACCGTCCTCGCAGGTCTCCCAGGTGATAGCGACCGCCTCCAGCCGGGCGAGCCAGTCGGCGGCGGTGTCCGAGACGTCGAACCAGGCGTCCGGCAGATCCAGCCGGGGGTCCCGGAAACCCGGATATCCGGCGTACCAGCGGTCGCCGTCGACGATCGTCGGCGGAACCCCCTGCTCGGCGTCCTGCCGGATCACCGCGAGAACGTCGTCGACGGTACCGCGCTGGGCAGTGGAGATCCGCAGCCGCGCTTCGATCTCGAGTTTGGCCCGGATCCGGTCGGTGAGGTACTGGTCGGCCAGGTTCCGGATCCCGGCCACCACCTGCTCCTGAGCCGCCCGGTCGACGCCGAGGAAGTCGTCCTCCACCAGCCGGGCGACCTCCCAGCTGAAGTGCCGCACCAGTACGGCGTCCCGCTGCTCGCCCGGCTCGATCAACTTCGCGACGAAGTTCATGATCGCCTCGGCGCAACGGAGCCGCTCCAGGTGCTTCGACCGGTAGGTGATGTTGCGGGCGTTGAGCCGGCGCACCGCGTGGTAGAAGTCGTAGTCGGCCAGTACCGAGATCCGCTTCGCCCGGAAGCACGCCTCCAGGGTGAACGGCTGGTCGCTGCCGACCGGCATGTCCTCCGGATAGCGCAGTTGGTGACGCTCGATCAGCTCGCGGCGGAAGAGCTTGGTGTTCGCCAGCGACCAGGGCAGCGCCGAGTCGAAGAGGTCGATCTCCAGCTCGTTGCTGGCGAAGACCGCCTGGTGGATGTTGCGGCTGTTCACCCCGACGGCCTTGCCGAGCACCACGTCGGAGCCGTACTCGTCGGCCGCCGCCACCAGCCGCTCCAGGGCCTCGTGCCCCAGGTAGTCGTCGGCACCGACGAAGAAGACGTACCGGCCGGTGGCCAGGTCCAGGGCGCGGTTGCTGGGCTGTGCCGGACCGCCCGAGTTCTCCTGGTGGACCACCTTGACGGTCTCCGGATAGAGCCGGGCGAAGCGGTCCAGCTCCCGGCCGCTGCCGTCGGTGGACCCGTCGTCCACCGCGATGACCTCGATCCGGTCCCGGCCGATGCTCTGCCGCACCAGCGAGTTCAGACACTTGGTCAGATAGGGCATGGTGTTGTAGACCGCCACCACCACGCTGACGTCGGGGGTGTTCACCTGACAGATCCCGCGGACCGCTCGCTCACCGCCCGCGCCGGGGTGTATTCCGGCTCGGGAGCGGGCTCCGGCTCCGGCAGCAGCCTCCGGTAGACCTCGTCCAGCACCTTGGCCTGCGCTTCCCAGGTCCACTCGGCCAGCAGGCCCGGCCGGTCGTACGCCGCGCGGTAGCGCTCCCGGTCGGCGAGCACCGCCCGGACCGCCCGCAGGAAGTCGGTCAGGTCCTCGGCCCGGAACACCTCGCCCTGGCCGGTCGAGCGGACCGTCTCGGCCATCGTCTTCACGTCGCTGACCACCAGCGGCAGCCGGGCGTGCGAGTACTCGAAGAACTTGGTGATCAGCGCGATCTCGTGGTTCGGCCAGTGGTGGATCGGGATCACCCCGACGTCCGCCGCCGACAGGAAGGGCACCACCTGCCAGTGCGGCACGTAGGGCAGCACGTGCAGCCGGTCCGCCACCCCCAGCGCCGTGGCCCGGGACACCAGCTCCCGGATGTACGCGCCGTCCGGCTTGTTGACCACCAGGGCGGCGTGCACCCCGGGCAGCTGCGGCAGCGCCTCGACCATGATCTGTAGTCCCCGCCGGGGCGCCGCCGCCCCGCTGTAGACCATCAGCGGGGTCTCCGGCGCGACGCCGCAGATCGCCCGCAGGTCCGGCACGGGGCCGTCCGCCGCCGACGGTGGCTCGACGTCGGGGGCGTTGAGCACCACGGCCGGCAAGCTGGCCAGGCCGTGCTCCTTGCGGAGCAGCTCGGCGAGGCTGGTCGAGACCGTGATCGCGGCGTCGGCGTAGGGAACGTACTCCCGCTCGTGCGCCCGGTGCGCCGGCAACCACCGCGCGTTGTCCTGCCACGGCTGCACCCCGGGGAGGAACTCGTGCGCGTCCCAGACCAGCTTGACCGACCGGCCGGCGGCGGCGGCCCGGGTCTTGGCCCGGGCGCCGACCCCGATCATCCGGAAGTCGTGCGCGTGGATCAGATCCGGCTTCAACTCGTCGACGACCGGGCCGAAGGCCAGCTCGTAGTCCCACAACCCCGGCTCCAGCCGCCGCCAGGCCCGGCCGCCCTGGACGGTCTGCCAGAACCAGGTGTAGAGCCGATCCCACGGGCCGTGCAGCCGGCGACCCTTGCGGGCCCGGGTCAGTTGCCAGTAGCGGAACGAGACCCAGCGGCGCAGCCACTCCGCCGCCATCCGCTCGGTGCGCAGCCGGCGGGCCTGCCGCGGGTCCGGCCGGCCGGACCGGGCCGCCACGGCCAACGCCGCCTCGCGGACCCGGATGTCCGTCTGCCAGGCCTTCACCCAGGCCGCCCGGTTCGCCGCGATCCCGCTCGGCGGGTACGCCAACGGCCAGCGCAACCAGGCCCGCCGGAACTCGTGCCGGCGGCGGGCCAGCGGATCGGGCATCGGCACCAGGCGTACCTCGGCGCGACCGAGCCGCCACGTCTGCGGAGCCCCGACCGGCGCGCGACCGAGCAGCGTCACGTCCCAGCCCGCCTCGGCGGCCGAGCGGGCGACCTTCTGCACCCGGGAGTCACCGTGCACGCCGTTGTCGACCAGCATGACGACCCGCCCGCGTGAGCCCCGACCTCCGGCAGCCCGGTCCACGTCCATGATCTGTGTCTCCGCCTTCCCGCAGTGCGTCCCGCACGGCAAGCCCCAGCGAGTGTACGGCAACCCTCGCAGAGCTCTTGACACGCTTGTACTGTTCGTGCATAGCCGACCGTAAAGGCCCGTTCACCGCGTTTGCGTCCCGGAAACGGGCCTTCCGGCGGCCGGATCGGCTGTCGACCGATTACCCGGAAACGCCGCCGCTGGACGCGGCCGGGCGGGCACCCGGACGATCCGCCAGCAGCCGGGTGTAGACGTCGTCCAGCACCTCGGCCTGCGCCTCCCAGGTCCAGCGTTCCAGCAGGCCGGGCTCGTCGTACGCGGCCCGGTAGCCCTTCGGGTCCGCCAGCACCGCGCGTACCGCCCGGACGTAGTCGGCGACGTCCTCGGCCCGGAACACCTCGCCCTGGCCGGTCCGGCGTACCGTCTCGGCCATCGTCTTGACGTCGCTGACCACGATCGGCAGCCGGGCGTGCGAGTACTCGAAGAACTTGGTGATCAGCGCGATCTCGTGGTTCGGCCAGTGGTGGATCGGGATCACTCCGACGTCCGCCGCCGACAGGAACGCCGACACCTGCGAGAACGGGACGTACGGCAGCACGTGCACCCGTTCGGCGACGCCGAGTTCGGCGGCCCGGGCCAGCAGCCCCTGGATGTACGAGTCGGTGGAGCTGGGCACCACGAAGACGACGTGTGCCCCGTCGAGCTGCGGCAGCCCCTCCACCATCGTGCCGAGCCCGCGCTGTACGGCGGCCCCACCGCTGTACACCAGCAGCGGCACGTCCGGCCCGACACCGCAGAGCGCCCGCAGATCCGGCGCCGGCCCGTCGGCCTCCGCCTCGCCCGGGCCGGGCTGGGCGTGCGGCGCGTTGAGCACCACGTACGGCCGCTGGGTCAGCTTGTGCTCCTTGACGAGCAGGTCGCCGAGGCTCTCCGAGACCGTGATCACCGCGTCCGCGTACCGCCCGTACTCCCGTTCCGCAGCTCGCAGGCCGGGCAGCCACTGTGCGGTGTTGCCGCCCGGGTTGATCCCGGGCAGGAACTCGTGCACGTCCCAGACCAGCTTCACCGGGCGGCCGGCGGCCCTGCCCCGGATCGCGGCGCGGGCACCGACTCCGATCATCCGGAAGTCGTGCGCGTGGATCAGGTCCGGCTTCAACTTGTCGATGGTCGGCCCGAACGCCAGCTCGAAGTCCCAGAGCCGGGGCTCCAGCCGGCGCCAGGCGCGGTCACCCATCCACTTCTGCCAGACGAACGCCTGGGCCCGGTCCCACGGGCCGGTCAGCCGGCGACGCGCCTCCTGGGCCCGGTTCAACTGGCGGTACCGTAGCCCGACCCAGCCGCCGACCAGCTTCGCCGCCAGCTGTTGGGCGCGCAGCGCCGCCTTGCGTACCGGCAGGGCGGCCGGCGGCTTCCCGGAGCGTGCGGCCAGCACCAGCAGGGCCTGCCGGACCCGCAGGTCCGCCTTCCACGCCTTCACCGACTGCTGCCGGAACGCCGCGACCCCGGTGGGCGGGTAACCCAGCGGACCGCGCAACCAGCGACGGCGGAAGTCGTGCGGCCGCTTCGTCAGCGGCGACGACATCGGCAGCAGCCGGACCTCGGCGCCCCCCTCCCGCCAGGTGTGCGGCTGCCGGTCCTTCGAGCGTCCGAGCAGGATCACCTCCCAGCCGGCGTCGGCAGCCGAACGCGCCACCTTCTGCACCCGGGAGTCACCCTTGACGGCGTTGTGGACCAGCATCACCACCCGGCCACGGGCCTCGCCGGACCCGACGCCGTTCGAGACGTGCATGACGCTCCTACCCTCTTCCGCCCCGGCCGACCCGGCCGGGATCACAGTGAGTTCTGTCGAGTATCCGGCGAGCCGTGCCCGGCCGGCGATTCCGCGAAGGCGGCGTAGTCGAGCCCGAACGAGAAGCGCGGCATCTCGCCACCGGCACGCTGGTAGTCGGCCAGCAGACCGGCCGCGTACGGCATCGACGTCGGGTCCGCCACGACGATCAGGTCGAACCGCTCGGCGTCCAGCACCCGGCTCCGGATCAGGTTGCGGGAGCCGTCGCCCCAGCCCCGCCGGAACAGCGGCTGCACCAGCCGGCGGTGCACCGGATCGGCGACCCGGGTCTCGTAGACCCCGGAAGCGCGCTGGGCCCGGCCGCGCAGCGGCCCTCGGCCCACCACCCGGAACAGCTTGCGCGGGCCCCGGTACAACAGGACCTGCTCGACCTTGCCGAGTGGTTGGCTCGACTCCAGCCGCGACAGGTCGACCACCCGGACGCCCTTGGCGAACTTCACCCGCCGCCAGAGCTTCGCCTGGTCTATCAGCACCACCACCCGGCCACCGTCGGCGACGATCTGGGCCGCCTCCGCCGCGACTCCCCGGCCACGGTTCGCGCCGAGCGCGAGAATCAACACCTGCACGGTCACTCCGTCGGATCGGTGGCGGCGGGCGACGACACGGCGGCCGGCGCGGAGGTGTCGGCGTCCGGAAACCAGACCCGCAGATGCGCCCGCGCGACGGCGTCGTACCCGTAGCGGCTCGTCAGCACCGCCCGGGCACGTACCGGATCCACCTGGTCCGGGAACCTGTCGCGGAGCCGCCGGTAGCCGTCGGCGATGGTGTCGGGGTCGTCGGTGACGTCGATCAGCACCCCGGCGGCGTCCTCGATCCCCGCCAGGGTCTCCTCCGGCCCGCCGCACCGGGTCACCAGTACCGGCATGCCGGCCGCGATCCCCTCCACGATGGTCATGCCGAAGGTCTCCAGCCGGCTGGGATGGATCAGGAGATCGTGCTCGCGCATCAGCTCCAGCGCCCGCTCCGGCTCCACCGGCCCGGCGAAGGTGACCGCCTCCGCGACACCGAGCGCCGCCGCCCGGCTGGTCAGGGCGGCCCGCAACCGCCCCTCGCCGACGAAGGTCAGGGTCAGCGCCGGGTCCTCGGCGTGACACTTGGCGAACGCCTCGAGCAGCAGGTTCACGCCCTTGCGTTCGCTCAGCGTCCCGACGTACAGCCAGCGACGCAGCTCGGTGACCGGCTGCTCACGCGGTGCACCGAAGGCCACCGGGTTCGGCATGAAGGTGATCTTGTCGGCGTGGTGCGGGAACGCCTCGACGAGTACCGACCGCACCGCGTTGCCGACCGCGAAGAAGCCGGTGGCGCGGTGGATCACCTCGTCGTACATCGCCCGGGAGTCCGGCTCCGCCAACACCTGGGGCAGGAAGGTCGCGTGCTCGGTGACGAAGACCCGGGCGTCGGGGCGGGCGTTCTCCAGGGCCGTCCAGCCACCGCGCAGACCCACGTGCGCGTGCACCACCGGCGCGTCGATCGGCCGGCCGCCGAGCACGATCCGGAGCGACTCCGCGTGCCGGCGGGCGAACTCCGCGAAAGTCATCCCGACCCGGGTCGGGACCGGCAGGTAGCGCAGCCGGGCCCCGGCCACCGTGCCGGTCTCCCGGACGGCGTGCTGCAACAGCGTCCGGTGCGCCCGCATCACCGCGGCGTCCTGGGCCTCCGAGATCCGGGCCCCCCACGGGTCGACGTGGTAGACGGTGGCCCGGTCCCACGACGACGCCGTCGCCTCGACCATCGCCTGCACGAAGGCGCCGGCGAACGGCACGTGCCTGGTCGGATACCACGGCGTGACCACGGCCACGTCCCGGACAGCGGGCACCCCCACCAGGTTCTCCTTCTCTATTTCCCGGCCGGCGCGCGGGTCGCCGGCGGTCGTGTCTGATTCGGACGGACGCGGGGTCAGACCTGGGCGGTGGAGAGCACGGACGGGGCGCTCGACTCGGCCCCGGCCGCCGGCTCCCGGCCGGGCAACTGCGGCAGCAGCCGGGTGTAGAGCTGGTCGATGATCTCCGCCTGGGCCTCCCAGCTCCACTGCTGCAGCAGGCCGGGGCGGTCGTAGGCGGCACGGTAGCGCTCCGGCTCGGCCAGCACCAGCTTCACCGCCCGGATGAAGTCGGTCAGGTCCTCGGCCCGGAACACCTCGCCCTGTCCGGTCGACCGGACCATCGCGGCCATCGTGCGGACGTCGCTGACCACCAGCGGCAGCCGGGCGTGCGAGTACTCGAAGAACTTGTTGCTGAGCGCGATCTCGTGGTTCGGCAGGTGGTGCAGCGGGCTCACCGCGGCGTCCGCGCCGGAGAGCACCTTCGAGACCTGCCAGTGCGGCACGTACGGCAACAGGTGGACCCGGTCCGCCACGCCCAGTTCCACGGCGCGGGCCCGCAGCTTGTTGGCCGCCCGGTTCGCGCCGAGAGGCTGTACCGACAGCATCGCCACGTGCACGTCCGGCAGGCTCGGCAGCGCGTCGACGATCAGGTCCACCCCGCGCACCGGGGTGATGCCGCCGGAGTAGGCCAGCAGCGGGGTGTCCGGCCCGACGCCGCAGAGTTCGCGCAGGTTCGGTACGGCGACGCCGCGCTCCTCGTCGGCCGGGGCCAGCACCGGCGCGTTGAGTACCACGACCGGCTTCTCCGCCAGCTTGTAGTCCTTGCGCAGCAGCTCGGCGAGGTCGTCCGAGACGGTCATCACCGCGTCCGCGCACGGGGCGTACTCCCGCTCGTAGGCGGACTGCGCCTCGATCCAGCCGGGCGTACGGGGGCGCAGCCCGGGGACGTACTCGTGGGCGTCCCAGACGAATCGCACCGCCCGGCCCTTGGCGCGCGCCCGGGCCACGGCGCGGGCCCCGACGCCGACCATCTTGAAGTCGTGCGCGTGGATGAGGTCGGGCTTCAGCCCGTCGATCACCTTTCCGAAGGCCAACTCCCACTGCCAGAGCGAGGGGTCGAGCCGCCGCCAGCACCGCGCGCCCATGGTGGTGGAGAAGAACCAGATGGCGAAGCGGTTGGCCGCGGAACGGGGGTTGTTGCGCGCCTCCCGCAGCAGCCGGCTCTCCCGGGCCCGGAACCGGACCCAGCGGCTCGCCACCGCGAGGCCGAGCCGGGACAGCAGCAGCCGGGGCTCGGCGAGGAACCCGCCCGGCGGCTTCCGGCCGGCGGCCCGCGCGGCGCGGCGCTCGGCGATCCGGGCCACGATGTCCACCCGCCACGCCTTCATCGCGTCCAGCCGGTAGATCACCTGCTTGCCCGGCGGGTACGCCAGCGGCCGGCGCAGCGAGCGCCCGCGCCGGAACCACGGTTCGAGCGGTTCCGGGGAGACCGGGACGAGGCGTACCTCGGCGTCACCGATTCGCCAGGAATCCGGCCCGGAGTCGCCCTTCTTGCCGATCAGGGTCACGTCCCAGCCGGCCTCGGCCGCCGAGCGGGCGGCCTTCTGCACCCGGGAGTCTCCGTCGACCCCGTTGTCGACCAGCATGACGATCCGACCCCGAGTGCGCCGTGTTCCGGCGGGCCCGTTCAAGTCCATGATGCCTGTCTCTGCCTCTCCCGCAGCGCGACTTCCCGCGAACCCCGGCGAGTGTACGGCAACCCGGCGGGTAATCGTCCCGGGCCTTCTCCGGCATTCGTCGCCATATCGGCCCCCCGCCCCACCTGCTGCGCAACCACCCGGGGCGGCCCCGGCGGGTACGAAGGGGACGGAGAACTCCGGCCGGCGAACCGGGCGAGGCGGGACGGCAAGGCACGGCCGGGAAGTCGCCGGAGGCGGCGTTCCATGACATATTGTATTGCCGCCGGGTGCGGGGTCAGGCGCGCCGGTGACGATCCGGGCCGGCCGTTCTGGCCGGACATCCCCGTCGAGGTCCAGACTTTCCGGGAGACGAGTGGTGAAGGTAGTCAGTGTCGTCGGAGCCCGTCCACAACTGGTCAAGCTGGCACCGATAGCGGCCGCCTTCGCCCGTACCGAGCACGAACACGTCATCGTGCACACCGGTCAGCACTACGACGTCAACCTCTCCGACGTCTTCTTCTCCGGGCTCGGCATTCCCGACCCGGCGGTACACCTCGGCGTCGGTTCCGGTGGCCACGGCGCGCAGACCGGGCGGATCCTGGAGGCCATGGACCCGGTCCTGGCCGCCGAGAACCCGGACTGGGTACTGGTCTACGGGGACACCAACTCGACCCTGGCCGGTGCCGTGTCGGCCGTGAAGCAGCACATCAGGGTGGCCCACCTGGAGGCCGGCCTGCGCTCGTTCAACCGGCGGATGCCGGAGGAGCACAACCGGGTCCTCACCGACCACGCCGCCGACCTGCTGCTGGCCCCGACGGAGGAGGCGCTGCGCCACCTGGCGACCGAGGGGCTCGCCGACCGGGCGGTGCTCACCGGTGACGTGATGGTCGACGTCTGCCTGTCGATCAGGGACGCGATTCTCGCCGGCGAGCGGCCCGCGGTGGAACTGCCCGAGGGCGTCGACCCGGCGGAGCCGTACCTGCTCGCCACGCTGCACCGGGCGGAGAACACCGACGATCCGGCCCGGCTGGCGACGCTGGTCGCGGCCCTGGCCGACCTGCCGATCCCGGTCGTGCTGCTCGCCCATCCCCGGCTGCTGGCCAGGGCCGAGGCGCAGGGCCTGAAGCTGGCCCAGGGTGCGCTCCGGGTCGGCCCGCCGGTCGGCTACGCCGCCATGGTCGCCACGGTCCTCGGTTCGGTCGGTGTGGTGACCGACTCGGGCGGCCTGCAGAAGGAGGCGTACCTGTTGGGCCGCCCCTGCACGACGCTGCGGTCCGAGACCGAATGGCTGGAGACGCTCGACGGCGACTGGAACCGGCTCGTCCCCGATCCGGCGCTGCTCGGCCCGGGCGAGTGGGTGGCGACGGCCACCCGACCGGCCCCCGGAACGCCGCTCGGCACGCCCTTCGGCGACGGACGTGCCGCCGAACGCGTCGTCGAGATCCTCGGACGTCGACTGGGCTGACCGCCCCGGTCCGGCGATTCCGGCGATCGCGCGTCCGGCCGCCGCCGGTCCCGCCGGGCCGGCGGCGCTGGCCTCGACTACCCGCGCGACCCGGTGGTGCGGCGCCGGTCCGGTCGCCGGCACCACCGGGCAGGGCAGGCCGGTACGGTGCTGAGCCTCGGCTCAGGACACGGCGGCGACGTCCGCGGCGGAACCCCGTGAGGTCAGGTGGATCGTGCTGCCGTCCGACGCGGACCGGAGCACCGCGGCGGAGACCTCCACCGTACGCAGGCCCTGGCGGAGGGTGACGATGTCGCTCTCCTTGCCCTCCACCGCGTCGCGGAACCGCTCGTGCTCGACGAGCAGCGGCTCCCGCTTCGGGATCGCGTAGCGCACCATGTCACCCTCGGCGACGCCCCGGAACGCGCGCAGCGCCTCCCACTCGGTGTCGATGGCGCCGTTGGCGTAGAAGGTGAGGTCGGCGGTGAGGGTGTCGGCGACGAAGCAGCCCCGGTCCCCGGTGATCACAGTGGACCGCTCCTTGAGCGGGCTCAACCAGTTGACCAGGTGGTTGACCATCGTGCCGTCGGCGAGCTGACCGACCGCCGCCACCATGTCCTCGTGCAGCCGCCCGCTGCGCGACACCGTGCGGGCCGACACCGAGGTGTATTCCTGCCCGGTGACCCAGCTCGTCAGGTCGATGTCGTGGGTGGCGAGGTCCATCACCACGCCGACGTCGGCGATCCGGTGCGGGAACGGGCCCTGCCGGCGGGTCACCACCTGGTAGACCTCGCCCAGCTCGCCCGCCTCCAACCGGACACGCAGGCTCTGCAACGCCGGGTTGTAGCGCTCGATGTGCCCGACCCCCGCGACGAGTCCGGCCGCCTCGAAGGCGTCCACAAGTCGGGTCGCGGCCTCGACGGACTGGGCGAGCGGCTTCTCGATCAGCGCGCAGACGCCGTTCGCCGCCAGTTCCAGGCCGACCGGCTCGTGCAGCGCGGTCGGGCAGGCCACCACCGCGTAGTCGAGCTTGAGGGCGAGCAGCTCGGAGACGGTGGGCACCACCGGCACCGGCAACGCACCCGTCGGGTCGCCGGCCGGGTCGACGACGCCGACCAGGTCCACACCGTCCAGACCGGACAGTACCCGGGCGTGGTTGCGGCCCATCGCGCCCAGCCCGATCAGGCCCGCGCGCAGCTTCCGCGCCTGGCCGCTCATCGGGTGCCCGCCACGGTGTTCGCGGCGTCGGCGATCCGCTCGAGCTGTGCCTGGGTCAGCGACGGGTGGATCGGCAGCGACACCACCTCGCGGGCGGCCCGCTCGGTCTCCGGCAGGTCCCACGGACCCGGCTTCCCGTCCTCGCCCAGGTACGGCTTGAGCCGGTGGATCGGGGTCGGGTAGTAGACGGCGTTGCCGACGCCCCGCTCGGTCAGGTGCTGCTGGGCGGCGTCGCGGTCACCGGTGACCCGGACCGTGTACTGGTGGTAGACGTGCCGGGCCGCGTCGGCGACCGGCGGCGTGATCATGCCGGTGATCCGGGAGTCGAGGAACTTCGCGTTCGACCGGCGCTGCTCGGTCCACTCCGGGAGCTGCTTGAGCTGTACCCGGCCGATCGCGGCGGCCACGTCGGTCAGCCGCATGTTGGCGCCGACGATCTCGTTGGCGTACCGCTGCTCCATGCCCTGGTTGCGCAGCAGCCGCAGGGTACGGGCCAGCTCCGGGTCGGCGGTGGTGATCATGCCGCCCTCCAGGGCGTGCATGTTCTTGGTCGGGTAGAAGCTGAAGCAGCCGGCGGCGCCGAAGCTGCCCACCGGGATCCCGTTCAGCGCGGCGCCGTGGGCCTGGGCGGCGTCCTCCACGATCGCCAGGCCGTGCTGCTCGGCGATCGGGACCAGCCGGTCCATCGCGGCCGGGTGGCCGTACAGATGGACCGGCATCATCGCCACGGTGCGCGGGGTGATCGCCGCGGCGACGGCGTCCGGGTTCACGCAGAAGCTGTCCGGCTCGATGTCCACGAACACCGGCTCGGCGCCGACCAGCCGGACCGCGTTCGCGCTCGCGGCGAAGGAGAACGACGGCACGATGACCTCGTCACCGGGCCCGATGCCCAGGGCGAGCAGGGCCAGGTGCAGCGCGGACGTGCCGGAGTTGACCGCGACACAGTGCCGGCCCGCCACCAGCTCGGAGAACTCCTCCTCGAACGCGGCCACCTCCGGCCCCTGCACCACCCGGCCGCTGCGGAGCACCCGCACGGCGGCTTCGATCTCGGCTTCTCCGATCACTGGCTTGGCGGGTGGGATCAGGTCTGGGTGCTGCCCAGTCATGGGCATCCTCCTGTCGATGAGGGATTCGCGTTCGGCATGCGATGCTAGCTCTTTGCGCGGTACGTCGATCGGGTGGTGCGCGGTGGTCCGGGCTGGCGGTGGCGCCGGTCACCTGTCGGGGTCGGGGGGGGTGGCCGGTGCGGTCGTCCGGGGACACCGGTCGGGTAGGGGCGGAACCTCAGGTGCTCCCTCCCGCGACGACGGCGTCGTCCGCGCCGAGGGCGCTGGCGATCGCGGCGACCATTCGTCGCAGGTAGTCCTCCTGGATGGGGGTGCGGGCCACGGCGAGCCGCCAGTAGAGCGGGCCGATGATCAGGTCGATCGCGACGTCCGGATCGGCGCCCGCCGGTAGCTCACCCCGGTCGACCGCCCGGCCGATCAACAGTATGCCGACGTCCCGCTGGTTGGCGTGCAGGGCCTCCTGGAGCGTCTGCGCGATCTGTGGGTTGCGGGACGCCTCGGCGAGGAGATCCGGGATGATCTGCGAGGCCAGCGGATGTCGCAGCGCCCTGGCCACGATCCGCAGCAGCACGTCGAGATCTCCCTTTAGGCTCCCGGTGTCCGGTAGCGGTAGGCTCTGCCCCGCGACCCGGGAGACGATCTCCAGCACCATTTCCAGCTTCGAGTTCCAGCGGCGATAGATCGCCGTCTTGCCGACGCCGGCCCGACGCGCGACTCCCTCTATCGAGAGGCGCCCATAGCCGACCGCGGCGAGTTCCTGCATCACCGCCTGGCGGATGGCGACGGTGATCTCCCCTCGGAGTACCGCCGCTCCCGCCGGAGCACGCCGGTTGTCAGTCGCCACGCCGGCCAATATAGCGCGGCGACGGTACGGTTGCGTCCCGACGTACGATGGACTACCTTCTTGGCCGAAGCGACGACCGCACGGCGTTCGATCGTTCCGGCCACGGTCACCCCTGTCGCGCGTTTTTCAAGCCCGAATAGATCGGAGCGCCTTGCTATGGCCACTACGGCGGTAGCCGATCCTGATTCAGGACTGACCGGAGCCCAGCTCGCCGCCCGGTACGGACTGACCCTCGCCGGCGAAAGACCCGGCCTCGTCAGCTACATCCGGCAGTTGTGGTCCTATCGGCACTTCATCGCCGCCTACGCCAACGCCAAGGTGGCGGCGTCGTTCAGCACCGCCCGGCTGGGTCGGCTCTGGCAGGTCCTCACCCCGCTGACCAACGCCGCCGTCTACTACCTGATCTTCGGGGTGGTGCTGGGCACCAGCAGGGACGTGCAGAACTTCATCGCCTACCTCTGCACCGGACTGTTCGTGTTCATCTTCACACAGTCCGTGGTGAGCTCCGGGGTCTCGGCGATCACCGGCAACCTCGGCCTGATCAGGGCACTGCACTTCCCCCGGGCCTGCCTGCCGATCGCGATCACACTGACCCAGTTCCAGCAGCTCCTCGCGTCCATCGTCGTGCTGGCCGCCATCGTGTTGGTCGACGGCGAACCGCTGACCTTCGAATGGCTGCTGGTCGTGCCGGCGGTGGTCCTACAGTCGATCTTCAACGCCGGTTTGGCGATGGCGATGGCCCGGCTCGGCTCGAAGATCACCGACGTGAAGCAGATCGTCCCGTTCGTGATGCGCACCTGGATGTACGGCTCGGGCGTGCTCTACAGCGTTGCCTACTTCGAGAAGCACCTGCCGGAGGCGGTGGCCTGGCTGGTCCAGCTCAACCCGCTGCTGGTCTACATCGAGCTGATGCGGCACTCACTGATGGAGACGGCACCGGTCACCGCGCCGGCGACCCAGAGCTGGCTCCTCGCCGTCGGCTGGGCGGTCGTCGCCGGTGTCCTCGGATTCGTCTACTTCTGGCGGGGCGAAAGGGAGTATGGCCGTGGCTGAGTCAACGAACGTGCGGATCGACGCTTCGGCGTCCACCGCCGCCGACGGTTCCCGGATTCCCACCGTCGTCGTCGACGACGTACACGTGACCTACCGGGTGTACGGCGCCGGCGCGGGCGGCAGCGGCAATCCGGTCGCCGCACTGAAGCGGATGGTGACCGGCGGCAAGCCCGCCGCGATCCGCGAAGTGCACGCGGTCAAGGGCGTCAGCTTCACCGCGTACCGGGGAGAGGCCATCGGGCTGCTCGGCAGCAACGGCTCCGGCAAGTCGACCATGCTGCGGGCGATCGCCGGGCTGCTGCCCACCAGCCGGGGTGCGATCTACACCCAGGGCCAGCCCTCGCTGCTCGGGGTGAACGCGGCCCTGCTCAACGACCTCTCCGGGGAACGCAACGTCATGCTCGGCTGCTTGGCGATGGGTATGACCCCGGCCCAGGTGCGCGAACTCACCCCGGGAATCATCACGTTCTCCGGCATCAACGAGCGCGGTGACTTCGCCTCGCTGCCCATGCGGACGTACTCGTCCGGAATGGCCGCCCGGCTCCGGTTCTCCATCGCCGCCGCGAAGAAGCACGACGTACTGCTGATCGACGAGGCGCTCGCCACCGGTGACGCGCGGTTCCGGCGGCGCAGCGAGCGGCGGGTCCGGGAACTGCGCGCCGGGGCCGGCACGGTGTTCCTGGTGAGCCACAGCATCGGCTCGATCCGGGACACCTGTGAACGGTCGATCTGGCTGGAGTCAGGGCTGATCCGGGCGGACGGGCCGACCGCCGATGTGATCGCCGAGTACGAGAGCTTCATGAACCAGAAGTGACGCCCGGACCGTTCCGGGCGGCGATCGTCCGGCTCGCGCGAGTTACCCGGGCCGACCGCCCGCGCGCTAGGGTCCTAGAGGTCGTCGGCTCCGGTCGACCTCCCACCGGCCGGCCCGGAGGTCGACCGGTGGGACGGGTGGGGTGGCGGACGGTGACCGGTCCCGGCGGGCTGCGGTCAGCGCGCACCAGCCGGACGGCGACCGCTCCGGAGGTATCGGCATTCGACAGTTCCAGTCAGTGAGGATCGGCAATGGCACCTGACCCGGCGACGAAGCCGGACGCCGGCCCGGCCGTAGGCCCTCGCCCCGACGTCCGGGCGCCCTGGCGCCCGACCCGGACCGTGGCGGTGGTGCTGGCCGGGGGCACCGGGACCCGGGTCGGACTCGGCATTCCCAAGCAGCTCCTCAAGATCGCCGGCAAGCCGATCCTCGAACACACCATCACGGTCTTCGAGTCCGCGCCCGAGATCGACGAGATCATCGTGCTGATGGCACCCGGTTTCCTGGGCGAGGCGCGGCAGATCGTGGACAAGGCCCGCTTCCGCAAGGTCAGTCAGGTGATCGAGGGCGGTGACACCCGCAACGCCACCACCCGGCTGGCGCTGGCCGCGATCGGGCCGGACGACTGCAACGTCCTCTTCCACGACGCGGTCCGGCCGCTGCTGAGCCCCCGGATCGTCCGGGAGTGCGTCAACGCGCTCTGGACGCACTCCGCCGTCGACGTGGCGATCCCGTCCGCCGACACGATCATCCAGGTGGACGACGACGACTGCATCACCGACATCCCGGTACGGTCCCGGCTGCGCCGGGGGCAGACGCCGCAGGCGTTCCGGTCCAGCACCATCCGGGCCGCGTACGCGCTGGCCGCGCAGGACCCGGAGTTCAGCGCCACCGACGACTGCGGGGTGGTACTGCGCTACCTGCCCGAGGTGCCGATCAAGGTCATCGAGGGCTCGGACGAGAACATCAAGGTGACCCACCCGGTCGACGTACACCTGGCGGACAAGCTCTTCCAGCTCGCCGCCGCCCAGGCGCCCCGGCTGCGCGACGAGCGGGCGTACGTCGAGGAGTTGAGCGGCCGCACGGTGGTGGTCTTCGGCGGCAGCCACGGCATCGGAGCGCGGCTGGCCGAGGTCGCCCGGAGCTACGGCGCGGACGTGTTCCCGGTCAGCCGGTCGAGCACCGGCACCCACGTGGAGCGGGGCGAGGACGTCGCCGCCGCGTTGCGTGGCGCGTTCGAGGCGACGGGCCGGATCGACCACGTGGTGGTGACCGCCGGGGTGCTCCGGATGGGTGCGCTCGCCGAGATGGACGAGGCGACCATCGCGCACATGCTCCAGGTCAACCTGGTCGCCCCGGTGGACATCGCCCGGCAGGCGCTGCCCTACCTGCGGCAGACCCGGGGCCAACTGCTGCTCTACACCTCCAGCTCCTACACCCGGGGCCGGGCCCGGTACGCCCTCTACTCCGCCACCAAGGCCGCCGTGGTCAACCTCACCCAGGCGCTCGCGGACGAGTGGTCCGAGTTCGGCGTACGGGTGAACTGCGTCAACCCGGAGCGGACCGCGACCCCGATGCGGACCCGGGCGTTCGGGGAGGAGCCGGAGCACACCCTGCTGGCGGCCGACACGGTGGCCCGGGTCTCACTGGACGTGCTGCTCTCCGGGCTGACCGGCCAGGTGGTCGACGTCCGCCGCTCCCCCGGCGACCCGGCCGCCGAGCCCACCACCGGCCAGCCCACCGAGCCGAACGGGCAGCCGGGCAAGCGGAACGGCACCGCTCCGGACGGGCAGCCGGGCGAGCCGAGCGGCACCGCTCCGGACGGTTCGGGCCAGGACCCCGGGCTCGGCCGGATCGGCCGGCAACGCTCCACCGAACTGGTGCCGCCGCCCCGGGTCGGCACCGCCTAGCCCGGCCCCGCACGTCGGGGCACCATCCGGCGATCCGCCTCACGGAAGGAAGCGCATGCGTGGCGATCTGGTCAGGAAACTGACCGTCCGGTGTCTGAGTGCCGGCCTGGCCGTGCTGTCCTTCCTGGTCCTCGCCCTCACCTCGGCCGAGCTGCCGGGCCTCGCCCTGGCGGTGGCCGGTGCGGGCGCGGTCTGGCTGGAGCGCCGGATCAACCCGCGCGCCGACCTGGTCGCCGAGCCGGTTCTGCTGATCGCCGGGGTCCTGGTCGGATACGCCCACCAGGTGCCGGAGGCCCGGCTGAACTGGGTGGCGCTGGCGCTCACCGGAGCGGCTCTGCTCGGGCTGACCCTGGCCGAGCGGCCGCTGCGGGACGCCGCCGAGCTGGAGGTCCGCTCGGCCAACCTCGGCGTACGGTCGTCGCCACTGCTGGTCGCCGACCGGCTCGGCCCGGCGGTGCTGGTCCTACTGGTCGCACTCGCCGGCAGCGCGGCGCTGACCCTGCCGGTCTGGCCCGTCCTGGTGCTCACCGTGCTGGTCGGCGCGGCCGCCGCGATCGGTGCGGTCGGGCCGATCGCGCTGCGCCGGCTGCGGCCCTCCGGCGGGCAGAGTGCGGTCACCCAGGCGCTCCGCCGGCACCGGCCGGAGTTCCTGCTCTACTTCTCCGCGCCGCCCGGCTCGGAATACCAGGTCATGATGTGGCTGCCGTACCTGGAGCGGATCGGCCGGCCGTTCATGGTGCTGCTGCGGGAGCCGAACTTCCTGCCGACGATCTCGGCCGCGACCACGGCGCCGGTGGTGGTCTGCCCGACGCCGCGCTCGATCGACGAGGCGATCGTGCCGAGTCTGCGGGTGGCGTTCTACGTCAACCACGGCGCCAAGAACAGCCACTGCATCCGGTTCGCGCACCTCACGCACATCCAGTTGCACCACGGCGACAGCGACAAGGCGCCGAGCGCCAACCCGGTCTCCGCGATCTTCGACCGGATCTTCGTGGCCGGACAGGCGGCGATCGACCGGTACGCCCGCAACGGCGTGACGATTCCCCGGGAGAAGTTCGCCATCGTCGGCCGGCCACAGGTGGAGTCGATCGCGGTCAGTCGGGAGCCGATCCGGGACCGGGCCGACAAGGTGGTGCTCTACACGCCGACCTGGACCGGGCACAACGCCGACGTCGACCACTGCTCGCTGCCGGTCGGCGAGACCCTGGTCCGCCGGCTGCTGGACCGGGGCGTGACGGTGATCCTGCGGGCCCACCCCTACACCTCGCAGAATCCCGCGTCGGCCCGGCAGCTCGCCCGGATCGAGCAGCTCCTCGCCGAGCACCGGGCCAGCACGGGACGGCGGCACGTCTTCGGCGCCGAGGCGGCGAAGAAGATGAGCCTGGTCGACTGCGTCAACGCCTCCGACGCGCTGGTCTCGGACGTCTCTGCGGTGATCTCCGACTACCTCTACTCCGGCAAGCCGTACGCGGTCACCGACCGGGTCGGCGAGGGTGACCGGTTCGTCGCGGGGTTCCCGCTGGCCGGCTCGGGCTACGTGCTGGACTCGCAGATGTCCAATCTGGACGACGTACTGGACCGGCTGCTGGACAGCGATCCGCTGGCCGAGACCCGGTGGCGGACCCGTACCCGCTATCTCGGCGACTTCCCGGAGCAGCGGTACGCCGACGGGTTCCTCGACGAGGCCCGCCGGCAGTTGGACGGCGCCGCCACGCGGTCCGTGCCGTCGCCGCGCCCCGCGCCGGTCTCCTGAGCACGGTCGGCGGCTGTGCCATGATGCGCCGGTGACGATGATCAGGACCAGCCACGACCGGAACGAGTTGGCCGGCCTGCTGCGCCGCGACCCCCACCTGCACGCGTACGAACTCGGCGACCTCGACGACTTCTACTGGCCGTACACCACCTGGTACCGGCGCGACGATGCGGTGGCGCTGCTCTACCAGGGTGGACCCACTCCGGTGCTGCTGGCGCTGCACCGCTCTCCGGCGGTGCTCACCGAACTGCTCACCGGCCTCCTCCCGCTGCTGCCCCGGCACTTCGAGGCGCACCTCTCCCCCGGTGGCGCGGCGGTGCTGGCCCGGGAGTACCCGGTCAGGTCGCGCGGGGCGCACCTGAAGATGGCGCTCACCGACCCGGACCGGCTGGCCCGGGTGGCGCCCGGCGGCGAGGTGCTCACCGAGGCCGACGTACCGGAACTGACCGCGTTCTACCGGGCGGCGTATCCGGGCAACTGGTTCGACCCCCGGATGGTCGAGACCGGCCACTACGTGGGGATGCGCCGGGGCGGCGAACTGGTCGCCGTCGCCGGGGTGCACGTCTGGTCGCCGCGATACCGGGTCGGCGCGCTGGGCAACGTGGCGACGGCTCCGGCGTACCGGGGGCAGGGGCTGGCCAGCACGGTGGTGGCGACGCTCTGCCGGCGGCTGCTGGAGACCGTCGACACGGTGGCGCTGAACGTCGTCGCGGAGAACACCGCCGCGTACAAGCTGTACGACCGGCTCGGCTTCACCCCGGTCGCCGAGTACACCGAGTACGTCGTCGGCGAGCGGGCACCCGCACCCGGCGCGGACGACCGTCCTCTTTGAACCAGGTCACCACCACGTCCTCCGGGGAGGCGCCGCACCGGCCCGAACCGGTCCGACCCTTGTCAACGGTCGGCACCCCGGGCACCATGTCAACGTTCTCGAAAGCCGCCAGTCCGCCAGGCGTGGCGGACCTGCTCTCCGCCCGGTCCGTACGCCTGCCGTCCACCCCTTGCTTTCGCCAGCCGATCTGTCGCCGAGGAGGCGCCGGTGCTTGAGGAGTTCATGGGCATTCCCGCCCACCCCTTCCTGGTCCATGCCGCGGTGGTGTTCGTGCCACTGCTCGCGTTGGCCGCGGTCGGGTACGCGTTCGTTCCGTTCGTCCGACCGCACCTGCGCTGGGTGCTGGGACTGCTCGCGGTCGCCACCCCGCTGGCCGCGCTGATGGCCAAGCTCTCCGGTGACCGGTTCCTCGCCCGGCTGGAGTCCCGTAACCGGGTCAGCCCGGAGTACGTGCCGCGGCTGGCGGAGCACCAGGACCTCGGCACCAACACCCTGTACGCGACGATCGCGCTCGGGGTGCTGACCCTCGCGCTGGTCTTCCTGGTCAAGCCACGGGCCACCGCCGCACCGGTGACCGCCGGGACCGAGGGGAGCGGCGGGGACGGCCCGGCCGCCGCTGCTGCCAAGGGGTCGCCGGTGCTGACCCTGGTGCTCGGGGTGCTGTCCCTGGCGGCAGCCGGGATCACCCTGTACTACGTGTTCCGCACCGGCGACACGGGCGCCCAGGCGGTGTGGCAGGGCCAGTGATTCCCGCCTGAGCACGGGCACGCACGGCCGACGACACGACGACGCCGGCCCGCTCCACACCCCCGGTCGGCACGGGTCGTCCGGGTGGGTGGGTCGGGCCGGCGTCTCGTCGGGCCGGCGTCTCGTCGGGCCGGCGTCTCGTCGGGCCGGCGTCTCGTCGGTGCTACCGGCGGGCGGGGCGGGTCAGGACGAGTAGCCCCGGGTGGCCGCCCAGTTCGCCAGGTCGATGGTGGTCATCCAGTAGTTGCTGTCCTCGCCCGGGATGGCCGGGTCGGCGATCTTCACCGTACGGCCGTCGTCGCGGTAGCCGACCACGGTCAGGTAGTGCCCGCCGGGGTAGCTGTGCCAGCCGCCGTCGAGGTCGGTTGCCGAGCCGGCGATGTTGACGACCACGGCGTACCCGCTGGTGACGGCGTGCACGACGTCCGCCTGGAGCCGGTCCATCTGCGCCGGGGTGGCCGCACCGCCGGGGATGGCGGTGGTGCGGTAGAAGTCGGTCCCGGTGATCTTGTTGAGCACCCGGGTGGTGTCCTCGGCCGAGTTGGTGCCGCTCATCGTGGTGCCGAGGTCGGCGGCGACGGCGTCCTGGCTCGGCTGCTTGTCCCGGACGGTCAGCGCGATCCGGGTGGCGGCCGGGCCGCAGTACCAGCCGTTGATCTGGGCCTGGAACTGGTAGTCCAGCAGCTTCGACTCCGGCGGCGCCGGTGGCTTGCTCGGGGTGCTGGCCGGGGCCGCCTTCGCCGCCTTGGTGGCCGGCGCGGTGGTCGCCGGCTGCGCCGGGGTCGCCGGGGCGGTCGTCTCCGGCGCGGTGGTCTCCGGGGCGGTGGTGACAGCCGCTCCGGCCTGCCCCGCCGCCGGGATGCCGAGTTCGGCGACGGCGACGGCCGAGGTCTCCGGGGCCTCGGCCGAGCCGGTCGAGGTCAGGACGACCCCGGTGGACGCGGCAGCGGCGAGCACCGCGGCCGAGGCGAGCGCGAGCCGGTTGCGCCGGCCCGACATGGCGGTCCGGAACCGCCCGTTAATTGCGTGCTTCAACGTTATCCTCCAGGGGAAATGCGCGTCACCGCTACCGGGGGGCAAGGAATGACGCGGCGTTTCAGTCGCTGCCGGAATGTGACGCGAAATCGCACGGAATCGCACGGGACGAAATCGTCCGGGAGAGGCCCGCCGACGCATTCGGCGGAACGGGCCGACGGTACGGACGGACCGCCGGTTGCGCCGGCCGGTGGGAGCGCCGCTATCGGCGTACCGGCGGAATCAGCGCCACCACGATCCGTCGCGACCGGCCGGCGGCCTCACCGGGACCGCGACCAGTTGGCCGGCGGACCCGGCAGCGCCCGCGCGTCGACGACTTCCGCGTCACAGACCGCTATCGGGCCAGGTTCAGGTGCCGGCCTGGGGTCGGCCGGTCCGGGTTGGGACGGTCGCGGCGACCGGGAGCGGAGCCGCGACGCAGCGAGGGATCTGGGGGGACGGGCCGGGGCCCGGGTGGTGCGGCACGAACAGCTACTCCTTCCGACACCGCCTACCGGGTTAGCTGACGGATTCGGGCGGGAAGGCCGCCCTACCACGGGCCAGCGGCTCGCGGATTCACCCCAGATAACTGTGGGTCCCCGGTTCGTTACAGAACGACTCGGCGGGTCTGCTCCGGTGTCACCCAGATGGCGACCAAGGGGCCGGACCAGATCCGCCGAGATTACTGGCCGCCTTCCGCCGTTGCCAACCCCACTGAACAGCGAAAACAGCGTTTGAGAGCGCGATCGGGACGACCGGCGACCGGGCCCGGGGCGATGGACGGTCGCACAGATAAACCGGCATGATCATGTACGCGTACGGTATGACGGAAATGACCGGCTTGACGCGGTGGTCCGAGCATGGGACGAGGACTCCAGGAGGCTCCTTCCGATGACAACGGTGCACGAAGCGACCTACGACCTGCTCCGTTCCCTCGGCCTCACCACCCTCTTCGGCAACCCCGGCTCCACCGAGGAGCCATTCCTGAAGAACTTTCCGGCCGACTTCGCCTACGTTCTGGCCCTCCAGGAGGCCTCCGCGGTCGCGATGGCGGACGGCTACGCCCAGGTCACCGGCCGGCCGGTGCACGTCAACCTGCACACCGCACCCGGCACCGGAAACGGAATGGGCAGCCTCGTCACCGCCTGGCACAACAAGACACCCATGATCGTTACCGCCGGCCAGCAGACCCGGACGATGAATTTGTCCGAGCCGATGCTGACGAACGTGCGCCCGACCCAACTGCCAGAGCCGTACGTCAAATGGAGTCACGAGCCGCTGCGTGCGCAGGACATTCCCGAGGCGTTCATGCGGGCGCTCGCCACCGCCGTACAGCCGCCGGCCGGGCCGGTGTACCTCTCCCTGCCGCTGGACGACTGGGACGAGCCAGCCAACGGCACCGCGCAGGTACGCCGGGTGAGCACCCGGGTCGCGCCCGATCCGGCGGAACTGGATCGGTTCGCCGAGATCCTGGCGGCGAGCCGGAACCCCATGCTGGTGATCGGATCCGCGGTCGACCGCAGCGGCGGCTGGGCCGAGGCGGTCGCCCTCGCCGAGCGGAGCCGGGCACCGGTCTGGCAGCCGCCGTTCGCGGACCGGGTCGGCTTCCCCCAGGATCATCCCCAGTTCCAGGGACTGCTGCCGCCGGCGATCGGGCCGCTGGCCGAGAAACTTGTCGGCCACGACACCGTACTGGTGGTCGGTGCCCCGGTGTTCCGTTACTACCCGTACGTCCCCGGCCGGCGGGGTTATCTGCCGGATGGCACCCGGCTGCTGCACGTCACCGACGACCCGGCCGAGGCGGCCCGGGCACCGGTCGGCGACAGCCTGGTCGGCGACGTCACGCTGGCCTGCGCCGGGCTGGCCGAGCGGCTGCCGCCGAGCGACCGGCCGATGCCACCGCCCCGGGCCGGCGCGCCGGACGGGGCCGCCGGCACCCCGCTGAGCCCGGAGGCGCTCTTCGGCGCGCTCGCCGCAGAGTGGCCGGCGGACGGGATCGTGGTCCCCGAATCCCCCTCCAACCTCAGCGTGCTGCACCGGCAACTCACCATCACCCGACCAGGCTCATACTTCAAGATGGCCAGCGGCGGCCTGGGCTTCGGGCTGCCGGCGGCGGTCGGCATCGCGCTCGCCCAGCGCGACACCCGGCAGCACCGGCCGGTGGTGGCGGTGATCGGGGACGGCTCGTTCCAGTACTCGCCGCAGGCGCTCTGGACCGCCGCGCAGCACCGGCTGCCGGTCGTCTTCGTGGTACCGGTCAACCAGGAGTACGGCGTGCTGAAGGCCTTCGCCGAACTGGAGGACGCGCCGGGGGTACCCGGACTGGAACTCCCCGGTCTGGACATCCCCGGCATCGCCCGTGGCTACGGCTGCACCGCCCACCAGGTGGAGTCGGTGGACGAGTTCCGGGCGGCGTTCCGGTCCGCGCTCGGCACGGAGAGCCCGACCGTGCTGGCCGTACCGATCACCCGGGACGTCGCCCCGCTGCTCTGATCCGCCGCCCGGTCGCCGGGTGGTGGTGCCGCTGCTCTTATCGGCCGGCGGTCACGCAGGTGGTGGCCCGCCGACGGGTCAGCCGGCCATCACCCGCTGGTGCAGCGCGGTGACCACCGAGCGGGCCGAGACGAACGCGCCGTGCTGCCAGGCCACCTCGTGGCTCAGCCAGTCCCCGGCGAAGTAGACCCGGCCGGCGGGCCGGAGCAGCAGGTCGTAGCCGGCGGTGCCGTGTGGCGGCGAGGTCCAGGCGCCCTCCAGGTAGCGGGTCCGGTCCCAGGCGTGCGAGTACGCCGTCACCAGCTCGGAGCGGTACTTCTCGCCGTGGATCTTCACGCCCTGCATGACCGCCCGCTCCTGCCGCTGCATCGGGGTCAGCGCGCTGTACGCCCGCGCGTTCGCCCCGGTGTTGTAGTAGCCGACGATCAGGCCCCGCCGGCCGTGGAAGCCGTGCGACGGGTACCAGATGTGCGACAGGTCGAGGTCGGTCTCCGTGATGCCGCCGTAGATCCGCTGGTCAAGCTCCCACCAGCGGCTCCGGTACTCCAGACCGATCTTGCCGGAGGCGGTGGTCGGGAAGCTGCCGAGCGCCGCCGTCACGTCGGCGCCGAGGTTGTGCGGCACCCGGGCCATCAGGTGCGGCGGCAGCGTCGCCACGCAGAAGTCGGCCCGGACCAGGCGCTCCCGGCCACCCCGCCGGTAGGTCACCTCGACCTTGCCGCCCCGGTCGGTCACCCCGGTCACCTCGGCGCCGAGCTGGATCCGGTGCGTGCCGACCGCCTTCGCCAGCGCCCGGGGAATCTGGTCCATCCCGCCGACCGGCTGGAACATCAGCATCGCCTGGTCGTAACCCAGCTCAAAGGAGAAGTACCGGCCGACGTTGCTGGCGAAGACGTCGGACAGCGGCGGCGGGGCATCCAGCGGTACCCCCGCGTCGTTGCCCGCGCCGGGATAGCTGGCGTACCCCCGCCGGCTGGTGCCGGTGTACGCCCACCCGCTGGTGCGCCCGCCGATCGCGCCGTAGCTCTGTAGGAACGAGAGCAGCCGCTGCTTGTCGTCGCCGGTCAGCCGGTCGTCCAGCGCTCCCTGGTCGGTCGCCTTGGCCAGCAGCTCGGAGACGTACCCGTAGACGTCCGCCTTGGCGGTGCGGTAGCGGACCGGCGCGGTCATCCCGGCCGAGGAGTTGTAGATCCAGGCGTCCGCGTTCGCGTTGGTGAACACCTCCACCGGTACGCCCAGCTCGCGGCAGTAGTCCATGGTGACCATCCACTGCGCGATCCGGCCGGGGCCGGCGTTGAAGTAGACCCCGTCGGAGAACCTGGCCCGCTGGGTGTGCCCGTCCAGGTCGGTCTCCACGGTGCCGCCCCGGACGGTCAGGTTCCGGCCACCGGCCCGGGAGCGCGCCTCCAGCACCGTGCAGTCGTACCCCGCCTTGCCCAGCTCGTACGCGACGGCGAGGCCGGCGACGCCGCCGCCGAGCACCACCACCCGGGCACCGGACCGGCCGGTCAGGCTGAAGTCGGCGCGGGTCGGTGCCCGGAACGGCGGTACCGCCGAGGCGGCGGTCGGGGCGAGCCCGAGCGCGCCCATCGTGGCGAGCATCGCGCCCGCCCCGCCGCTGACGCCGACCGCGCGGAGAAAGCCCCGCCGGCTGACCGTGGACTGGTCCTGCTGGTTCATGCCGTCTCCTCGCCGCGCTCGTCGGCACGGCCACGGAGCCCGAGCTGCCTGAATCGCCCACCGCTCTCGCTCATGCCGTCCCCCTAGGAAGATCCGTGGGACGCCGAGTCTGTAAGGGGTGTGTTTCCGCAACGGAATAGAGGAGATTGCCGATTTGTTTCCGGACCGGCGCCGGCAGGACCGGCCCGGGCAGGCCGGAGGGGTCGAGCAACCGGTTCGGACATGTCCGTCCGGTTACCTCACCGTCCCGCCCGCACCGACCATCGTGGACCCCAGTGGGGACGGGTCGAGGACATCCGGTCCAGCCAGCACCGCGCCGCCTCCCGGACCCCGCATTGGGACGCGGCGTGGTCGGTCGCTAACGCGTCTGGTCGGCGAGCCGGACCAGCATCTTGCCGACGTTGCCGCCCCCGAGCATCTCCAGGAAGGCGCCCGGAGCCGCCTCGATCCCGTCCCGGACCGTGGTCGCGGTCCGCAGCGTGCCGTCGGCCAGCCAGCCCGCCGCCAGCGGAAGGTACTCGGCGAACCGGTCCAGGTGGTCGGTCACCAGCATGCCCCGCAGGCTGAGCCGCTTGGTCAGCGCCAGCACCAGGTTGGTCGGGCCGGGCACCGGCGCGGTCGCGTTGTAGACGCTGATCGCGCCGACCAGCGCGACCCGGCCACCGACGTGCAGCGCGGCCAGGGCGGCCGCCAGGTGGTCGGTACCGACGTTGTCCAGGTAGACGTCGATCCCGTCGGGCGCCGCCGCCGCCAACTGCGCACCGATCGAACCGGCCCGGTAGTCGATCGCCGCGTCGTAGCCGAACTCTTCGACCAGCCGCCTCGCCTTCTCCGGGCCGCCGGCCGAGCCGATCACCCGGGCCGCGCCGAGCTTGCGGGCGAACTGTCCGGCAACCGAGCCCACCGCACCTGCGGCGGCGGAGACGAAGACCACGTCCCCCGGACGGACCGGAGCGGTGTCGGTGAGCGCGACGTACGCGGTCAGCCCGGGCAGGCCGAGCACTCCGAGGTACGCCTCGGCGGGCGCGACCGAGGTGTCGACCACGGTGGCGGCGGCGGCGTCGAGTACGGCGTACTCGCGCCAGCCGAGCACGTGCGACACGGTCGCCCCGACCGGTACCGCCGGGGCCTCGGAGGCGACGACCTCGCCGATCGCGCCGCCGTCCAGGACGGCACCGACCCGGAACGGCGGCATGTACGACTTCCGGTTGTCCATCCGCCCCCGCATGTACGGGTCGACCGACATCCAGGTGTTCCGCACCAGGATCTGGCCCGGTCCGGGCGCCGGCACGGTGGTGCTGGCGAGTTCGAAATTCTCCGGGCCGGGTGCGCCGTGCGGCCGGGCGGCCAGCCGGACCTCCCGACTGATCAGCTCCGGGCCGGCGGATCCGGCCTCGCCACGGGTCTCCGGCTCTGCGCTGCTGACATCGCTCGACATGCTGGCTGTTCCCTTCGGTACGGCTCGTAGGTGCGCAATTGTTGCTCGGTCCGCCGGTAGCTCCGAACCCGGTTCCACCTACCCGTTCGGGATCGCACGCCCCGATCGGCGCAGCACCGGCGCCTGCTCCACCTCCTGTGCCGCACGGACGAAGCGCATCGGTGCACACGCTCTCGGCCGGACGCTCACCGGCATAGCTGACACGTCACCCTGGCCGGATCGGTTGTCGTCCCCTCCATCGGCGACAGCTTCGCGACCGTCTCGTTGCACGCCGTCCGCTTCGCGCCGGCCTTCTCGATCCGGTGCACCACCGTCCGCTCGTCCATACCGGTGATGCGGCGCAGCTCGGCGTCGGTCGGCGTCGACCGCAGGATCTTCACCGAGTCCGGCACCGCCTCATCCCCGACAACCTCCAACCAGGTGCCGGCGAGCTGAATTCGTCCGCAGTCCGGCAGCCCGCACGGCCGGCAGCCGTCGACCGTACGCGGCCAGTGCGCGATCATCACCTGCCGGGCCACCACCGTGACGAGCTGCCGCCGGTCCACGGGCACGATCCGGTCGGTGACGACGGCCCAGAGCGCCCACTCGGCGGTCGGACACCAGGTGCCCCGGCAGCCGCCGCAATGCCGCCCCTCCGCGTGCGTGGTGATCGTCGCCCACGCCCAGTCGACGGCCAGGCCGGGGGCGCTCTCCGGCACCATGCTCACCGGACCCGCTCCAGCGCCGCGCGTACGTCGCCAGCCGTTACCGCCGCCGGCAGCGTCCCGCCCAGCAGCACCCGGACCGCATGCTCCCGCCGGTGGATCTCGATCGCCCACGACCAGAGCGGGCAGCCGTCCGGCCCGCACCGCCCGCACCCCCGCAGCGCGTGCGTGCCCAGCACGAGACGGGCGAAGGCACACTCGATCGGTACCGGCCACTCCACGGTCAGCCAGCGTCGGACCAGCCGGATCACCATCCCCTCACCCCGGTCCGGGCGGTGAGGGCGGCGGCGAGGTCGACACGCGCCTGGCGGCGGCGGATGACCCGAAGCATCCGCATACAACCGCCCCGGGGTGCGCACTCCGCACACCGATGCCCGGCGAGATGCTCGGCCACCACCTGCTCGTCGGTCTGTTCGGTCTGCTGCTGGGTTTGCTGGTTCACCGTGCGGACCCTCCTGCGTGCCACGGCGCCCTGAGCACAGTCACGGTGCGCCACTCCGAACCTCATCCGGTGGGCTGGCCCGGAACTCCGGGGGACGGAGCCCCGGGCCAGCCGGGGCACACGGATGCAACCGGTACTCGACAGCACCGTCCGCGCGCCCATGCACGGAGACGGTAGGAGAGATCACAGCGAGCGACGGGGACAGAGTGTCCCAGTGGTACACCTACCCGCCGATGCCGATGGCTAGGGCAAGTTCACGGGCATCCTCGCCGATGGTGCCCTGGCGCCCGGATAGCTCGATCACGGCGACCCGAGCATCCGGTCGGTGCCGCACGGTGTCGACGCTCTCCCGCAACGCCCGGCCGAGCAGGTGCACGGTGGCGACCTCCTCGCGGCGGAGCAGGTGGGCCCGGGCAGCATCGACCAAGTGCGTCGCCCGGCGGGTCCGGGACGGCAGGGCCGAATAGTGCACCTGGTCGGCGCGGCGGACCGCCTCCCCCGGACGCACCAAATCGACCTCCACCGTGACGCCGTATGCGTCGACAGCGGTCGTCCCGAACATCAGCCAGGGGTGCACGTATCCGGCGCCAAGCCGGCCGGCGGTCTCATCGGCCAGGTCCCATGCCCGCCATGCCTGGCCGGCCCGGCCGATCTTAGCGTGCCCCAGCGCGAGCCCGAGCTGAAGCTGGCCCCACCGGGCTGCCACCTCGGTGCCGGTGGCCGGGTCGAGCAGCACGGCGGCATCGGTCAGCACCTGCTCGGCGGCGTCGACCTGGGCCGACGAACGGTAGACGTGCGCGTAGTACCAGGCGGCGACGGCAATGGCGGCCGGGTCGTCGGCATCCTGGGCGGCCTGCATCGCCCGGTCGGCGGCAAGCCACACCAGTTCCGGGTACGGCTGGTTCGCGACGTAGAGCTGCGCCAGGTGGTAGACGCGAGCCAACTCGACCAGCGCGGCCCGCCGGGCGGTCCCATCGAGTCGTCGCACCGACACCCGTGCCTCGTCGAGCAGATCGGGCAGCACGGCGGCGACCGCCGACCGCTCGGTGGTCGACCGGTGCCAGAGCGTCCACGCCTGGTCAACCCGGCCGCGCAGCAGGTCTGCTGAGGTCGGGTCTCCGGCGGGCAAATTGCTGCGCTGCATCGCGGCAGCGACCCGCTCCACGGCGGGGTGACCGGCCCGGGTCACGGAGGCGACGGGCATGGCCTGCTCGCCGGTCAGCTCGGCCAGGTCGCTGATGTCGAGCACCTCGGCGAGGCGCATCAACATCGGGAGCCTGGGGGTGAGTAGCCGGCCGTTCTCCAGGGCTTTCACCCAGTCGGCCGACCGGCCGACGAGTCCGCCGAGGACAGATCGGGTCTTTCCGGCGCGCTCGCGGTGGGCGCGGAGTCGGGCACCGAACGTCTCGGTCATCGCAGGCTCCCAGGTAGCGGTCTGGGTGGCGGGGCGCCGGCCGCTATTCCACCGCCCACCACCTTGGACGGTACACCCGATCGAGCACGCGGCTCTGCTGTGCGCCACGACGCGCGAGCTCTCGCACGATCCGGCCAGGGCCTCGCCCTGCCTCGGACACCTCGCGCTCCGCGCCATGGCCCGGCGGACGATCTTGGCGTACTCCATCTCCCGCTCGGGGCGGCCGACGCCCGGACGGCCCGACGGGACCGGGTCGGTGTTGGTCCGGCTACCCCCGCCCGGTCCGCCGGACCTGCCACGGCGCCGCCCGGCCGGCGGGTACGGTGACGCCATGTCCGCGATCACCGCCCTCACCTCGGCCGGTATCCCGCACCGGGTGATCCGGCACGGGCCGGTCCGCAGCGTCGCCGAGGCCGCCGAGGCGATCGGCGTCGAGGTCCCGGACGTGGTGAAGACCATCGTGGTACGCCGGGGCGCGCAGGACTTCGTCTTCGTCCTGGTACCCGGCGACCGGGTGATCTCCTGGCCGAAGCTGCGTACCCTGCTCGGGGTCAACCGGCTCGCCCTGCCGGACGCCGACGAGGCCAAGGCGGCGACCGGCTACGAGCGGGGCACCATCACCCCGTTCGGCTCCCGCACGGCCTGGCCGGTGGTGGCGGACGACCGGATCCGGGGCCGCACTATCACGCTCGGTACCGGCGAGCGGGGCACCGCCGTGGCGCTGGAGGCAGACGCGGCCGTCGCCGCCCTGGACGGCCGGGTCGCCGACGTCACCGAGCCGGAACCGCCGCGCTGACCCCGTCTCCCTGCCGGTTGTCGCCCGCGTTACCAGTTGAGCTGGAGTTGCTGCGAGGCCGCGCACCGGAAGGCTGTGCCCCCGGCCGCACAGGAGCGACGCTTACGGGACCGGGTGCCAAGATGGAGGCGTGTCGAAACGGAGGCTGGCGCTCTGGACCCTGCCGCTCGTCGCGGCGGCATCCTTGAGCGTGTGGGTCCTCCTCGATGACCCGGGGACGCGGCTCGGTGGCATGATCCTGCTGGCCGCCATGCTGGGATTCGCCGGGGTGTTCGTGATCCCCGTCCTCGTCATCGCCAACCTTGAGGGCCGGATCGCTACTTTCCGCGACGCACCCGGATGGGCGCTGCTCCTGGCCGGGATAGGTCTGACCGTCGGCGTACTGGCGTGCATGGGATGGTTCGAGCGCGGCGAGCCCGAATACGTCTGGAGGTACGGCGAGC
The DNA here is from genome assembly GCF_039649625.1 of Plantactinospora sp. ZYX-F-223. Lineage (NCBI taxonomy): Bacteria > Bacillati > Actinomycetota > Actinomycetes > Micromonosporales > Micromonosporaceae > Plantactinospora > Plantactinospora sp. ZYX-F-223. Next base: position 40,465 of record NZ_JBDJAV010000012.1, on the reverse strand, counting down.
CGGGGCAGGTCGAAGTGAACCCCAGGCTCTTCTGCACGCAGAGTCGTGAGTGCGACGGCTCCTGGACGTCTGACGGCACCAGAATGCCCATCACGATCCGTCTGTCGGACGAGGAGTTCGAGAGGCTCCGGGGCGACGGTGTCCGGTATGCCGGCGAGTCCGGCGAGCCGATCCCGGTGGACGCGCGGATCCTGGCCGACCGGGCCACCAGCGTCGGATTCGGCGCGCAGCCCGACAGCTCCGTGGCGCTCGGCAGGATCCCCGGATGGCTCGGCTGGGCTGGCGGCGGGATCGGGCTGGCGGGCTTCGTACTCGCCGCGGTGTACCCGCGCCGGCGCCACTACTGAAGCCGAGTTCGATCCCATCGCTGCTGAAGCCGAGTGTCCCGTCTCAGCCGAGTTGGCGCGGTGCAAGGGCGCTGACCTGGAGGACGACAACATCGGTGAGACGGCTTCGGGTGAATTCTCATCGAAGGTGGCGTGGTGACGCCGGATGCGGCACGTCGTCTCATTGAATCTGGCGGGCACCGGCCGGATCGCAGGCGAGGTTAAGGCTGGCGGTATGCGAAGAGGATCGCGCCTGGGACGCTCTGGTCGAGGTCGAGGATCATTTGGGCCTTGACCGTGAATCCGGCGTCGCGTAGCCACGCGGCCACTTGGTCAGGCTGGCGGCGGTGGACGTAGACCTTCATCGGGTGGCCGCCGTAGCCCTGCGTCTTCAACCGCGACTCGTCGCCAACGTGAAAGCCGAGCATTAGCGGTCCGCCGGGACGCATCACCCGATGGAAGTGCCCGAACACCGTGGGAACCGCGTAGTCGGGGATGTGGATCAACGACCAGAACGCGAGGAGTGCGGCGATCGAAGCGTCGGCGAGTTGCAGGTCCGTCATCGAGCCCACTTCGAACCGCAGGTCGGGGTGCTCACGCCGGGCCAGGTCGATCATCGCGGGTGACAGGTCGATGCCGAACATCTCGACGCCCAGGTTGTGCAGGTGGGCAGTGACGTGTCCTGGTCCGCAGCCAACGTCCGCCACTGGCCCACCATCGATGGCGTGGACCAGCTCGGCGAACAGCGCCAGAGCCGCGAGTAGGTAGGGCTGCTTAGCCAGAGCTTCACGTGTGTAGTCGGAGTAGCTGTCGGCGACTGTGTCGTAGGAGGTCCGGGTGCCTGCCAACCAGCCGTCCGCTGCCCTGCTCGGCGACCCGGATGGATTGGCGTCTCCGAGCGGTGCCTCGGTTTCCATCATGAGACACCCCCGTGCCCGCGAATAGGTTGCCCTCGTGGCTGACCGGCGTCGAGAGGCTCAGCTCAGCCGATGCGGCCGACGCCGCCGAACAGGTAGACCTCCGGCTCGTCCGACTCGGGGTCGGGGCGCCAGCGCGAGCACGTAACGACGCCGGGCTCCAGCAGATCCAAGCCGTCGAAGAAGCGTTCGAGCTCCATCTTCGTCCTGGCGCGGATTGGCGTGCCGCCGCGCTCGGTGGTTTCCCGCATCACGCGCAGCATCGGCTCGCCGTGGATCTCCGCGGTGGAGTGGGTGAGCACCAGGTAGCTACCGGCGGGCATCGCCTGCACCAGCTGCGCGACGGAGCCGTACGCCACGTCGTCGTCCATGAGGTGGTTGACGACGCCGAGGAGCATGAGCCCGATCGGCTGCGAGAAGTCGAGCGTCTGCCGCGCGGACGCGAGTATCGTGTCCGGCTGCCGCAGATCGGCTTCGACGTAGTCGCAGCTGCCGCCCGGTGCGCTGGTCAGGAGCGCACGCGCATGCACCATGACGAGCGGGTCGTTGTCGACGTAGACCACCCGGCAGCGCGGGTCGAGGGACTGCGCGACCTCGTGGGTGTTGTCCGCCGAGGGAAGCCCGGTGCCGACGTCGAGGAACTGACGGACGCCGGCATCCTCGACGAGAAACCTGACCACGCGCTTGAGGAACGCGCGCTCGGACTTGGCCCCGATGGGGATGTCCGGGATGTGTGCGATCACCTCATCGCCGGCGGCCCGGTCGACCGCGAAGTTGTCCTTGCCGCCGAGCCAGTAGTTCCAGATCCGCGCCGAGTGCGGAACCGTGGTGTCCAGTTTGGAGCCTGAGGGGAACTCACGGTCCTCGGTCATGGGGGCATTCTTCCGCACCGAAGGCGCGGTGACGCAACTGGGGCGGTGGTCCGACGGCTAGGTCGACCAGCAGCCGATCCCGATCATGGACCGGCGCCCAGCCCCTACGGGCCAGCCCGGCCGACATCGCCGCGATCAGCCCGGCCCGATCGGCGAGCATCCGCAGTGCCTCAGATACCCGAGACACGCAGCGGGACCGATGCCTCGTTGATCTCGGGTGTGCGCGGAGAAGACGCTCACTGCGCTCATCGCGAGGGACGTGCAGTGACGTTAAGACGTGATCATGAAAGCACCTGCGCGAGCCTCCGCCGCGGCAACGAAGAAGCCGACCAGGTCCTCGTAGTATTCCTTCAGGTAGTCGAGCTCGTCCGGGTCGTCAACAAGGTCCGGGTCGTCAACGAAGGTGGCCAGCCGGTCGAACGGCACGTCGCGGAGTTGTTCGGCGGTGTCAGCGACGTCGTCAACGCTCCAGACCATGACGAAGTCCGTGTCGTTGCCGTAGGGAAAGATCATTTCGCCGCCCAGTTCCAGGTCGACCTTGATGTCCGCTGCGACGAGGAGTTCCTGGATGTCTGGCAACGCCTTGTCGAGGTCCGCCATCTCCTCCGGGGGACGGCCTGACGTCCCTTCGAAGGTCGTCGGATCGGCGATTGCGCGCGTCAACTCCTCTTCGGTGGCCCGAACGAATATGTGGACTATGCCCATCGCTGTCCTCTCGGCTCCGCATAACTACTGGTGTCGATCATAGGACCTCCCTTCGGACGCGCTGATCTCGGCTTGAGCGGACGTGCCGGGTGGGCGATGCCCGCAGTTGTCGTTCTTTGAACTCGTCGTACGCCAGCGCGATCCGGTGCCGCCGGGCCACCGCGTCGAGCACCTGCCGGGCCGCCTCGGTCACCTCGACCCCGATGCCGTCACCGGGAATCACCGCGATGCGCCGCACCTCCGTACCGGACCCCGGGGCCGCCATCACGCCCCCAGCCGGACGAGCGCGACCATCAGCGGAAGGAGCAGCATGATCAGGATCGCGCCCCGGATGTCGAAGGAGAAGCCGGAGCGGATCATCCGGGTGATCGGTACGACGCCCGAGCCGTGGACCCGTCAAATTCTCTCGAGTACGGCGAACGGGTCGGTCGCCCCGCCGTTGTCCAGCGCCACGATCCGCCGCCGCAGCGTGAACGTCGCCCCCGGCTCCAGCGTCACCTGCCGCTGGCTCATCACCCAGTTGTACGCGGCGTACGCCGTGAACCCGGTGTCCTCGTAGCACAGTCCGTAGGTCTGCCGGTCCGAGCCGGTCATCCCGATCCAGGGCGCGGCCGGCGGATAGTCGGCCGGAGTGCCGCTGGTGATGATGCCGTGCCCGGGTACCCCGCTGCGCTGCCCGGCACCGTCGTGGTCGAGGGCGTCCCCGGTCCAGAACGTGCACGGCACCGCCCCGCCGTTGTGGAAGACGCTCTCCGCCGCCACCCACGGCTCACCCGGCCGGATGCTGTATGTGGTCACCACCGCGATGTCCGGCACGGCGGTGCTGACCCCGGTGACCCGGACCGCCGCCACCGGCCCGTCCAGCACCTCGACGGCGGTGGACCGGACGGTGCGCTGCTGCCAGGCGTCGCCGCCGCGCGGCTGGGCCGCCGAGGCGTACGGCAGGTTGATCCAGTCGAGCTGGTCGAGGTGGCCGACGGCGGCGAAGTCCAACGGCTTGCCGACCGTCACCCCGGACAGTTGCGGGTCGTCCGTACCGGCCGAGACGGCCAGCGCCACCAGGTCGTTGCCGAGCACCGGGTCGGTCACACCGGCCGAGGACTGCGGCCCGGGAACCGTCCGGCCCGTCCCGGCCCGGGCCGCCGCCCGGGTCAGCCGCAGGTCGAGCCGGGTCGGCGTACCGGCCCGGACGGCGACCTGCCGGGTCAGCGGCTCGTAGCCGACCCCGTTGACGGTGACCGTGTAGTCGCCGGGCGGCGCGAAGGCCAGCACCTCGCCGGAGGGATCGGTCGTGCTGGCCACCAGCCGGCCGCCGTCGGTGCGGAAGACCGCCACCTGCACGTTCGGCAGCGGGTCGCCGGTGTCCTGGTCGGCGACCCGGCCGACGATGCCGTCCCCGGCGTCGATCCGGCGCGCCCCCGGCACCCCGTCGCGCACCTCGAACGCCGCGATCGTGTACGCGGGCGAGGCCGGGTCACGGGCGTCCAGCACGATCCGCAGGTCGGCCCGCCAGCGCCGCTCGGTGACGTCGCAGATCACGTACCCCCGGTAGCTGCCGTTGTAGAACCGCACGTGCGGGTTGGCGGCCAGCCCGGCCCGGACGTCCGCGTCCCAGCCGGCACCGGAGGAGATCGAGGTGCCGACGAACTCGGTGGCGACGGTCCGGGAGCGCGGATCGGCGAAGTCGGTCTTGAGGTCGTTGACCCAGTGGGTGTGCCAGTCTCCACTCAGCACGACCGGGTTCGAGATCCGGTGCCGGGCGACGAAATCGAGGATCCGGGACCGGGCCGGCGGATAGCCGTCCCACTGGTCCAGGTTGACGATCCGCCCCGGCCCGAGGTCGTAGTCGAAGGCGGCCATGATGGTCTGCTGGGCGATGACGTTCCAGCGGGCCTTCGACCGGCGCAGCCCGTCCAGCAGCCAGCGCTCCTGCTCCGGGCCGGTCATCGTCCGGGTCGGGTCGAAGACCTCGCCGGTCGGCTCCTTGCGGCCGTCGCCGAGGGCCTGGTCGCTGCGGTACTGCCGGGTGTCCAGCACGCTGAACCGGGCCAGCCGGCCGAAATCGAACCGGCGGTAGAGCAGCATGTCCGGCCCGTCCGGCCGCTGCTCGGGGCGGAGCGGCAGGTGCTCGTGGTACGCCTGGTAGCCGTTCGCCCGGCGCTCCAGGAACGGCCGCCCGTCCCCGGCCGCCCCGGCGACCGGCCCGGCGTAGTTGTTCTGCACCTCGTGGTCGTCCCAGGTGAGGATGAACGGGAACCGGGCGTGCGCGGCGCGCAGGTCGGGCGAGGTCTTGTAGAGGGCGTGCAGCCGGCGGAACTCGGTCAGGCTGCCGTCGGTGGTCTCGTAGATGTAGTCGCCGAGGTGCACCACGAAGTCCAGCTCCTGCTCGGCCATGTCCCGGTAGGCCGGGTACGGGCCGCCGGCCCAGGACTGGCAGGAGGCGAAGGCGAACCGCAGGTGGTCGGCCTTCGCCCCGGGCGCCGGCAACGTCCGGGTACGCCCGATCCGGCTGGTGGCCTCGCCGACCCGGAAGCGATACCAGTACCAGCGGTCCGGGCTCAGGTGCGGCACCACCACGTGCACCGAGTGGGCCGACTCGGGCAGTGCGGTCACCTCACCGGTCCGGACCAGATGCCGGAACCCGGGGTCCCGGGCCACCTCCCAGCGCACCCGCACCGGCTCGGCCGGCATCCCGCCGTCGACCGCGTCCAGCGGGTCCGGGGCGAGCCGGGTCCAGAGCACCACGCTGTCGTGCTGCGGTTCGCCGGAGGCGACCCCGAGGGTGAACGGGGCGGCATCCAGCTCCGCCGCGTACGCCTCGGGCAGCTCGGCGACGAGTTGGCTCACCGCCACCACCGTGGCGGCGCCACCGGCGACCGTCAGGAACCGCCGCCTGCTGATCGGAAAGCCGTCCATCGCTGCCGCACCTGCCCTCACCACCGACGATGTCGTCGGCCAGTGTGGACAGGGCGGTCGCCCGGCTCTTGAAGATCATGTGAAGCCCGGCGGTACGCCGGATGGCGGATTCGGCCGTCGGCACACGTGCCCGCGTCGGCACACGTGCCCGTCCCGGGCCTCGCTGTGGCGAGACCCGGGACGGGAGTGTCACGGCTCAGCCGCGTTCGATCAGGTGGCCCACCTTGTCCGGGCCGAACATCGCCGCCCCGGAACCGTCCCGGCGCTGGTCCGGCTCGGGCAGCGCCATCGGCTCGCCACGCTTGCTGATGCCCACCGGTCGCGGCCCGATCCAGGCGACGACCAGCTTGGACTCGCCCTTGAGGAAGCGCTGGGCGCGTACCCCTCCGGTGGCCCGGCCCTTCGCCGGATAGAGCGCGAACGGGGTCACCTTCACGCCGCTGCCGGTCGAGGTGACCACCATCGGCTCGCCCTGCTCCGCCTCGTCGGTGCGGACCGCGCCGAAGAAGACCACCTCGGCACCGGAGCCGAGGTTGATCCCGGCCATGCCCCCGCCCTTGACACCCTGCGGCCGGACCAGCGTGGCCGGGAAGCGCAGCAGCGAGGCGTCCGAGGTGACGAAGGCGAGCGTCTCCGCGCCGTCGGTCAGCCAGGTCGCCCCGACCACCTCGTCACCGTCACGCAGCCCGATCACCTCGAACTCGTCCGAGCGGACCGGCCAGTCGGGAGCGCAGACCTTGACCACGCCCTGCCGGGTGCCGAGCGCCAGGCCGGGCGAACCGGCACCGCGCTCGCCGAGGGGCGCCAACCCGACGACCGTCTCCCCCGGCTCCAGCGGCACCAGTTCGGCGGTGGACATCCCGCCGGAGAGCGAGACCGTACCGGCCTGCTCCGGCAGCACCGGCAGCGGCAGCACGTCGGTCTTGAACGCCCGCCCCGCGCTGGTCACCAGCAGCACCTGACCCCGGGCGGTGGTGTGCACGACGGCGCGTACCGCGTCGTGCTTGGTCCGGCCGTTGCGGCGCCGCCCCTCGGCGGCCTCCTCCGACTCGGCGGCGGTCCGGGCGACCAGCCCGGTGGCGGAGAGGATCACCTGGCACGGGTCGTCGGCGACCTCCAGCGGCCCGGCCGGCGCCGAGGCCGCCAGCACCTCCTTGAGGTCCCCGTCGATCAGCGTGGTACGCCGCGGCGTGGCGAACTCGTCCACCACCGCGGCCAGCTCGTCGGAGACGACTCTGCGGAGCACCCGGTCGTCCTCCAGGATCTCGGTCAGCGCGGCGATCTCGTCGCGCAGCCGCTCCCGCTCCACCTCCAGCTCGATCCGGTCGAACTTGGTGAGCCGACGCAGCGGGGTGTCCAGGATGTAGGTGGCCTGGATCTCGGAGAGCCCGAACTGGCTCATCAGGCCGTCCTTGGCCGCCTGGGCATTCTCGCTGGCCCGAATCAGCCGGACCACCTCGTCGATGTCGAGCAGCGCCATCAGCAGGCCGTCGACCAGGTGCAGCCGGTCGGCCCGCTTCTGCCGGCGGAACGTCGTACGCCGGGTCACCACCTCGTAGCGGTGGGCCAGGAAGACCTCCAGCAGGCGCTTGAGCCCGAGGGTCTGCGGCTGGCCGTCCACCAGGACGAGATTGTTGACCCCGAAGGACTGCTCCAGCGGGGTGAGCCGGTAGAGGTCGGCGAGCAGCGCCTGCGGGTTGACCCCGACCTTGCACTCGATGACCAGCCGGGTACCGTTCTCCCGGTCGGTCAGGTCCTTGACGTCGGCGATGCCCTGGAGCCGGGCCGCCTGCCGCTGCCCCTTGCGCGGGCCGGAGGTGATCAGCTTGCCGCGTACCTCGTCGGTGATCGCTTCGATGATCTTCTCGGCGCCGACCCCGTACGGCAGCTCGACCACCGTGATCGCCTGCCGGCCCCGGCTCCCCTCCAGCGGACCGGTCTCCACCCGGGCCCGCATCCGCACCACGCCCCGGCCCGTCTCGTACGCCTTGCGCACCTCGTCCAGCCCCAGCAGCAGGCCACCGGTGGGCAGGTCGGGACCGGGTACGAACTCCATCAGCTTGTCCAGGTCAGCGTCCGGGTGGTCGATCAGCCAGCGGGCCGCCGCGACCACCTCGCCGAGGTTGTGCGGGATCATGTTGGTGGCCATCCCGACCGCGATGCCCGAGGTGCCGTTGACCAGCAGGTTCGGGAACGCGGCCGGCAGCACCGAGGGCTCGGTCAGCGAGCCGTCGTAGTTGGGCTTGAAGTCGACCGTCCCCTCGCCCAGCTCACCGACCAGCAGCATCGCCTCGCGGGACATTCGTGCTTCGGTGTAACGCGCCGCAGCCGGTCCATCGTCCGGGGATCCAAAATTTCCATGCCCGTCGATGAGCGGCGCGTTCAGCGAGAAGTCCTGGGCCAGCCGGACCATCGCGTCGTAGATCGCCCCGTCACCGTGGGGATGAAACTTACCCATTACATCGCCAATGACCCGGGCCGACTTCACGTGCGCCCGGTCGGGCCGGTGCCCCTGCTCGCTCATCGAGTAGAGGATGCGCCGGTGCACCGGCTTGAGGCCGTCCCGCGCGTCCGGGAGCGCGCGGGAGTGGATCACCGAGAAGGCGTACTCCAGGTAGGAGTCCTCGACCTCGGTGGCCAGTGGGTTGTCGAGGACCCGGGCCCCCGCCTGGTCGAAGGCGGACAGGTCGACCTTGGGTCCCTTACCCGTACGGCGTGCCATGACTTGAGCGCTCTCTTCCCTCGCCCGGCCGGTGCCCCGGCCGCTGTCGGTTCCGCGTGCCTGTCCGCCCGGCGGATCAGGCGTCGATCGCCTCCTGGTCGACCCGGTTCGCCGAGTCGATCAGCCAGTTCTTCCGGGGCTCGACCTTCTCGCCCATCAGCAGTTCGAGGACCTGCTCGGCCGCCTCGGCGTCGTCCATGGTGATCCGCCGGACCATCCGGCTGGCCGGGTTCATGGTGGTGTCCCAGAGCTCGTCGGCGTCCATCTCGCCGAGACCCTTGAACCGGGGAATCGGGGTGACCACCTGCTTCTTGGCCTTCTCCAGCCGGCCGACGGTGGCGACCATCTCCGCCTGGGTGTAGGTGTAGTGGGTCTCCGGGTTCTTCCCCTTGGTGCTGATCTTGTGCAGCGGTGGCACGGCGGCGTAGAGCCGGCCCGCCTCGATCACCGGCCGCATGTACTTGGCGAAGAGCGTGATCAGCAGGGTACGGATGTGCGAGCCGTCCACGTCCGCGTCGGCCATGATCAGGATGCGGCCGTACCGGAGCGAGGCCAGGTCGAAGGTGCGCCCGGAACCCGCCCCGAGCACCTGGATGATCGCCGAGCACTCGGCGTTGTCCAGCACCTGCTGGAGGCTCGCCTTCTGGACATTGAGGATCTTGCCCCGGATCGGCAGCAACGCCTGGTATTCACTAGAGCGGGCCAGCCGGGCGGTGCCGAGCGCGCTGTCCCCCTCGACGATGAACAACTCGCTGCGCTCGACCCCGGTGGAGCGGCAGTCGACCAGCTTCGGCGGCATCGCCGCGCCCTCCAGCGCGGTCTTGCGCCGGGCGGCGTCCTTCTGCTGCTTCTGGGTCAGCCGGACCCGGGCCGCGTCGACGATCTTCTGAAGCACCGTACGCGCCTCGGCCTTGGTCTTGCGGTCCTCCAGCCAGGCCTTGATGTGCTGCTCGACGACGGTCTGCACCACCTTGGTCACCGGGGCGGTGGAGAGCTCGTCCTTGGTCTGCGAGGTGAACTGCGGCTCCGGGATCCGGACGTGCACGACGGCGGTGAGGCCCTCGAGGATGTCGTCCAGGACCGGGGCGTCCTCCTTCGGCTTGAGCAGGCCGCGGGCGTTGCGGATCGCGTCGACCAGGGCCCGGGTGGCGCCCCGCTCGAAGCCCCGGCGGTGGGTGCCGCCGTGCACGTTGCGGATGGTGTTGGTGAAGCACTCGACGGTCCGCTCGTAGCCGGTGCCCCAGCGGAACGCCACCTCGACCTCGGCCCGGCGTTCGACGTTGCTGCGCATCACGCCGTTGGCGTCGGCGGCGTTCTCCCGGTAGGTGCCCTCGCCGGTGACCAGCAGGGTGCCGGAGACCGGCTTGTCGGCGGCCGGCGCGAGGTAGTCGACCATGTCGGCCAGGCCGTTCGGGAAGTGGAACGTCTCGGCGCTGATCGCCCCGCCGGTGGCGTCCCGCAGCACGTAGGTCACGCCGGGCACCAGGAACGCGGTGTGCCGGAGCTTGGTGCGGACCGCCTCGACGTCGAGGGTGGCCCCGGTCTCGAAGTAGCGCGCGTCGTGCCAGTAGCGGATCGACGTGCCGGTCGACTCGCCCCGCTTCATCTTGCCCAGCAGGCGCAGCCCCGGGTGCGCGGCGAAGGGCGCCCCGGCGCCGGCACCGTCGAATATTCCCGGTACGCCGTGCTGGAACGACATCTGGTGGATCTTGCCGTCCCGGCGCACCGTGACGTCGAACCGCCGGGAGAGGGCGTTGACCGCCGAGGCGCCCACCCCGTGCAGGCCGCCGGAGGTCTTGTAGCCGGAGTTGCCGAACTTTCCGCCCGCGTGCAGCCGGGTCAGCACCAGCTCGACGCCGGAGAGCCCGGACTTGGCGTGCACGTCGGTCGGGATCCCCCGGCCGTCGTCGTCGACCTGCACCGAGCCGTCGGCGTGCAGGGTGACCTCGACCCGGGTCGCGTGACCGGCGACACCCTCGTCGGTGGAGTTGTCCACGATCTCGTTGAACAGGTGACCCACGCCACGGCCGTCGGTCGACCCGATGTACATGCCGGGCCGCTTCCGGACCGCGTCCAGACCCTCAAGGTGGGTGAGGTCGTCGGCCCCGTACAGGATTTCAGGCTGTGCAGTCAACGAGGTGAACTCCCAGAGTCGCCGGTCGTGTGCCGCTGGTCGGCGGGCTGGGCGCCGGGGCGGGCCCCACGCCGGTAGCGAGCGTACCCACTGGGCCGGCCGGGGGCCGGCATAGTCCGGCCCGGCCGGGCCGCGTGGCGAGGAACATCACCCGATTGTCGCGGCCGGGTACGACAGGAGTTGTTCGAGGGCCCCCGCCCCCCGCCTGGCACGGCTGGTGCCGGCGGTGCCGGCGTGATCTGGGATGCGGCCGGGATCTCCGGTACGGCACGATGTCCGCCATGTCCAGGCGATCAACTGCTCCCCGGTTACCCGACGGGACCCAGGTGGTGCTCCGGCAGACCGCCGCCGACCTGGCGGGAATACGGGTGCAGCGCGGCGCCACCGGCCGGGTGCTCGGCTACGACCCGGCCGACGACGGCTACCTGGTCCAGCTCAGCGACGGTCGGCGGCTGCGCAGCCCGCGCGGGCAGCTCGCGCTGCGCAAGGCGTACCAGCGGAACCTGGCGGTCGAGGCGGGGACGGCGGCGGTCGAAGGCCCCGGCCTGGTCGCCCGGCACACCATCTACGCCGCGGTGGTCGGCTCCCGCGCCTTCGGACTGGCCACCGACGAGTCGGACACCGACGTCCGCGGTGTCTACGCCGCTCCCGCGACCGGCTTCTGGTCGCTGGCCAAGCCGCCCAGCCACCTGGACGGCCCCGAGCCGGAACGGTTCTCCTGGGAGGTGGAGCGCTTCTGCGAACTGGCTCTGAAGGCGAACCCGAACCTGCTGGAGGTGTTGCACTCCCGCACCGTGCTCACCGTCACCCCGGTCGGCGAGGAACTCCTGGAGCTGCGCCCGGCGTTCCTGTCCCAGCTCACCTACCAGACCTATTCCGGCTACGTGCTGAGCCAGTTCAAGAAGCTGGAGGCGGACCTGCGGCAGCGCGGCGAGCCGCGGTGGAAGCACGTCATGCACCTGCTCCGGCTGCTGATCGCCGCCGGTGACCTGCTCCGGAACGGCCGGCTGGAACTGGACGTGGGGCCGCACCGCGAACGGCTGCTGGCGGTACGCCGGGGCGAGGTCGGCTGGGCCGAGGTGGAACGGTGGCGGCTGGCCCTGCACGCCGACCTGGACGACGCCGTGACGCACACCCCGCTGCCGGCGGTGCCCGACACGGCCCGGGTCGACGCCTGGCTCTACTCGGTACGCGCCCGCAGCGCCCGGGAGGCACTCGGATGACCTACTCGCAAGCCACCCCGACGACCGGCGACACCGGCCGCACCCCCCAGGCACCCGACCTGACCCGGCTGGAGCCGGCCGCCCTGCGTGACGTGCTGGCCGACCAGCCCTACCCGCTGCTCTTCGCCACCGTCTCCGGGGCGCACCTGTACGGCTTCCCGTCCCGGGACTCCGACGTCGACCTGCGCGGCGCGCACCTGCTGCCGGCCGCCGAAGTGGTCGGGCTGCGGCACGGGCCGGCCACGGTGGACCGGAGCTGGACCCGGGACGGGGTCGAGATCGACCTGGTCACCCACGACGCGGCGAAGTTCGGCCAGCTGCTGCTGCGGCGCAACGGCTACGTACTGGAGCAGCTCCTCTCCCCGCTCGTCGTGCTGACCGGGGAGGCGCACGCCGAACTGGTCGCGCTGGCACCGGGCTGCCTCACCCGGCACCACGCGCACCACTACCGGGGTTTCGCGCACACCCAACGCCGGCTCTTCGACCGCACCGGGGAGCTGAAGCCGCTGCTCTACACGTTCCGGACCCTGCTCACCGGCATCCACCTGATCCGGACCGGCCGGCTGGTGGCCCACCTGCCTACCCTGGCGGCGGAACTGCCGGAGGCGCCGGACTACCTCGGCACGCTGGTCGCGGCCAAGGCGACCGGCGAGCACGACCTGCTCGCCGGGGTCTCCGACGCGCCCGGAGCCGACCTGCTGGACGCCGACCTCACGGCCCTGCACGCCGCGCTGGACGAGGCGGGGCAGGCATCCCGGCTGCCCGAGCGGCCGACCGCGGAGCCGGCCCTGCACGACCTGCTGGTCCGGATCCGGCTGGCCACCATCGTCTCCTCGGCTTAGTCCTCCGAGCCGGCCGGGACCAGGTCGCGGATCCGGTACGTCTCGACCAGGCGGTCGTGCAGCGCGTCCAGCCGGGCGTCGACCCGCTGCCGCGCCGGGTCGGCGTCGTACCAGGCGACGATCTCCCGGGCGCCCTGCGCGAAGGGCACGGTCGCCACGAAGTCCGGTACCAGCCGGCGCAGCTTGGTGTTGTCGAAGACCATCGAGTGCGTCTTGTCGCCGAGCAGCGCGGCACCCCACTCGGGATCCGCCGCCGCGATCGCATCCGACGGCACGTGCACGATCCGGGCCGGTACGCCGGCCGCCGACGCCAGCGCCTCGGCGATCTGGTTCCAGGTGAGCGCCTCGTCGGAGGTGATGTGGAAGACGTCGCCGATCGCGGCGGGATGCCCGAGCAGCGGTACGAATCCCCGGGCGAAGTCCGTGTGGTGGGTGAGCGTCCACAGTGACGTGCCGTCGCCGTGTACGACGATCTCCCTGCCCCGGCGCATCCGGTCGACCACGGTCCAGCCGCCGTCGAACGGCACCAGGGTCCGGTCGTAGGTGTGCGACGGGCGCACGATCGTGGCCGGGAAGCCGTCCTCGCGGTACGCCCGGACGAGCAGGTCCTCACAGGCGATCTTGTCCCGCGAGTACCGCCAGTAGGGGTTCCGCAGCGGTGTCGACTCCACGATCGGCAGCCGGGCCGGCGGGGTCTGGTAGGCCGACGCCGAGCTGATGAAGACGTACTGGCCGGTCCGGTCCCGGAACAACTCCACACTGGTCCGTACGTGTGCCGGGGTGAAGGCGATCCAGTCGACCACCGCGTCGAACTCCCGAGCGCCCAGGGCGGCCCGGACCGAGTCCGGATCGCGGATGTCGGCCCGGAGCACGGTGACCCCGGCCGGCAGCGGTCGTCGGGTGGTGGTGCCCCGGTTGAGCACCGTGAGCTCGATGCCGCGCTCGACGGCGAGCCGGGAACAGGCGGAGCTGATGATCCCACTGCCGCCGACGAAGAGAACCCTGCGGGCGCTGATGCCGCCACCTCCTGTGCTCGCCGCCGACCTTCCCGGAACGATGCCGCACCGGCCACCCGGAACGCGTGTCGGTCTCGCCATCGGCGGGAGGGTGTCAGTATGGCCGCTCACCGGTCCGGGCCACAACGCGCGGAGTCGCGGCGGTCTGGAGTCCGGTCAGGCGCAGTCGAACCGGTAGTCGAACGGGCGCTCCGGGCAGGACGGGCAGACGAAGAGATAGATGCCGCCGACGTCGCCGAGCATGATCCCGGCCGGGTTCTGCACCGCCCGCCACGGGTGGTCGTCGTCGCCGTCGAACGACCAGCCGGCCATCGCGGGCCGATCCTCGACCGGAATCCACCGCTTCTCGTCGCCACGGCTGAACTCCCAGCTCGCGATGGTGAGCAGGTGGGTCATTCCCGTACCGCAGCCGCACACCGGCCAGTCCGGGCTCTGGGTCCAGCCGGGATAGCCACCGACCTTGGTCCCGGACGCCTCCGACAGGTCGTACTCGTACTGCCAGCCGGTCTGCTCCGCCACCCGGCGTACGGCGTCGTCGATCTGCCGCCACACCTCTCGCGGCAGGTCGTGGCTGGGGTATTCGACGACCCGCTCGGGATCGACCGTGCAGGGATCCGGAATCATCGCCGGGTCGGCGTCCTCGTGCGGCGTGGGCATCGTCTCGCGGCGGGCACCGACGTCCGCGCGCCGCCGCCACCGCAGATGCGGCCGGGGCGAATACCACGGTTGGTGGTCGAAAGGGCACCAGAGGAGCTGCAACAGATCGGTCCCGGCGGGAAACGGCAGGTCTGGAACGTCGGCGGCGAAGAGCTGGAGCACCGGTACCAGCGGGCCTTGCGCGGGATCGTCCGGGCCGGCGTCGAGGTGGTCCTCGGGATGCTCGCCACCGCACCCGGGCCACGGTTCGTCGGCGGGCCACAGTAGCGGCCCGCCGACCGAACTCTGCTCGACGCCGGGTGACCCCTTGCGGGGGTGCAGCCGGGTCGCCACCCGCGCGAACGGCACGACCTGCGGAAACACCTCAGCCATCTTGATCGGGCTGGCGATGGTGGTGTGTCGGGCGGCGGTCACGACCGAGGATCGTAGCCGCCGGGACCGACCGTGCGGGGGCTCTGGCCGGGCCGCACGATCACGGCCGGCCCCTGAGGCGTAACGGGGCGCACGCTAACATGTCGAGGATCGGCGATCGGTGCCGTGCCGAGGCTCCGGTCCGCACCCGTCCGCACCGGCTGCCCGTCCCGCCGGCGGCCGTGGCACCGCCCGCCGGAGGTACCTTCTGATGCCCGATGGCACCGACGACCTCGATCCCGGCAGCGCCGAGACGTCGGCCGACCTCGTCGGAATGCTCCGGCAGTTGCGCAACCGGTCGGGGTTGAGTTTTCGGCGGATCGAGCGGGTGGCCCGAGCCGCCGGTGACAACCTGCCGGCGAGCACCCTCGCCACCATGCTGGGCCGCAACACCCTGCCGCGGGAGGAGTTGGTCCGGGCGCTGACCCGGGCCTGTGGGGAATCCCCGGAGTCGGTGGACCGGTGGCTGGCGGCGCGCCGACGTCTCGCGGACGCCGCCGCGACGCCGCCGACGGCCGAACCGGCGCCAGCCGAACCGGCCAAACCGGAGCCGGCCGACCCGCCCGGTCCGGCCGACCGGCGACCCCGCCCCGCCCTGCTGCTGCTGGCCGCCGCGACCGGTGCGGTGGTCGCGATCGCCGCCGTCCTGACCGGCTGGTGGCTGTCGCGACCGGCCGACCGGGACGGCACCGCCCGGCCGGATCCGACCGTGACCAGCCAATCCGCTCCGACCGGCGGCGACCCGGGAACCCAGGTCGCCGGCGGGCAGGGCGCGACCCGGATCCGGGTGGCGCACTCCGGGCTCTGCCTCTCCGAACGCCCGGAACGCGATGACGGACAGGTCTTCCAGGCGGACTGCGCCGTGGCGTTTCCGGTGCGGAGCCTGAGCCCGCCCACCACCGCCGCGGGTGGCGATACCAGGTATCTGATCCTGACCGACCATCCCGAGTTCAAGCTCGGCTGCATGGGCATCCGGGAGGGCAGCCGGAAGGTGGGCGCCCGGGTCGAGGACGACCACTGCGGTCAGGAGGGGGCCGGCGAGGAGTTCCACCTGGACCCGGTCGGGTCGCCCAGCCAGGGCTTCCGGCTCCGTCTCGTGCACAGCGGGCTCTGCGTCACCGTCGACGACGTCGACACCGAGTGGGCCGAAGTGGTCCAGTTGCCCTGCGATCCGGGGCACCCCGGTCAGGTGTTCCTGGTCGAACCGGCACCGCCGGAGAGCCGGCCCGCACCGCTGCCCTGACCCCGAAGCGTCGATCCGCCCGTTCGACCCGTTCGGAACGCATCCGAACAGCCTCGAACGGGGCCAGACCTGGCGTCTCCGGCCGCACCGTCCTTTGCTAACTGAAGCGGACGGGGCGCGGTCGGGGCGGTAGCCCGTGGGCAGGCTCTCCGGCCGTACACCGCGCGGCAGCAGTGGGTGCCGGTCGGCGCGGTGGCGCGATCCGACGGCCACCCCGGGAGGTACCGATGACTTCGATCCTGCTCACCGGCGCGTCCGGGGTGGTCGGTGCCGCGCTGCTGCACCGGCTGGCCGGGCACCGGGTGACCGCCCTGACCTACCGGGCGGAGGTACCCGGCCGGGCGGTACGCGGCGACGTCACCCGGCCCTGGCTCGGCCTGCACCGCAGCCGGTACGCGGAGCTGGCCTCCAGCGTCGACGTGGTACTGCACTGCGCCGGTGTCACCGACTTCACCGCGGACGACGACACGATGCGCACGCAGAACGTCCGGGGCACCGAACAGATCGTCCGGTTCGCCGCCGATGCCGGGGCGAGGCTGGTGTTCTCCTCGACCGCGTTCGTGGCCCGGCACGAGCTGGCCCGGCCGGCCCGGACCGAGGAACCGGGCGGCACGGTGGACCCCCGGCGGTACCTGGCCAGCAAGCTCGCCGCCGAGGAGGTCGTACGCCGCAGCGGCCTGCCGGCCGCGATCGCCCGGATCTCGGTGGTGATCGGCGACTCGGCCGGTGGCGAGACCAGCCGGTTCCAGGGCCTGCACAGCACCACCTCGGCGATCATGCGGAGCCTGCTGCCGGTGCTGCCGTTCAGCCCGGGCGCCACCGTCGATGTGCTGCCCCGGGACCTGGTGGCGGAGGCGCTGGTCGCCCTCGCCCTCCCCCCGACGCCGTCCACCGGGCCGGCCGCCGAGTACTGGATCACGGCGGGGGCCGCGGCGCCGACCGTGCAGCGGCTGGTGGACCTGGTCGTCGCCCGGTGCGGCGAACTCGGCCTGCCGGTGTCGCTGCCCCGGTTCGCGCCGCCGGCCATGGTGGAACGGGTCATCCGGCCGGTCTTCATCGACCCGCTGCCGGCGAAGCAGCGCCGCCGGTTCGCCAACCTGATGGCCCTGGCCAGCCTCTTCGACGGCGCCGGCCCTTTTCCGACCGGGCTGGGCACGATCCCGGGCGGGCCGCCCGCGCCGACCGCCGCCCTGATCGAACGGGCCTTCGTCGCCTCGGTGGACTACCAGGCGCGGACCGAGGGGCTGATAACCGCTGCACAGATTCCGGAGCAAGGAGGTCTCGAGGATGGGAAACCGATGGTGCTGAAGGCGGACCCGGCATGACCGGGCCATACGTGGCGGCTGCTCCCCCGACCGAACACGACGGGATCACCGGCGCCCAGGCGCCGCTGTCGTACGCGCAGCAACTGCTGGCCGCGTTCGCGGTGCACGAGGGCGGCAGCGTGTTCGGCCCGAACTTCGTCAACTGGTGCGCACACTGGCTCACCGGACCGGTCGACGTCGACGTGCTGCGCCAGGCGCTCGACGACGTCGTACGGCGCCAGGGCGCGCTGCGTACCGTCGTGGTGCGCGAGGAGGGCTTTCCGTTCCAGCGGGTACGCCCACCCGCCCCGGTGCCGCTCACCGTGCTCGACCGGCACGAAACCGCGCCGGACGACCGGGACGCGGAGGTAGCCCGGATCACCGCCCGGGCCCTCGCCGAGGGGCAGCCCAGCGACCGGGTACCGCTGCTCGCGGCGTACCTGGCCCGGTTCGGGGACGCCTCGGCACTGGTGCTGGTGATCCACCGTACGGCGGCCGACGGCTGGACGATGCAGCTCGCTATCCGGGACGTGATGGCCGGCTACGAGCGCCGGCTGCGCGGCGAGCCGCCGGACCGCACCCCGCTGCCGCAGTACGTCGAGTGCGCCCTCGCCGACGGCTCGGCCGAGCGGGAGAAGCAGATCCGGGCGGCCCTGCCGTACTGGGAACGGACCCTCGGCGACCTGCCGGTGGTGGGCATCCCGGCCGACCACCCCCGCCCGCTCGACGGCACCGGCGGGGTACGCGCCCTGCACACCTTCGAGCTGTCCGACCGGACGGTGCAGGAGGTACGCCGGGCCGCCCGGGCCGCCCGGACCTCCTTCTTCACGATGCTGCTCACCGCGTACGCGCTCAGCCTCACCTGGCGGACCGGCGGCAGCGAGATCGCGATCCCGGTGCTCGGGGCCGGCCGGAGCCGGCAGCAGTGGGACACCGTCGGCTTCTTCGTCAACGGCCACGTACTGCGGCTCGGCGTGCCCGCCGAGCAGACCCTCGCGACCGTGCTCGCCCGGGCGCACCGGGCGGGGATCGCCGCGCAGACCAACGACGTACCCCTGATCCGGGTGCTGGAGGCGCTGCCGAACATCGCCGCCTCGGCCTTCGACAGCACCACAGTGGTACCGACGCCGATCCAGCTCTGCCAGCCGATCCCGGACTTCGCCGACGACCGTGCGACCGTGCGCTACCAGCGGATGAAGCTGCCGCCCGAGGTGGTCGCGGAGCAGCCGGTGATGCCGGTGGACTTCCTCTGGGTGATGGAGCCGTACACCTCGTTCGTGGTCCGGGTGATGTACAACCCCCGGATGTTCGACGAGGCCAGCGTCGCCCGGCTGGCCGAGGACTTCCAGCGGGCGCTCTGGCTGCTGGTCACCACGCCGCGGATCAGCGTCCGGACCGCCCGCGCCGCGATGGAGGTGGCACGGTGACCGCGACGGTTTCCCGGGACGAGCTGGAGATGGCCTCGGAGTACGTGCCACCGCGCACCGAGTTGGAGCGGCGGCTGATCCGGATGTGGAGCGCCAAGCTGGGTGTGGCGCCGATCGGGGTGCACGACGACTTCTTCGAACTCGGCGGCGACTCGCTGCTCGCCGCCGACCTGCAACTCGACATCGACACCGAACTCGGCGTGGAGGCGACCACCGGCACCCTGTTCCTGCTGCCCACCGTCGCCGCCCTCGCCGAGGCACTCGGCCCGCTGCACGGGAGCGGCGGGCATGGTTGACGAACTGTCCACGATCGACCTGGCGGACCCGGGCCTGCACGCGGACGGCGACCCGCACGCGGTCTGGCGGATCCTCCGGGAACGCAGCCCGGTGCACTGGCAGCCGGTGTCCCGGCCCGGGCTCCCGGCCGACCTCGGCTTCTGGGCGGTGACCCGGTATCCGGACGTGGCCCGGGTACTCGCCGAACACGAGTCGTTCAGCTCCGAGCAGGGCACCCTGCTCAACCTGCTCGGCCGGGGCGACCCGGCCAGCGGCCAGCAACTGGCGGCCACCGACCCGCCCCGGCACGACCGGATGCGGGCCCCGCTGTACCGCGCGATGAACGCCCGACCGGTGGAGGCGCACGCCGGGCGGATCCGGGCCGGCGTGACCGAACTGCTCGCCCCCGGTGCCGGCGGCGAGCAGTTCGACCTGGCCGCCGCGCTGACCGGCCTGCCGCTGGTGGCGATCGGCCCGCTGCTCGGCCTGCCGGCCGGGGACTGGCCGGAGCTGTCCCGGCTGGCGATGATGTGCACCGCCGAGGACGATCCCGACTACCAACTGCCGGCCGGCAGTGCGAGCACGCTCGACCAGGCGCACCGGGCACTCTTCGGCTACTTCTCCGAGGTGGTCCGGCAGCGGACCCGCTCGCCCGGCGACGACCTGGTCAGCCTGCTGCTCGGGATACGGACCGACGGCGAGCGGGCTCGGCCGGGCGCGGTGGTCTCCAACTGCTACAGCCTGCTACTCGGGGCCAGCGTCACGCTGCCGCACGTACCGGCCACCGCGCTGGTCGAGCTGGCCGGCACCGACCGGTACGCCGACTGGGCCGACCGCCCCGACCTGCTCGACCCGGGGGTGGAGGAGGCGCTGCGCTGGGCGTCCCCGGCGAGCCACTTCATGCGGGTCACCCGCCGGCCGGTGTCGCTGCACGGCCGCACTATCCCGGCCGGCGCCGCGGTGGTGGCCTGGCTCGGTGCCGCCAACCGCGATCCGGCGGTCTTCGCCGATCCGGACGCCTTCGACATCCGCCGCCGGCCCAACCGGCACCTCGCGTTCGGCAGCGGCCGGCACTACTGCATCGGTTCGCACCTGGCCCGGCTCACTCTCCGGCTGCTCTTCGCCGAACTGTTCCGGATGTTCCGGTCGGTGGCGGTCGTCGGCGAGCCGGTCCGGGTCCGGTCGACATTCCTGGCGGGGATCAAGCGGCTGCCCGTGGCCGGGCAGCCACGGAGGGAGCGGTGATGACGGCGGTCGAGGAAGCGCCACTGACGTACGCGCTGGAGCTGCTGACCGAGATCGACGGGTGGCTGCCCGGTCAGGTGCTGAATCCGCGGTTCCTGGTGCACGCCGCGTTCGAGGTGGACGGGCCGGTCGAGGTGCCGGTGCTGCGGGCCGCGCTGGACGACGTGGTGGCCCGGCACGGCGCGCTGCGTACCGTGCTGGCCCGGGACACCGACGGGCGGCGGTACCAGCGGGTGCTGCCGCCGATGCCGGCCCGGCTCGCCGTCCGCGACCTGGACCCGGGGACGCCGGCCGCGGAGTTCGTCACCGAGGTCTGCGACCGGGACCACCCCGACGACGCCGCGCCGCTGCTCTGGGCACACCTCGGCCGGCGTGGTCCGCAGCGGGCGCTGCTGGTGCTGGTCGCCCAGCACGTGGCGGCGGACGCCTGGTCGATGACCGTGCTGGCCCGGGACATCGCGGTGGCGTACACCGCCCGGCTGGCCGGGCGGGCGCCGTGGAGCGAGCCGGTCATGCAGTACTCCGCGATCGCCGAGGACGACCGGTCGGCGAAGTGGCAGGCCCGGATCAGGCAGGTACAGCCGTACTGGCGGGAGCGGCTGGCCGGGGCGACCGGGTTGGGCGTACCGGCCGAGACGCCGGGGCGGCCGGGCAGCTCCGGGACGATTGCCACGGTGCACTTCACGGTGGAGGACGAGTTGCGGCGGGCGGTCACCGAGGCGGCACGGCGGGCCCGGACCACCCCGTTCAGCCTGCTGCTCACCGCCTTCACCGCCGCGATGTACCCGCCGGACGGGTCGGATCCGGGTGACGCACTGGTACCGGTGATCACCGCCGGGCGGATCCCGAGCGAGTGGGAGACGGTCGGCTTCCTGCTGAACACGCTGCTGATCCGGGTGGACCGCTCCGGCGGGCCGGACCTGGCCGAGCTGCGCCGACGGGTGGACGGGACCTGCCGGCAGGCGTACGCGAACGACATCCCGCTGCTGACCGTGCTGCGTGCCGTACCCGAGCTGTTCGAGATGCTGCCCCGCCGGGACCGGATCCTGCCGCTCTTCCAGCTCATCCCGCGTACGCCGGTGAAGCCGCCGCCCGACCCGACGGCGCTGGCGCTCACCCCGGTCGCCACCGACCGGCGGGCACCGGCGGTCATCCCCGGGCCACTGCTCTGGACGATGTACTCGGACGACTCGTTGACCGGTCTGGTCGCCTACGACACCGAACTGTTCGGCGAGAGCTGGGTGCGGCAGCGGGCGGCCACCTTCCGGCAGTGCCTGCGGACCCTGGCGGCGGTCCGGTGACGGCTCGGTGGCCGGACCTGACCGGGCCGGAGCTGACGTACCCGGAGCACATCCTCGACCTGCTCGAACCGCGGCTGGCCGGTGCCGGGCCGGCGGTCGTCGACCGGGACGGCGGGCTCGACTATCCGGAGCTGCGCGAGTGGTCCGGCGCGGTCGCGGCGGCGCTGCGGGACCGGGGCGCACGCCGGGACGAGCCGGTGCTGGTGCACACCCGGCTGTCCCGGTGGGCGGTGGTCGGCATGCTCGGGGTGCTCCGGGCCGGCGCCCGGTACGTCGCGGTCGACGCCGCCTTTCCGCTGCGGCGGCAGCATCAGCTCGCCGGGTCCTCCGGTGCCCGGGTGGCGCTGGCGCAGCCCGGCCTGCCGCCGCTGCCGGGCCGGCACGACACGCTCGGGCTGGACGCGCTTCCCACTCCGTCCGCCGGCCCTGCGTCGACGCGCGGAACGCTCGCCTACACCTGTTTCACCAGTGGCTCGACCGGGCGCCCGAAGGGGGTGACGATCTCCACGGCCGCGCTGGCCTACTCCACCGCGGCCCGGCTCGGCTACTACCCGGAGCCGGTGACGGCGTTCCTGCTCTGCTCCTCGATCTCGTTCGACAGCTCGGTCGCCGGGATCTACTGGACGCTGGCCTGCGGCGGCACCCTGGTTGTACCCAGCGACCGCCCCACCGACCTGGTCGCGGTCGGCCAGGCCGCGAGCCGGTACGCCGCCTCGCACCTGCTGATGGTCCCGTCGCTGTACGGCGTCGCGCTGCGCGGCGGGCTGGCCCGGCAGCTCGGCTCGCTGCGTACCGTCATCGTGGCCGGAGAGTCCTGTCCGCCCGAGTTGGTCGCCCGGCACCTGGCGGCGCTGCCGCAGGCCCGCCTCTACAACGAGTACGGCCCGACCGAGTGCACGGTGTGGAGCACCGTGCACGCCTGCCGGCCGGCGGACGCGGAGGGCCGGTCCGTACCGATCGGCGGCCCGATTCCGGGCACCCGGGTCTACGTCTGTGGCGAGGACGGCGGGCCGGTCCCGGCCGGCGAGATCGGCGAGCTGTGTATCGGCGGTCCCGGGCTGGCGGTCTCCCGCGACCCGGACGGCGACCCGGCCGACCGCACCGACGCCGACGACCCGGACGGCGACCGTACCGGCCCTGCCTGCGCCGGCGACCAGGCACCGTTCGGTGTGCTGGGCGGTGAGCGGGTGTACCGGACCGGTGACCTGGTGTCGGTCCGGGCCGACGGTGCACTCGACTTCCACGGCCGGGCCGACTTCCAGCTCAAGCTCGGCGGGGTACGGATGGAGCGCGCCGAGATCGCACACGCGCTGGGTACGGCGGACGGGGTGCGGGCGGCCGGGGTCGGGGTGGTCTCCGATCCGGAGCCCGGCGGCCGGGGCGGGCGGCACCGGCTGGTCGGCTTCGTCGTGCCGGCGGCCGACCCGCTCGACCGGCGACGGCTGCGGGAACACCTGCTCGCGCTCCTACCGGCGGCCGCGCTGCCGGCCCGGATCGAGCTGGTGGCGGCACTGCCCCGGCTGCCGAACGGCAAGATCGACAACACCGAACTGGACCGGCGGGGGCGAGCGCTACTGGCCGGATGAGCGCACCCTCTCGGGAGCGTCCGCGTCCCGGTGCACCGCCGCGCGGTCGGCATGCAGGCTCACTTCGCTGGCATGAGCGGCATCTCGGGAGGGTCCGCGTCCCGGTGCACCGCCGCGCGGTCGGCATGCAGGCTCGCCTCAGTGACAGCGGGGACGCCACCGGGAACCGCGGCCACCACCCTCGCGGAGCCCGGACCGGGTTGCCGCACCGGAGGTGCGGACCCGAGTCAGTGCTGCTTCGCCAGGCTGACGAACGCCCGCCACGCGGCCGGCCCGAAGGTCAGCGTTCCGCCGTCCCGGTCCTTCGTGTCCCTGACCAGCACCCGGCCGGGGAGGTTGTCGGCCACCTCGACGCAGTTCCCGCCGTTCGTGTTGCTGCGGGTCGACTTCCGCCACTTGGGGGTCATAGCTCTTTCACCATCCTCATTAGCAAGTCCCGAGACATGTCCCGGGGTAGTGCTACCGAGCGTATCGCGTCCCAGGCTCGCACCAACGCGGCAACCCGATCCGGGTCGGTGATCACTCGACCCGCTGCCTGGTCTTCGAGGTACGCCACGTCGTTCCCGCCTGGCAGGGACGCCAGGACCAGCGGCCCGGTTTGTCCAACATATAACCCGGCCGATCGCGGTACGACGTGCACGAAGATCAGCGGTTCCATGGACCGCTCGACCAGGCGCTCTAGCTGGTCTTTCATCAGGTCGGCGGGGCCGCGCATCAGCGCCGTCTCGTCCACGATGAACGTGCAGACCGGGGGGCGTTCACGGTTGAACACGGCCGTCTGGCGTTCCAGCCGGAGCGCTAGCTGCTCCTCCGCCTCGTCTCCGTTGAGGAGCCCGGCCCGCAAGAACTTCAGGATCAGTGGAAGATCATTGTTACTCACTATTCCCGATCTTTCCTGCCAGCCGTCCACGCCTGAGTGTTCGGTGCTCCACGCCTCCCATCTTTCGCTGACCGGGGTCGACAGTCCAGGGTGGAGGGCAGACGGAAACGCCATTACAGCGGCCCGCTTCACCATTCCGGGGGCGTGGCCCGCAAGATCCGCCCCGATGGTGGGTCGCCCTTTCCGTCAACGGGGGGCGGTCGCTCGTACGGGACACGGGCGCCGCCCCCTTTCCTGTTGTTTACCGGAACGGGAGGGCAAAAGAATGAGACAGGTACGAGGGAGCAGACTTCGCCATCGTCGGGCCTGGTGGCGCTTGTGGCGCTATTGCTGGTGCGGACACCGATGGATCTGCCCCGATTCGGATCCCGGCGTGTGCTCCTACTACCCCCGGCGGGGTAGTAGGAGCACACGATCGGCGGGTGCCGACACCGCACTCGCCGAGAGTGCGTCAATGACCGGCGCCGAGTTCCGCCGGGCGGTCCGGGTCGCCACGACCGATGTCAGGATTGCCCGGGAAGAACGGGCCGGGCACGAAGAAGCGCCGCCACCGCCGCTCCCGGCACCCCCGCGGCCGGAGGAGTCGCAGCGCCCCTGCGTCGACTTCCCCAACTTCCGCAATGCGGGCCGGTATGACGGGTGGAACGGGCCGACCCGGGCCTACCTGGCCAACGGCCGGGCGGGCGACCTGACCCCAGCCCAGCAGCACCGAGCCCGGCACGCCGAGCGGGTGTAGACCCGTGATCGGGCCATGGGCGCGATGGGAGCGGCATGTCGCCCGACGGCGGGCGCGGGTGCACGAGCGCCAGGCGACCGGGCAGCACCTCCCCACGGACAGGTACGCCTGTCGAGACTGCGAACACGACTGGCCCTGCCACGACGCCCGCCTGGCCCTGCTGATCGGGTTCGACGGTGACCGGGTGGGACTGATGATGTACCTCGCCCGCGCCCTGGAGGCGCTGCCCGACCGGCATCCCGCACTGATCGTCGGCCAGATCATCTACTGGGTTCCGCGCCGACGATGACCAGCTTGCCTCATCACCCAACACCCACCCCGGGCCGCCAGTTCTTCCCCTGTAGCGGTGGCGGCCCGGGGTGGGCCGCTGTCCTGACCGGAACGCCCCGGCCGGGCGCGCTGGTCGAATGGTCCGCCGGGCCGGTCGATTCCACCCCTCACCGATTGGAGTCCACCGTGATCAGTCCGACCGCACCCGACAACCGGGCCAGCGCAGCCGCCCGAAGAGCGGCACCGGCTCTCGCCACCGGACGGTCCGGACCCGGATGGCGGTGCCACCCAGGCCCGGACCGTCCCTCATCGGTTCAGCAGGTGGCGGTCAGGCCGGCCCAGTCGGCGCGGTCGTTGTAGCCGCCGTCGCCCGCGTCGCCGACCACCAGGTCGAGGACCCGTACCCCGGTCAGGTCGACGTCGACCTGGCGCGGGTCGTCCCGGGTCAGCACGCCGCTGTCGTACCGGACCTGGCCGTCGCCGATCACCTGGAAGGTCGCCGTCGCGCCCTCGGGTCCGACGTTGCGGACCGCGTCGTCCAGCCCGACCAGCGCGGAGAGCCGGGTGCATCGGCCACCGAGGTAGTAGCGGACCGTGGAGGGCGAGGCGACGCCGATCCCGGTCGGGTAGACCTGGCCGACCACGCTGATCGGGGAGCCGCCGCCGACGCTGGCGTCGACCGTCGGGCTCATCCAACCGCTGGTGGCGCTGATCCAGTCGTGGTGCGAGAGCACCGCCTCACCTGCCGGCGGCGCCGGGGCGACCGTCAGGGTGCCGACCGTCGCCTGCCGCAACCGGCCGTGCCCGGGCACCTGGTAGGAGGTGGTGGCGGTCAGGCTGGCGGCACCGGGGGCAGCACCGGCCGGCAGGGTCACCGTGAAGCCGAAGGTGCTGCTCAGCCCGGCGGCTAGCAGCGGTACCGTCGACGGGCCCTGCGGCCGGACCGTCCAGCCGGCGGGTGCCGCCAGGGTCACCTGCGGCATCAGCACCGGCAGCAGGCCGTCGTTGCGGACGGCGACCTCGACCCGGGCCTGGTCCCCGCCGGCGGCGACCGGCGCCGAACCGTCCGGCGTGGCGACGCCGCCGACCTGGGTCACCTGCGGCAGGCCGGCGGTGACGTGCGGTACGCCCGGCAGCCCCCGGTGCGTCCCGACCCGGAACAGCGCCGCGCCGTGCGCCGGCACCGCCGCGCTGATCGTGCCGGCGCTCTCGGTGACCTGGTTCGTCCAGGCGTTCTCGACCGCGAACCGGTCGCCGGTCAGGCCGACCGCCTTCGCCGTGGTGGTCAGGGTCTTCGGGCTGTCGCCCCGGTTCAGCAGCACCACCGCCCGGTCACCGTCGGCGAGCCGCTTGACCCAGGTCTCCGTGCTGCCAGCCGGGCCGACCCGGACCGCCTGCACCCCGG
The DNA here is from genome assembly GCF_039649625.1 of Plantactinospora sp. ZYX-F-223. Classification (NCBI taxonomy): domain Bacteria; kingdom Bacillati; phylum Actinomycetota; class Actinomycetes; order Micromonosporales; family Micromonosporaceae; genus Plantactinospora; species Plantactinospora sp. ZYX-F-223. Next base: position 14,051 of record NZ_JBDJAV010000012.1, on the reverse strand, counting down.
CCGGGTCCTGGTTGATCGCCAGCACCTCCGGGTCGGTGAGGATCTCCACGGAGGTCTGGCTGATCTTGCGTACGTCGCTGGCGATCACCAGCGGCGCGGCGGCCACGGTCCAGAGGGTCATCTGGGTCCGGAACTCCTCGTCGGTCATCCCGAGTTCCGGCCCGAGGTAGTCCGGGTCGTTGAAGTGCCCCGGTCCGGCGACCTCCGGATGCCGCGCGTTCGCGTCGAAGTTGCGCAGCACGTCCTTGTACTTGACCTCGCCGACGAAGCCCACGTCGGTGTACGTCCGCCAGGACTGCGCGATCGCCGGAGCGTAGCTCCAGGAGTACGTCGACTGCTGCTCCTCCGGGTAGTTGCCCCAGTCCGGGGAGGTCACCGGGTTGCAGAGGTTGAAGATGATCGGCCGCTTACTGGCGTTGTTGCGCAGCGCGGCGGCGAACTCCGTGTAGACGGTCTTCGGGTCCAGGTCGGCGGCGATCCCGCAGAGGTAGTCCACCTTGACCGCGTCGAACTCCCAGGCGGCGAACTGGTCCGCGTCGCGCTGGTAGTAGCCGTGGCTGCCGAGCCCGCACTTACCCGGGATGTACGGCCCGGCGTCGGTGTAGATGCCGGCCCGCAGCCCCAAGCCATGGATGTAGTCGACCAGCGGCTTCAGCCCGTTGGGGAACCGGGTCCGGTCGGCCTGGAGGTCGCCGGCCGCGGTACGCGGCTCCGGGTCCTGCCAGCCGCCGTCGAGCCAGACGATGTCGTAGCCGGCCGCGGCGAAACCCCGGTCGACCAGGGCGTCGGCAACCTGCTTCACGGACTCCTCGGAGAACTCCCCGCCGAGCCCGTAGTAGGTGTTCCAGCCCTGGTAGGGGGTGGGGCTGAGCACCTGCCCGGCGGCCGGTGCCGCGCCGAGCGGTTCGGCGGCGAGGGGCTGGGCCTGGGCGGGGACGGGTGCGACCAGCAGGCCGCCGGCGAGGGCGAGTACGCCGACGAGCGCATGTCGTCTCACATCGTTTCCTTCACTGTCGGGGAACGGGGGTGGTGGATCAGGCGCGCCGGAGGACGACGAGTTCCGCGTCGTGGTCGGGCGTCCACCGGACCGGCAGACCGACGGTGGTCAGGTGACTGCCGGAGTAGCGCCGTTCGTCGTGTCGGTAGGCGGCGGCCGGGTCGAGACCGGCCAGCGGGAGCCGGACCGGGCGGGACGGCAGCAGGCCGGGGCCGTCGAGCCGGCCGGTGTGCCAGGCGAGGACCACGACCGTCTCCTCGTCGGGCGCGGTGTACTGCACGGCGCAGCGCGGCTGGTCCGGGCCGCCGATCAGGTGCACGGTGCCGTGCGTGACGACGTCCCGGATCTCCTTGTACCGGGCGATCCAGCCGGCCGCCTCGCGGCGCTGCTCCGGCGTCCAGTGCCGGATGTCGGCACCGATGCCGAGCACGCCGGCCATCGCCAGCACGAACCGGAAGGCCAGCGACCGGGGGCGCTGGTCGAACAGCCCGGGCGAGTCGGTCACCCAGGAACTGAGCAGGTGCGGGGCGTTGGCATGCAGGAATCCGTGCTGGATGGCGAGCCGGTCCAGCGGGCCGGTGTTGTCGCTCGGCCAGAAGACGTCGGCCCGGGCCGCCATGCCGAGGTCGGTCCGCGCCCCGCCGCCGGCACAGGCTTCGAGCAGTACGTGCGGGTGGTCGCGGCGCAGCCGCTCGTAGATCCGGTGCAGGTTGGCCACGTGCGCGCCGTCGAGGTCGACCCGCCCGGCCGCACCGGTCGCCGCGGCGAAGCTCCGGCCCGGCTCGGTACGCGGCCGGTTGAAGTCCCACTTCAGATAGCCGATGTCGTACCGCCGGAGCAGCCCGTCCACGGTGGAGTGCACGAACTCGGCCACCTCCGGGCGGCCCAGATCCAGCAGGTACTGGTTGCGGATCGGGGTCAGTGGCCGGCCCTGCACCTGGTAGACCCAGTCCGGGTGTTCGGCGTAGAGCGTCGAGCGCGGGTTGACGCACTCCGGCTCCACCCAGAGCCCGAAGTTCATCCCGAGGCCGCGGATCTCGGTGACGAAGGCGTCGAAGCCGGCCGGGAACTTCGCCGGGTCCGGGGTCCAGTCCCCCAGGCCGGCGGTGTCGTCGTCGCGGCCGACGAACCAGCCGTCGTCGACCACGAAGGTCTCGACGCCGAGGTCCGCGGCGATCCGGGCCAGCGCGAGCTGGTTCTCCGCGTCGACCGCGAAGTAGGTCGCCTCCCACGAGTTGTAGAGCACCGGCCGGGGCGTGAGCCGGTCGGCGGCGAGCCGGCGCTGGTAGTCGTGCCAGACCCGGGCCAGCCCGCCGAGCCCGTCCGGGCTGTAGGCACCGGTGACCGCCGGCAGGGCCAGCCGCGCCCCGGCGGGCAGGTCGAGCGGGCCGTCGACGAGGCGCCGGCCGGCGCGTACCCGGGTCAGCCCGCCGGTGTCCCGGGTCGCGGCGATCTCCCACGAGCCGGTCCAGTCCACCGCCACCGCCCAGGCGGAGCCGTCCGGCTCGGCCTGGTCCCGGACGACGAGCCACGGGACGTACGCGTGCCCCGGTACGCCCTGCGCGCTGCCGATGGTGAACTCGCCGTGCCCGAGGTCGACGTGGTCGAGTTGGAACTCCTGCGCCCACTGCCCCCACTGGTAGCTCAGCCGTGCCCCGTGCGGCGTGGGTACGCAGAAGCCGGCCGAGTCGGCCCGGTGCAGCCGCAGCGGCTCCGGGCCGGTGTTGGTCAGTTCGACCCACCGGCGCAGCACGTCGGTGCCGTCCGGAATCTCGTAGTGCAGGGCGGCGCGCAGCCCGGTGACCGGGTCGGCGAAGGTCACCACCAGCCGGCTCGGGGCACTCTCCGCCCCGACGTAGTCGAAGCCGACCCGACGGTCTCCGCCGGCGGTCTCCACCACCAGGTCGGCCCCGGTGAACGGCCGGGCGGCGTCGGTGGCGTACTCGATCGGCGCGGCGTCCCCGGCGGTGAGGAACGGCACCGGGCCGCCGTATTCCACCGGCGACGGCCCCTCGTTCACCCCGTGCGGCCCCCACGCCACCAGTTCGAGCCAGCGCCCGTGCCCGGGCACCGCCACCGTGTACTCGGTACGCGCGCCGCGCAGCGTCCACCGCCTCGGCTCAGAAGCGTTCACTTGACGGCTCCGATCGCGAGGCCGGACACGAAGTGCCGCTGGAAGCGGAGGAAGACCAGCACGGTCGGCACCGCCGCGATCACCGTGCCGGCGGCGATGACGTTCCACGAGGAGACGAACTGACCCTGTAGGCCCAGCAGGGCCGGGGTGACCGGCATCCGGTCGTCGGTGCGCAGCACCGTGATGGCCCAGAGCAGGTCGTTGAAGATCCAGGTGAAGGAGAGTGCGCCGAGGGCGGCCAGCGCCGGCCGGGTCAGCGGCAGGATCACCCGGGCGAAAATCTGCCCGACTCCGGCGCCGTCGATCAGCGCCGCCTCCTGGATCTCACCCGGCAGGTCGCGCATGAAACCGTGCAGTACAAACGTGTAGAAGCCGAGCCCGAAGCCGACCTGGACCGCGATCAGTGCCCAGAGGGTGTCGTAGAGACCGATCAGCTCGCTGAACTTGTTCACCGGAATGAGCAGGATCTGCGGTGGCAGCAGGTTGCCGGCGAGCATCAGCAGCAGGATGGTGCGCCGGCCGGGGATCCGGAACCGGGCCAGCGCGAAGGCCGCGACCGCGGCCAGCGCCAGGCTGAGCAGTACCGACGGTACGGTCACCAGCAGGCTGTTGACCAGCGCCCGCATCTGGCCGCCGTCGGTCCACGCCTGGCGGTAGGTATCCAGGGTGAACGAGCGCGGCAGGCTGCCCACCCCGTTCGCGGCGATGTCGTCGAAGGAGCGGACCGACATGCTGACGACCCAGAGGATCGGGCCGAGCCAGAGCAGCGCCACCAGGCTCATCCCGAGGTGGAAGCCGCCGGTGCGGAGCTTGCGAATCATCAGTCGTCCTCCCGGAAGGCGCGGACGAGGTAGCCGAGGATGACCGCCAGCGCCAGCACGAAGATCACGACGGCGATCGCCGAGCCGTAGCCGAGCCGCAGGCTCTGGAACGCGGTCGAGTACATGTAGGTGCTGAGCAGCTCCGACGAGTGGTACGGCCCGCCTCGGGTCAGTGCCCAGACGATGTCGAACGAGCGGAGCGAGTCGATCACGATGACCGAGAGCACCACCGCATTGACCCCGCGTAGCTGTGGGATGGTGACATTCCGGAGCCGCTGCCAGCGGTTGGCGCCGTCCATCCGGGCCGCCTCGTGCAGCGCCGGGTCGATGGCCTTGAGACCGGCCAGGTAGAGCACCATGACGTACCCGATCTGTCGCCAGAGTGCGGGCAGGATGACCGCGTAGAGCGCGGTCTGCGGGTCGGCCAGCCAGGGGCGGATCAGGTGTTCCAGGCCGACCGCCTGGAGCACCTGGTCGGCGAGCCCGTCGGGCTGGTAGAAGACCCGCCAGACCAGCCCGGTCACCACCAGCGAGAAGACCACCGGGGTGAAGAGCGCGGCCCGGTAGAAGCCGACGCCGCGCCGCTCCTTCTGCAACAGCAGCGCCATGCCGAACCCGCCGAGGACCGAGAGTCCGCCGAAGAGCACCAGCCAGATCACGGTGTTGAGCAGGGCGCCCCGGAAGACCGAGTCGCCGGCCAGCTCGGCGTAGTTGTCGAGGCCGATGAACTGTGGCGGTTCGAGCCCGTCCCAGCGGGTGAGCGAGAAGTAGAAGCCCTGTAGGGCCGGCCAGAAGACCCAGATGCTCTCCACCGCGAAGGGTACGAGCACGAAGGCCACCAGCAGCGGCGACAGGCGCCGGGCCGGTCGCCGCCGAGACGGCTTCCGGTCCGGTGCCCGCCGCTGCCGGGGGCTCTCGGTCGGGGCGAGTGCGGTCATCAGCCCTTGAAGACCTTTTCCGCGCCCGCCTGCCACTCGCGCAGGATCGCGTCGATCTGGTCTGGCTTGTCGATGAACTTGGTCAGCGCGGTGTCGGCGGTCGGCTGGAGCGCGTCGCTGGAGTCGCGGTTGAAGAACTGGGTCAGCTCCTGCGCGCTCTCCAGCATCGCCTTGCCCTTGGCGACCAGCGGGGAGTCGGCCGGCTTGGCCTTCGGGTTGGCCGGCAGCACGAGCCCGGAGCTGTGCCTGATGTACTCCTCCTGGGCCTCGACCGAGGCCAGGTAGCTCAGCAGTGCCCTGGTGCCGGTCGGGTTACCGGTCTTGGCGCTGGCGAAGAAGCCGTCGGTCGGGCCCTCCTCGGCGACCGGCACCGCCGGGTCGATGATCGGGAACCGGAAGAAGTCAAGGTCGCCGAGGGCGTCCTTCGGGGCGGCGTCGGCGAAGAAGGCGCCGATCAGGAACATCCCGGTCTTGCCCGCCAGCAGCGCGGCGGTGGCCTCCTGGAACGGGTACGCCTTGCCCTTCGGGTCGAAGTACGGCAGCACCTCGCGCCACCGGGTGAAGACCGCCTTCACCTTCGGGTCGTCGAAGCGCTGCTTGCCGGCGAGGAGTTCGCGGTGGAACGGCGCCCCGTTGATCCGGATGTTCAGGTAGTCGAACCAGGCCGACGCCACCCACGGGGTGTCGCCGAGGCCGATGCCGATCGGCGGGACGCCCTTGCCCTTGAGGGTCTCGCAGAGCGCGACGAACTCGGTCCAGGTCTTCGGCTCCTGCACGCCCCACTTCGCGAAGTTGGACTTGCGGTAGAAGAAGCCCCACCAGTAGTTGGTCATCGGCACGAAGACCTTCTTGCCGGAGGCGTCGGTGGAGATGGTGCGCAGCGCCTCGGGGTAGTCGGTCAGCCCCTGCCAGACGTCCGAGACGTCCAGCAGCAGGCCCTTGCTGGCGTAGTCGTTGGCGACCGAGCCCGCGTACCAGGTGTAGAGGTCCGGCGGGTTCGCCGAGGTCAGGTACGTCGGAAGCTGGGTGCGGTAGGTCTCGGCGGCGATGGTGTTCAGCGTCGCGCTGCCCTTGCCCTGCTTGTTGAAGGTCTCGATGATCTTCTCCATCGCGACCTTCGCCTGCGGGGAGGAGAGGTTGGACTGCACGGTGACCGGGCCGTTGCTCCCGCCGCCCCCCGAGGAGGTGCTGGCGGAACTGGCGCAACCGAGCAGGCTGCCGGCGCCGAGCGCGCCGAGGCCGGCGAGCCCGAGGTGGCCGAGGAACCGGCGACGACCGGGGTCGAAGTCGCTCACGGGGAGTATCCCTTCCTCATCGACCCGGGGGCCGGGTCGCGGGTGTATCGCTCAGGTAAACGGTGTGATCCAGAAGGTTGCATCCAGGGGTCGCGCCTGTCAAGATTTCTTCCTAATTAATGTTTTGATCTACGGACGGCGACGGGTGGTGAGCCAGCAAATGCGTCGACTGGACGGCAAGGTTGCCCTGGTCACGGGAGCTTACGGTGGCATCGGTGCGGCCACCGCGCGACGGCTCGCCGCCGAGGGCGCGGCGGTCGGCCTGGTCGACCTCCGGGCACCGGAGCAGGTCGCCGAGGAGATCGCCGCAGCCGGTGGCCGGGCCTGTCCGATCGTCGCCGACGTCTCCGACGAGACCGACTGGGCCGGCGCGACGACCACCCTCCGTGACCGGTTCGGCCCGGTGGACATCCTGGTCAGCAACGCCTACTTCAGCGAGGTCGCCCCGGCGCACGAGACCAGCCGGCAGTCCTGGGACCGGCAGCTCGCGGTGAGCCTCACCGGCACCTTCCTCGGCCTCAAGGCGTGCCTGGCCGACCTGCGCGCCGGCCGGGGCGCCGCCGTCCTCGTCTCCTCCGTGCACGCGATGGTCGGGCTGCCCGGCCACCCGGCGTACGCCGCCGCCAAGGGCGGGCTGGTCGCGCTCGGCCGCCAGCTCGCCGTCGAGTACGGCCCCGAGGTGCGGGTCAACACCGTCCTGCCCGGCCCGATCCTCACCGCCGCCTGGGACAGGGTGTCCGAAGTAGACCGGCAGCGCAGCGTCGCGGAGACTGTGGCCGGCCGGTTCGGCACCCCCGACGAAGTGGCGGCGGCCATCGCCTTCCTCGCCTCGCCGGACGCCGGCTACGTCACCGGCACCACCCTGGTGGTGGACGGCGGTTGGACCGCGGTGAAAGCCTCGGCCTGACACAGACCACCATCGGACGAACGAGAAGGCGCGGAGAGCATTGGCACAGTACGCACGTCGCGGTGTCCACGGTCAGACCGTCGAGGTCATCGCCCGGCGCATCCTCGCCGGTGAGATCGCCGAGGGCGCCACCCTGAACCTGGCCGCACTCCAGCAGGAGCTCGACGTCAGCCTCACCGCGCTGCGCGAGGCGCTCAAGGTCCTCACCGCCAAGGGCATCGTGGACGCCCGGCAGAAGCGGGGCACCTTCGTACGCCCCCGGTCGGACTGGCACCTGCTCGACGGTGACGTGATCCGGTGGCAGTTCGCCGAGGGTGCCGGGCAGCACCTGCTCGACCAACTGCACGAGGTGCGTACCATCGTCGAGCCGGCCGCCGCGCGGCTCGCCGCCGATCGCGCCACCGGCGCCGACCTGGCCGCCCTCGACGAGGCGCTGGCCGAGATGTCCGCCGCCACCGATCCGGTCACCGCCGTCCGCGCCGACCTGGGCTTCCACCGTGCGCTGCTGGCCGCCACCCACAACGAGCTGGTGCAGCGCATGGAGGTGGTGATGGAGACCGGACTGGCCGAACGGGACCGCCTGGTGCACGGTGTGGCACCCGAGGACGACCCGGTGCCCAGCCACCGCGCGGTGGTGGACGCGATCCGGCGCACCGACGCGACCGGCGCCGAGCAGGCCATGCGCGACCTGCTGGACAAGGCCATCCGGGACGTCCAGAAGGTACGCCGGCACCGGGGCGACCGCGAGTGAGCAGCACTGCCCGACGGTGCGCGAGCACGGGCTGAGCCATTACAGAGAGGCGTCTAGTGAAGATCGTCCGAATCGAGACCTTCCTCGTCCCACCCCGGTGGCTCTTCTGCCGGGTGGAGACCGACGAGGGGCTGGTCGGCTGGGGTGAGCCGGTGGTGGAGGGCCGGGCCGAAGTGGTCCGCGCCGCCGTCGAGGTGCTCTCCGAGTATCTGCTCGGGGAGGATCCGCTGCGGATCGAGCAGCACTGGCAGATACTCACCAAGGGCGGCTTCTACCGGGGCGGCCCGGTACTCTCCAGCGCGGTCGCCGGCCTCGACCAGGCACTCTGGGACATCGCCGGCCAGGCGTACGGCGCACCCGTGCACGCGCTGCTCGGCGGTCCGGTCCGGGAGCGGGTCCGGATCTACTCCTGGATCGGCGGCGACGAGCCGGCCGAACTCGCCGACGCCGCCGCCGCGCAGGTCGAGGCCGGCATGACGGCGATCAAGATGAACGCCTTCGGCCTGCTCGCCGCCATCCCCAGCGCCACCGAGGTGGCGGCCGTGGTGCGCCGGGTCGCCGCCGCCCGGGAGGTGCTCGGCGACGACCGGGACATCGCGCTGGACTTCCACGGCCGGGCAAGCCCGGCGGCGGCCCGCCGCGTCCTGCCGGAACTCGCCCCGCTGCGACCGCTCTTCGTGGAGGAACCGGTACTCCCCGAGCACAACCACCAACTCGGCGATCTCGTCAACGCCTCGCCGGTGCCGATCGCGACCGGCGAGCGGCTCTTCGCCCGGCACGAATTCCTGGGGCCGCTGCGCGCGGGCGTGGCGGTGGTGCAGCCCGACCTCTCGCATGCCGGCGGCATCTCCGAGGTACGCCGGATCGCCGCGCTGGCCGAGACGTACGGCGCGGTGCTGGCCCCGCACTGCCCGCTCGGACCGATCTCGCTCGCCGCCAGCCTCCAGGTCGCCTTCGCCACGCCGAACTTCCTGATCCAGGAGCAGAGCATCGGCATCCACTACCACTCCGGCTCGGAACTGCTCGACTACGTGCTGGACCGGGAGCCGTTCCGGTTCGTCGACGGGCACCTGCGCCGGCCGGAGGCGCCCGGGCTCGGCATCACCGTCGACGAGCAGGCCGTTCGCGCCGCCGCCCGGCGGGGGCACGCCTGGCGCAACCCGGTCTGGCGGCACGACGACGGCTCCTTCGCGGAATGGTGAGCCGGGACGAGGCGCGGCGAGCCCGCGCAGTGGGACGAGCAGCCGGCGGGACGGAATGCTGAGCCGGCTGGCCGGGCCCGCACCGGTCGCCGTGCCGCTGCGGGTCACCCTCGACCACCGGCACGGTGGACGGTGGACCAGCCTGGCCGGTGGCGGACGCGAGTGGCTCTGGCGGGGCGGCGCGACCGGCCGGGACCGGGTCGCCCCGGGCGACGCGTTCGTCGACGCGGGCGGCCTGGAGGAGTGCGTGCCGACCGTACGCGGCATCCCGGACCACGGCGACGCCTGGTCCCGCCCCTGGCGGACCACCGGTCCGGGCAGCGCGGTCGTCGACTGTGCCGAGTTCACTCTCGCCCGCCGGGTCACCGGGCAGGCGGGCGCGGTGCTGGCCCGCTACCGACTGGCCGCCGAGCCGGGCTACCGGTTCGTCTGGGCCGCGCACGCCCTGCTCGACCTGTCACCGTCGGCCCGGCTGGTCGCCCCGCCGGGCACCCCCACCCGGCTCTATCCGGAGGCCGCCGACCTGCTGCCGCCCGGGACGTGGCGGACCGGCGACCGGTGGCACACCGGCGCCTGGCCCGACCCGGCCGGATTGCCGCTGGACCGGTTCGGTCCGGACGACGGCACCGCGCTCGGTGCCGTCCTGGTCGGAGCCGACGACGTACGGGTGGTGGACGGCGCCGATCTGCTCCGGCTGCGCCTGCACTGTCCGGACCAGCCCCGCGCCACCGCGCTCTGGCGCAACCTGCGGGGCTGGCCGGCTGCGGCACCGTACCGGAGCATCGGGGTCGAGCCGATGCTCGGCCAGGTCTTCGACCTGGCCGAGGCGGACCTCGACACCACGCCCGGCGGGAACGCCGCGGTGGTACCGGCCAGCGGTGAGGTCGAGTGGGAGTTGGTCCTCACGGCTCACCGCTCGCCCCGCGCCGACCGCTGACGACCTCGAATGAGCCTGTTCAACCTGGACCGCGCGACGCTACGCACCGCGTCCTACCTTGCGGTCTGTCGGCCCGCACGGGGAGGTTGAAAAGGTTCGATGTTCTGGCCGGGTCCGGCGCTCCGGCGGACCCGGCCAGAACAGGTTGTTCAGCTACAGGCGGTGCCATTGAGGGTGAAGCCGCCCGGTGGGGCGCTGTTGCCGTTGTGGCTGGCTTGGAAGCCGATGGTGGTTGAGCCTCCCGGCGGGATGGATGCGTTGTAGCTGACGTTCGTTGCGGTCACCTGACCACTGGCTGGTGAGTACGTGGCGTTCCAGCCGGAGGTGATGGTCTGTCCGGATCCGAGGGTGAATCTCAGCGACCAGCCGTTGATGGCGCTCGTGCCGGTGTTGGTGATGGTGATGGTGCCGGCCAGGCCGGTGTTCCAGGCACTGATCGAATTGGTCACCTGGCAGCCTCCAGCGCCCGTGGGCGGGGTGGTCGGCGGGGTGGTCGGCGGGGTGGTCGGCGGGGTGGTCGGCGGGGTGGTCGGCGGGGTGGTGGCGGCGGGACCCTCGCTGACGGTGATCGTGGAGATGCTCCGCGCAGGGATGTTGACAGTCACCTGTCCGCCGCTCACATTGGCCGGCTGTGACTGCGCGCTCAGGTTCTGTGAAGTGACGGAGTACTCGGCCTTCGAGATGTTCTGCGGGACCTGGACGACGGCATTGTCGACCGCGCTGTTCGAGCGGTTGAGAATCACCAGCGTGACCTTGCCCTCGCCCTGGTAGGCCGTGACCTCCAGCGAAGAGGCTCTTGAGCTCTTCGAGAGGGCGACCCGCTTGTCGCCGGGCCGGACGTGCTTTGAGTACTGTGAAAATGCGTAGCCGCGCTTGAGGACCGCGCCCTTCGTGGTCCCGTACTGCGAATCGCCGTCACCGATGAAGGAGTAGAAGCGGCGGCCGTACCACCAGATGTACGCGCTCCAACCGGACTCCATCGACCGGTGCACGGTCCGCATGATGTCGTCCAGCGTCTCGTTCCAGACAGCCGCGTTGCTGGGATTCCCCCAGATGTTCGAACCGCTCCCGTCGGCCGCGTGCAGGTTCCACTCGGTCATCCACTGGTTCTTGCCGTACTGCGCCGCCAGCGGATAGGGGGACAGGTTTCCACTGTTCTCGGCGTCGTACAGGTGGCCGCCGACATAGCCGATGTTGTTGCGCGCGGTGGCATCCTGCAGCGTGGGGTCGGAGTACGCGCGGTTGAATCTCAAGGATTCGGCAACCATGAGCTTGGTGTCCCTGACCTTGGCGCCCTGGTCCCGGACGAAGTTCCGCAACTCGGTGCCGGTCCAGTCCATCGAATCGTAGTCAGGGTGCCAATCCGGCTCGTTCTGCACCGAGGTCACGTCGATCGTGACGCCCTGGCTCTTCATGTACTGCACGTAACTGTTGAGGTGCTCGGCATAGTCGTCGTAGTAGTCGGTCCTGAGCTTGCCGCCGCCGACCCTGCTGTTGTTCGTCTTGAAGTGGGCGGGGGCGGTCCAGGGCGAAGCAAGAATCTTGACATCGGAGCCGTACGACTTTGCCGTCTGCAGGCTGCTCGCGTACAAGCCCCACTCGCTCGACACCGGCGACACCACGGTCCGAACGATCGACATGCCGAGCTGCCCCTGGCCCATGCCGACGAGCGTCTGGGTCTCGCTGGTCGTCCACGGGCTACCGGAACCACCGAAGATCGGGGTCGCCGCCCCGAACCCATCGATCGTCTGGTACGACGAGGCGGTATTGACGGTGATATCAGGCGTTGCGGCCAACAGAGGCGGGGCGGTCAGGACTCCCGCCACGGTGACCAACGCGGTCGCCGCGGCCACCACCAGAATCGGGGATTTTTTCACGGTTTACTCCACTAGCTCGTGCGGCAACAGCCGGGGCGGTGTCGATGGGCATGGCGCGCTCCTGATCGCCGACAGCTCTCGCTGTCATGGTTGATCCATTCGATACCAATCGCCGTTGAGCCGCCGCGGTGTATATATGGGTTGCGGCAGGTCGAAGTGATATCCGCCAGAGACAATCTGCCGAGTCGCTGGCGTCAGCCGGCGGTGCAGGACCTGATTTGTGGTCGGGCTGAACTGTTGCCGTTCGTCATGGTGGTGAAGCCGAACGTGTTGCCGCTGCCATTGGCGCGTACGGTCATCACGTTTCCGCTGCTGTCCCAGCTGAAGCTGCCGCTCCAGGTGGTCGTGACCCGCTGCGGCGAGGTGATCGCGACAACGACCGTCCAGGTGCTGGCTCCGCTGACGGTCACCGAGGTGTTGTACCGGTCACCCCAGACCGTGCCGGGGGTCATCGACGCGGTGCAGCCGTCTCCGGTCGGCGGGGGCGTGGTCGGCGGCGGAGCGGTCGGTTGTCCGGTCGGCGGCGGGGTGCTGGGCTGACCGGTCGGCGGCGGGGTGCTCGGGCCGTCGGTGAGGGTCGGCGTCTGCCAGTCCCGCCACTGCGCCAGGTTGCCGGCCGCCCGGCTCGAAATCCTCATCGCACCCGGGGCGTTGCCCGTCTTCAACAGGTACTTCTGGATGTGCTGCTGCAACGGGGTCCGCCATTCGGCCCGGTTGGCACAGTGGCTGCCGTCCTGGACGTCGGACCAGTAGGTGATGTTGTCGCCCGCGCCGAGGGCCTGGTAGACCTCCGCTCCGCCCAGCGCCGCGACGCTGGCCGACCGGGGGCCCAGGTTGGCGATGTGCGGGTTGTCCATGATGAACAGCCCGCGCGGGGCGATCATCGCGACGATCTCGTGGGTGTCCACCGGCAGGTTGTTCGGGTTGCTCGTGAACGAGCCGAAGGCGTCGCCGAGCCACGGCTGCTCGCCGTACGCGCTGCTCAGACTCTGCGCACCCTCGCCGGGGATGCCACGGAAGATGGGGACACCGGCGCTGCCGGACTCGATCGGCATCGTCAACGCGATGCGCTGGTCCAGCGCGCCGACCGCGAACGCGCCCTTGCCGAACCGGGAGCAACCCGTGACGCCGATGTCGGTGCGCAGGATGTTGCCGCCGGAGGACTCGATGACGTCGATGATCCGGCTGACCCCCCACGACCAGGCGGCCAGCAGCCCGGTGCTGCTCGTGTTGCCGTAAACGCTGTAGAAAGCGCCCTGCTTGTTGTTCCGGGGCGTACCCTCCCGACCCACCGCGTACGGGTCGTAGTTGATGACCGCCGCGCCGGCGGAGCGGATGGCGGCGGTGTCCGCGCCGAAGCCGCCCAGGACCACGACGGCCGGGAAAGGGCCGGTGCCGCTGGGCAGTTGGACACTGGCCGAGAAGCTGGAACTCCTGCCGTTGTGCGACACGTTCACCGTGATGTTGCTGTTCGACACGGTACCCGTGACACTTGCCGGCTTCGCCGGCTTGTCGCCGTAGACGTAACGCTCGACCAACTCCTTGAGCTGCGCGCGCTGGCACCGCCAGTCGGCCTTGCCGGAGATACGCGTGCCGTCCAGCCTGCGGAACGGGTCGGGCAGCCGGGAGTTCGCGGTCAGCGAACCGGGCAACGAGACCGAACAGTCGGCGCCCTCGTCCTCGACGGGCGAGGCCGCCGCGCGAGCGGGCGTGGTGGTGTGCGCCACGACGGTTGCCGCGGCCCCGACGGCGAGCGCCGCTACCGCCAGCGCGATGGCCGTCGAACGGAACCTGGAGCGACCTGAGCGGACGACCATCTGGCCTCTCCTCTCATCAGGGGTGGTGGGAAGGTGGGCGACCGCATCCGACGGAGCAGAGTGCCCGTTGGCGAGACACATTGGCGTTGGTCGATGTGATCGCCAACATAACCTCACCTTCACGTGCCCGCAACCCTCGCTCCCGGGCCGGCACGGCGGCAAATCTCGGCGGAATCCGTCGCCGCCAACCCGAAAGCGGGCATACCGTCCGAGCGGCGGCGCGGAAGGCGCAAGCGGCGGGCCTGAGGGTGACCAGGCGGCATCGGATGGAAAGCTGAGCGCCTGCCCGGAGGAGGCAGATCGTGAAGTTGTCCAAGAGGCGACGGCGGTTCGACGTGCCACTGTGGCCGTACCACTGAACCCTTTCAACCTCCC